>NZ_JBAVCF010000747.1:0-2717 GCF_049586575.1 Bradyrhizobium sp.
CCTGGAGAAGGCGTCGTGCGAATGCTACGCGATCGTGAAAGAGCGCTTTGACGCATTCCTCATGCCGCCGTCGACCGCGGTTCCGGGCCACAACAAAAGCCGAAGCGACCAGACCGAAAATGACTGAGACCTGTTATGTTAACTATTGCCGGTGGCGCCGAAACAACCGGGTCGTCGAACGACTTCGAGTGCGAGCGTTCTGATGTACCGGCTTGTGAATTCTTGAAAGTCGGGAATCGTGTCCGCCCGACTGCTTCTTTCATTGACATGCCTTCCCGATTCCCGCCCTTCGTTGGGATTGGACCATTCTGACAACGCAAAATTCTGTAGCAGTCTCAATCACCCCCAAAGGCTGCAAAATGTCGGAATTGGGCTTCCATGCTTTGCGCAATCTTTCGACTTCCAAGCTGAATACAATCGGCGAACTTGCGTGTCAGTGTCGCGGATCTGCGGGCTGGTAGACCTTGTCAAGATTGCAAGCCTTTTCCATCCAGCATATTTGTCGCCTGTCTGGCGCAGATGCGTATAACGTTTGAGACTCGACCAGGAGCGATGACCAGAGACTGCTGCGACCTGTGGGATGTTTCGACCGACTTTGAACAACCTGGAAATACCATCGTAACGAAGATCATGCAGATGCAAGTCGATGATCCTCAGGAATTGGCACGTGCGCGTGAAATTAGTTCCAACGGCGTCGCCGCAAAACGGAATGATTTCATCGCGCCTCTTCGGCATTGTGAGCATGATCTGGAGCGCTCCCTGGGGAAGATCGCACCATACGTCATTCCCGATCTTCTCGCCGGGGGTTCTTCATATCTCGGATCAAGACGCGGCTTCCTTCCTCATCGAGCTCCTTCCATGAGATCCGCGTAATCTCCTCCAACCGACGCATCGAAAATATCGCAAAGCCAATGATCTTCTGCATCCGAATGGAGGAGGGGCGGCGGGCCGTTCTTTGCCCCGGTGAACCAACGCCCCGCGAAGGAAAACCAGCAATAGCTCAAGTGAGAGCAGTGGCGTAGTGCAGCGCAGAAATCGGGGGTTCGTACTCATCCGTGAGCGCTACGCGGTGTCCCGAAACGTGTGTCGAACAAGCAGAGTGTTTCCGCGAATTCCCCCAACGCAGGCAAACCTTGCCGAGATCCAGTGCGCGGCCGCGGCGATCAAGATCGAGGGCGAGCGTTATCCTGAACAGCTTCTGAAGACGGTCGGGCTTTGAGGGCTGGAGAGCACCATCGCGACGCTGCGCATTTCATCGCTGGCTCCGAACTCGGACGAAACTCTCCGCTTCAACGGACTTCCCCGCCCGCCCAGTGACCCAGCGCGTCAATGCGCTGAAAGCAAAAACCCGCCTTCTCCGGCAGGGTTTTGACTAGGGGACCGACTTTTGCTCGGAGTGGAAGACGTCTTATTAGGGGAGGTATTATGCGGCCCACTAGGCGTCAATCTGCGCTGAAGTGTTTGTCACGTCCGCCAACAGCGACTGGCGCTGGTTTTTTCGGTCGGCAAGGCCTAACTAACTAGGATGTCAGGCGAAGCACCGCGCGCGATCCGCGACGACCCGGAGCCGGCGACCGGCTCGGCCTTCGGTCCGTTCCGCCATCCGGCGTTTACGGTGATCTGGACCGCCTCCGTCGTCGCCAACATCGGCACCTGGATGTACACCGCCGCCTCAGGCTGGCTGATGACGAACCTCGATCCCGATCCGCTGACCGTCTCGTTGGTGCAAGTCGCAGCCAGCTTACCGATGTTCCTAATCGCGATCCCGGCCGGTGCGCTTGCCGACATCGTCGACCGTCGGCGCTACCTGATCGCAGGGGAAGCCGCTAACACAGCAATCGCGGCGATCTTCGCGGCTCTGGTCGCGTTCGATCTTGTAACACCGAGCCTACTCCTCGTATTCACGTTTCTGATCGGCGCCTTCGGAGCGCTGACGGCGCCCGCATGGCAAGCGGTTACGCCGCAGCTCGTGCCGAAGCGGGACCTGCATGCTGCGATCGCGGCGAACAGCGTCGGCTTCAACCTCAGCCGCGCGATCGGGCCCGCGCTCGGCGGCGCGTTGACGGCAGCCTTCGGCATCACGGCACCTTTCTGGATCAATGCCGTGAGCAATCTCGGCATTAATGGCGGGCTCATCTGGTGGCAACCTCCGCGGCGCGGCGGGAGCCATCTGCCGGCTGAGCGGTTCGGTCGCGCGATCCGCACCGGGCTGCGACATGCGCGGCATAATCGCTATTTGCGCGCGACGCTCCTGCGCGCGGTTGGCTTCTTCCTATTCGCCAGCGCCTATTGGGCGCTGCTGCCGCTGGTGGCGCGTAGCCAAATTGCGGCTGGGCCAGAGGTCTACGGCATCCTGCTGGGCGGAATAGGCGCTGGCGCGGTCGGTGCCGCATTCGGGCTGCCGTGGGCGAAACGGCAGCTCGGCGCCGATCGGCTCGTCGTGGCCGGCACCATTGGCACGGCGTTCGCCCTGGTATTGTTCGGGCTCGCGCGCGATGCCCTAACCGCGCTGATCGCGAGCCTGATCGCCGGTGCTTCTTGGATCGCGGTGCTCTCGATACTCAACGTATCGGCGCAGATCGCGTTGCCCGAATGGGTGCGGGCGCGCGGGCTTGCGTTGTTCATGACGGCCTATCTCGGGGCGCATACGGCCGGCAGTGCGTTGTGGGGCCAGATGGCGCAGCTCTACGGCCTGCCGATCGCGCATTTCATCGCTG
>NZ_JBAVCF010000748.1:0-2280 GCF_049586575.1 Bradyrhizobium sp.
ACGGGCCTCGATACGCTGAAGGTCAACGCACCCGCCATCGGCAAGGCATGCGGCAACTGCCACGAGACCTTCCGGATCAAGAAGGGCTGACCGCGACGAAGAACGGCGCGAGACTTCAGCGCCGTCTGTCGCAACGCTGGTCTTCCACGACACAGCAGAAAGGGGTGAAGGCCATCAGGCTTTCACCCCTTCCTTGTTCGTCCTGCGATGAGATGAAGAACCCCTGGCGTGAGGGAGTAGCTTCGTCGCGTTTACTTCGTCACCTGCCCGCGGATTTCGCCTCCGGGATTGGCCTCGGTGTGCACGTTGACGTAGAGCTTGCCGGCTTCGAGATCGGCCGCCTGGGCGTCGGTCAGCGTGGCGCTGCCTTCGGCAGGGCTCGAGGTCGCGCCGGGAATGGCCGCGACGACGCCGGCATTCTTGCCGGGCTCGGCGGGGCCGTGGAAATGGGCGGCCTTCGCCGGACCGCTCAGTCCGCTATAGGTCAGTTTCCAGGAAAGCTTCTTGCTGGCGGGGTCATAGTCGATATCGGCGGTGCCGGTGCCGGCGCTGGCATTGGGCGGTACTTCGGACTTGCCGCTCAACGCCGCCTTGAATTTCTCGGCAAAGGCCGGACCCGCGAAAACAACGGTCGCGGCAAGCGCAAGTGTAGCAATGATGGCTTTGGTCATGGTTCTCTCCCTGTGACGCCAAATATACGTACCGACTAACCGCCGGGTTCCAACTTTATTCCCAGAATTCGCTGGAAAGCCCCAAATTTTGGCCGGCCCGAGGGCCGCGCAGCAGCTATGCTGGCGGTAGAGGTCAAATCGGACTCAACTTCCGCCGCTGAAAGCGAGGGTTTCTCCCCAAATGACGGATCGATGATGCGGCGGGGAATATTTCTTGGTGCAGGAATTGTTGTCGCCCTTGGTCTTGCGTCCTACTGGGGGCTGACGGAGCCCTCGGTCGGATCCGGAGCGGAGATAACCCTCCAGCCCCGGACGCCTGACCTCGCCAATGGCCTCGTCGCCTTCAACGCGGGTGGCTGTTCGGCCTGTCACGCGGTGCCGGATCAGCCAGACCGCCTGAAACTCGGTGGCGGCCTCGCGCTACGCTCGCCATTCGGTACATTCTACGCGCCGAACATCTCGCCCGACGCGGCTGACGGGATCGGTCAATGGACCGAGGCCGAATTCGTCAATTCGTTGATGAGAGGGGTTTCGCCGCGTGGGCAGCACTTGTTTCCCGCGTTTCCCTATACGTCCTACGCCCACGCCAGGATCGACGACGTCAGGGACCTGTTCGCCTATCTGAAGACGCTGGCACCGGTGCCCGGCAAGGTGCGCGATCACGACCTTCCGTTTCCGTTCAACATCCGCCGCAATGTCGGCATCTGGAAGCTGATGTTCTTCGACCGCAAACCATTTGCGCCGGACAGCGCGCATTCCGCCCAATGGAATCGCGGCGCCTATCTCGTCAATAGCCTCGGCCATTGCGCCGAGTGTCATTCGCCGCGCAACTTCCTCGGCGGCATCATATCGGCGCAACGCTTCGCCGGCGGTCCCAATCCCGAAGGCGAGGGCTGGGTGCCGAACATCACCCCGAAGGGGCTCTCCGACTGGAGCGCCAAGGACGTCGATTATTTCCTCAAGACCGGGCAAACGCCCGACGGCGATTCCGCCGGCGGCTCGATGGTGGCCGTGATCAAGAACACCTCGCAACTGCCGGATGCCGATACGGCCGCGATCGCGGAATATGTGAAGTCGCTGCCGCCGGTCGAAGGGCCGCCCAAGCCGAAGAAGGCCGAGAAAGCTAAAGCTGGAGGCTAGCTAAGCCGGCCTGGCGACCGCTGCTTTCTTGCCCGCACGCCAATTCTCGAAGCGCTGCACCACGACGAAGAAGGTCGGAACCAGCAGCACCGCAAGGCAGGTCGAGGCCAGCATGCCCGAGAAGACGGTGATGCCGATCGACTTGCGGGCGTTGGCGCCGGCCCCCGTGGCAAGCACCAGCGGCAGGACGCCCAGGATAAAGGCGAAAGACGTCATCAGGATCGGGCGGAATCTCGCCCGCGCCGCCTCAATCGCGGATTCGATGACCGACTTGCCGGCCGCGTGCAGTTCGAGCGCAACCTCGACGATCAAAATCGCGTTCTTGGCGGACAGCGCGATCAGAAGGATAAGTCCGATTTGGACGTAGAGGTTGTTGTCGATCTTCAGCGCTTCCAGCACCAGCATCGGCCCGATCAGCGACAGCGGCACCGCCAATATCACGGAGATCGGCGCGTACCAGCTCTCATAC
>NZ_JBAVCF010000749.1:0-2811 GCF_049586575.1 Bradyrhizobium sp.
GACCTTTTGATATTCGCGCATGACTGCCGCCGCCCGTTCCGCAACGTTCTCAATCGTGCTGTGGCACGCGTTGGGGCCATTGAAATAGTGTCCGGAATAAAGCGGGCCATCCATGGTCACGTAGACCAACTCACCGCCCGCAGCCTTGATCCGACGGGCGATCTGCGCGTTTCCGGGCGGATCCGTATAACCTTCGACGCCATGGCCGCACTTATATTGTTCGTAGCCGACCCAGCTCTGCGCGAGCGACTCGATGGCGAAGCCAATGCGCTTCTGCTTTAGCTTCGCGAAGGCCTGCGCCAGAACCTCATCGGGCACCGTTTTCATGTTGCCGGCAAGGGCGACAACCCGAACGTGATCCATGAAAGATGGCCAGGGCGCATTTGGTTCGACGAAGAGTTTTTGCCAGCCCTGCTGGCCGTCGACCCCTTCGTTGCTCATCGCGAAGGGACGAAGAAAAAACCAGATTTCCGGCGCCGGCGCGCCGGGCGCTCCGGCCATAGCCGAACCGGTCAGCAGAAGGCCGAGTGCTGCTGCGGAGAACATCTTTCTCATCGGTCGCGTTTCCTTGGCAAAATCGGCAGATCACTGCGCATCATTGCCTGTGCTGCTGGATGTATTGCAGGACCACATTCGTGAAAGTGCCGGGCTGATTCTCGGGCAGCATGCGGGTTGGAGTTTTTACCCACGTCTCGATCACCGCATGATCGGGATGAACTCCAAGTCCTGATTCAACTTCGGCGAAGTGGCTGATGGTGTTGCGCGACCAGTTTTCATCGCTGTTGTTGTTGGCACTGTCGGCGTCATAAATAACACCCAGCGCGACATGGCGCTGCTTCAGGGCCGCGGCCAGCGGCACAAGGTTGCGCACAGATCCCTTTTTCCAATTGAGATCCATATGAATGTAGGCCAGCGGCTCGCCGGTCACGGCCTTGAAGGTGTCGGTCCACTGGACAAGCTCCTGCACCCAGGGTTCGGATGCATCCACCACTTCATCGGAACCAATTTTCGCATTTGGAAAATACTTCCTCACGATGGCAATGCTCTCCTTCAGAGCCTGGGCCAGCGCTTGTGGAGATTCGTGACAGGACGTTGGGCCTGAATCCCTGTGGCCATAGAAGAATGGCTCGTCCATCGTTACATATTTCACGTCCGCCCCGTTGCGGCGAAGCTTGTCGAACAAGCCTTCCATCGTCTTTTGATCGACATAGGCTTCGGTCGTCGCCCGGCAGCGGTCCGAGCGGATCAACAGGCCGGTACCGATGGCAAACGCAATGTTGCGCCGCTTGAGGTCCGCGAGCGCCTCCCGCAGATCGCTATCGCGCGCGCGTTCAACGCTGGTCGGACGAAACTGGATGACACGCACGGCACCAGCGACGGTCTTCCACGGGGCATCGGGCGTCCACATGCTCCCCGCGTCTGTCCGTATATTTTCCCATCCGGGAGCATGATGCTCGACGTGCGGACCGCCCAACATCCAGATTTCGGTGGCGTGGACCGAAACGGGAAGCAGCAGACAGACCGCCAGGATCGAGAAGAGTTTTCTCATGTGTAGTCAGGCGCTCCTGGTATCAGTGCCTGTTTGCGACACGGGATTTGATCCTATTTGGTACTGCTCGAGTCGAGCAACCCCAGATTGCCGTTGCGCTTCTGAACCAGCGATGAACCGCCCAATCAGACATCATGTTGGGATGACACCGGGTGCATCGTCTGAATTTTCTCGCCTGAGCGAATTCACCGAGACCAAGACTCGTCCGGAAGGCGAGTTATTCCCGCAATCCGAGAAGCCATTCGATTTTAGCGAAGTTTGCCCCAATCATGGTGGCGGGAGGGATCGAACCTTCGAGTGACGGAATCAAAATCCGTTGCCTTAGTGCCTTGTTATCTGCTCAAATTATGTAGCCGCTTCGAACCTGCTCGAAAACTTCACGAATCTCCGGACTTGGCACTAGAGCTCCGATTCCGAAGTTCGCACGGTATCGCGGCAACTTCCGATGCGAGCTTCGGAATCAAAGGAGCTCTAGTAACTTATTGATTCTAGTGCGGCGTTGAATTTGAAGTTCCTATAAAGCGATTGCCGCAACACTGATAGGAACTTCAAATTCGCCGCACTAGGCAAGCAGTTCGATACGTATCCAACAAGGCCCACCAGCCTTCGCTCGCTTTCAGCGAGCTACGGCTCGGCAAGCCATCACCACGCTCACGAGAACAGCATTTCGAACCCATCACCCGTGACAACACGCGCCCTTGGCCGCTTCCGGCGTGTATTGGTCGCGCAGGCGCACCCAGTCCATCGGATAGGGCAGCCCTTCCTCATGCCGGCCGAGCGGCGTCAGGTCGAGATAGTGGTAGGCGGCATTCATCATGTCGAGGCCGCGCGCATAGCATGAGTAGGTGTGGAAGATGCGGCCCTCCTCGTCGCGGTAGAACACGCTGATGCCGGGCAGTTCGTCGCCGTAGAACGGCGTGGTGCCGAAATTGTACCTGTTTTCGCCCTTCTCGATCTGTTCGCGCGTATAGCTGACGCCGTAATCGGCATTGAAGTCGCAGCCGCCCGAGGAGACCCAATCGAAGGTCCAGCCCATCCGCTTCTTGAACGCCTCGAGCTTTGTGACCGGCGCCAGCGAAATCGCGACGACGGTGGTGTCGCGCGCGGCAAGATGCGGCACCGTGCGATCGAGACCATCGGCCCAGAACGAGCAGCTTTTGCAGGCCGCGTCCCAATCGGGCCGGAACATCACATGCTGGACCACGAGCTGGGGCCTGCCCTTGAACAGATCGGCCAGCGTCACCGGGCCTGCGGGTCCATCG
>NZ_JBAVCF010000750.1:0-2654 GCF_049586575.1 Bradyrhizobium sp.
GCAAAAAGCCCTTGTATTGCAGGCTTAATCCGCGATTCACTGTCTTAAATTCATGATCTCTTTATTCTCTTATTTAAGCTGATCTTCAAACGCACCCCTTAAGTTGAAGCTATCAGGCGGGACAAAAGTTTCGTCGAATAAGTCGCTAAGACGACAACAGGGGAAGTGTCATGATGAAAGCCGTTGCAACGGCGGTGGACGCCGTCGAGCGCGCTCCGGGGCAAACTCCGGTTCAGCCGCTCTATCTTGAAGCGCTGACGTTGGTGGAGCGGCTGCATCGCCGGCTGCTCGATGTCATCAAGGATGAATTCGATCGTCGCGGCCGCGCCGACATCAATTCGGTGCAGGCGCTCTTGCTCTATAACATCGGCGACAAGGAATTGACCGCCGGCGAGCTGCGCACCCGCGGCTATTATCTCGGCTCCAACGTCTCCTACAATCTGAAGAAGCTGGTCGAGCTCGGCTTCCTCGACCACCAGCGTTCGCGCGTCGATCGCCGTTCGGTTCGCATTCGCCTGACCCCGCAGGGCCAGGAAATCCGCCGCATCGTCGACGCTCTCTATCAGAAGCATGTCAAGACCGTGGAACAGGTCGGCGGCATCTCGAACGAGGAATTTGCGACCCTGAACAAGTCGCTGCATCGCCTCGAGCGGTTCTGGACCGACCAGATCCTCTATCGGCTCTGAGTTCTGTTTTGGCCAAGCCGGCCGTTTAAGAAGACCGGCAGCCGCAACGATCTACGAGACACTTCCCCCATCAGCGTACTGGTTCGGATTTTTCCGGACCGGTGCGCTTTTTCTTTTTTGTGGCGATTTCAGGCCCGCCGAAATGGAACTTTCGTGGGCGAACGGGCTTATCGGTGCGTATCGGAGAACGATAATGCTCGTCGAGCGCGGACTACGGGTCATGAATGTCGGGGTGGTCAGCGACGCCTATGCGATCGCCGCCGACTACCTGTGCCGGACCGGCGCCATCGTCGACAGTTTTGCGACCGACGAGCAATTGCTGACGATCATCGTGCAACTGTTCGAGCGCGGCGAGTTCAACAAGATCAGACTGGCCAACAAGGCGATCACCAGGTTCGAAGCGCTGGAAAACGAAGACGCCTGACAGATCAAATCCAGATTCACCCAAACGCGAGGGATCCATGGAAGCCGCCATCGACCGTATCATGATGACATATGAACTTCTGTTGAACCGCTCGGCTACGGCCAGCGCCGAGGCGCGCGCCAAGGTGACCGAATATGTCACGACCCTGTTTGAGGCGGGCGAGAAGGACATGCACCGGCTGACGGTGTGCGGGCTCACTTACCTGCGCGAGCTCGATGGTTCGAGCAACTCGGTCAAGGCCGGCTATACCGGGCTATAGGACCGGATTAGCGGGGCCAGCCAATTCATTGATCGCACGAGACCTTTGCGACCGAGCCGCGAGCGGAATGGTCGCCCAAGGCTGACTGCCTTTTTGCCGTCACCTCTGATAAAGCTCTGTCACCAGCGTAGATGCTTACAGAGGCCGGACATGCTCACCCTTCATCATCTGAACGACTCCCGTTCGCAGCGGATCCTGTGGCTATTGGAGGAGCTTGGGACGCCCTACGAGATGAAGCGCTACCAGCGCGACGCCAAGACGCGGCTCTCGCCGCCGGAGCTGGAGGAGATCCACCCGCTCGGCAAATCGCCTGTCATCACGGACGGCGATCTTAAAATCGCCGAATCCGGCGCTATCGTCGATTATCTCATTCGTACCTATGGCGACGGCAAGATGATGCCCAAGGCCGGAACGCCGCAGTACGAGACCTACAATGAATGGCTGCATTACGCCGAAGGCTCCGCCATGCTGCCCCTGATGCTCCACCTCTATGTTTCCAGGTTGAAGGAAGCAGGCAGCCCGCTGCATCCGCGCATCGACAGCGAGATTGCCAATCATCTCGGCTTTGTCGATGGCGCGCTCAAGGGCAGAGAGTTCTTCGTAGGCCAATCGCTGACGGGCGCAGACATCCAGATGAGTTTTGTCGGCGAGATGGCCGACGTGTTCAACAGGCTCGGACCGTTCTCCAATCTGCGCGCATGGCTGGCGCGCATGCATGCAAGGCCGGCCTTTCAGCGCTCGATCGAGAAGGGCGGCGCCTACCGTTTTGCGAAGTAATGCCGAAACTAAAAACGATGAATAGCCTTCGTCTGTTGGGATTGTTGCCGCTCTTTGCCGTTGCCGCCTGCTCGCAACCCGGTTTTCTTTCCTCGTACGCTGAGCGTAACCCGGCGCCCGCCGAGCGGCCGAATCCCGGAAGTGCGCCGCCCGACAAGTGGTCGCCGGCGCCCGATCCGGTGGATGACGAGGATTTGCCGAATACCGAACGCATCTCGAAGCTGCCGCGCAAAGTCGGGGAATGCGACGAGACCACCATCACCTCGATTACCGATCGTTATGGCGAGGACTTGACGCCCCGCGCCAAGAAAGGCTCCGATCCCGGCACCATCGTCAGGTTCTCCAATTCGGGCGTTCAAGTGTCGATGCGCCGGGAGAACCCCATTGTGCACTCCCAGGTCTTCGACAAGGTCAATATGTGCCTTGTCGAGGTGCCGAAGGAATGTCCGGGCGACATCCGCGGCCGCGTCTACCGGACCACCAATCTGCGGACCAAGGAAAGTTGGAG
>NZ_JBAVCF010000751.1:0-5323 GCF_049586575.1 Bradyrhizobium sp.
CATGCAGGCCGCGGCGGTGGCGTAATTTCGCATGCAGGCCGCGGCGGCAACTTCGGCGGGGCTCACTCGCTGGCGGGACGTAACGGTGGAAACAACCGGCACGCCGCGATGCGGGCGAACGCCGTTCATCACGCACTTGCCGGCGCTGCTGTTGCTGGCGCGCTGCATAACCGCGGTGCGCTGCACAATCCGGCATCGCGGGCGCATATTTCGGCAGCCGCGGCGACAGCCGGATGGCGTGGTCACGACCGGCAGGGCGGCTGGTGGCGGCACGGCAATGGCGGCTATGGCTGGGTCGGCCCGCTGTTCTGGCCGTTCGCCTACGACGACATGTCTGACTATGCGATGTGGGGCTATGGTCCCTCGTTCTGGGACTATGGCTATGGCGATCTCTACGCCGGAATTTTCGCGCCTTATGGTTATGACGACCTAGCCGGCTATCTGCCTTACGGCGGCGGTTATGCCGGCGGCGGTTATGTCGGCGGCGGTGCTGCCCGTAGCGGTGCTGCGTCGTCGTCCGGTCCTGCGGCTGCGCCGAACGAACTGACGCAGATGTGCGGCCAGGACACCCAGGAAATCGCCGGCCTTCCGATCGACCGGATCCAGCAGGCGATCAATCCGGATGACGATGAGCGCAAGGCGCTCGACGATCTCGCCAATGCGTCGGTCAAGGCGGCCCAGATCATCAAGGATGCCTGTCCGTCACAAGTTGCGTCGACTGCGCCCGGCCGGCTGGCGGCGATGCAGACGCGGCTCGAGGCGATGATCTCGGCGGTCAACATCGTGCAGCCGCCGCTCGATCACTTCTACGGGTTGCTCAACGACGAACAGAAGTCGCGGCTGAATGCGCTTGGCGAAGATCAGCGGCGCGACCAAGGGCACCAAGACGTGCTGACACAGGGTTGTGGCAACGGACAACCGGGTGCGACCGATTGGCCGGCGGCCGAAATCGAGCAACGGGTCCATCCGACCGACGCCCAGCGCGCGAGCTTCAACAATCTGAAGGATGCGAGCGCCAAGGCCGCCGACATGCTCAAGGGCACCTGCGAACCCAACGAGGCGTTGACGCCGCCGGCGCGGCTCTCCGCCGCCGGAAAGCGCCTCGACGCGATGTTGCAGGCGGTCGAAACCGTCAAGTCTGCGCTCGACGATCTCTATGCCAAGCTGAGCGACGAGCAGAAGGCGCAGTTTGAATCGATCGGTCCCGGTCGCGAAGTTTCCCAAGCCCCGGCTTCGGACGAGACGGCTGCACCCGCGTCGCATCACCATTACCACCATCGCCATCATGCGAGCGTGGTAGGCCTCGTCCGCCGGCTGGTCGGGTTTTAGAGCTAGATGAAGTTAGGTTGAACCACGACCACGACAAAAGTGCGCTCCCTCTCCCCTTGCGGGGGAGGGGTGGGGGTGAGCGGGGCTCTCCCGCAAGGGGAGAAGTGAACCGAGTCCGCCGACAAAGCGATTCAAACAAAAATCATCGCGCTCCAGGCGCCCGCGTTTTTCACGAGACGCGTGCGCGCGGCTGTGCGGCCGGGCTCGCGCCGAGCACCGCACGGCGATCGGCCACCGCGTGATGAAACTGCTCGAGCACGAGGCCGTAGGCGGACAGGTCGCCTTCGTCGATTGCGCCGTCGTCGTAACATTCGAGCGTCTCGCGCAGGAATTCGTCGGCTTCTTCCTGTAGCGCATCGAGCTCTTCAACGGAGTCGATCTTGCGAACCTGCGCGATATGCGCCAGCAATTTGTCCCGATGCTCGCTGGTGAGCGAGCGCTCGTCGCGCTTCATGTAATGGCGCAACCATGCCGTGCCCGAGCCGAGCACGGACAACAGCAACACCGCGCCCCAGATGTAGTCGCTGTATTTGTCGAGGAAGGTCCGTTCGGTGCCGTCGATATAGGCTGCCGCGCCCGGATGCGCCGGGATTGCGGCGTCCTTGTCCGTGTCTGGCTTCTCGATTTTCGATGCGGCGGGATTTTCCCTGGCGAGCGAGGGACGGACGGTAAACAGGGCGCGCGTGAAGGCGCCGACCGTCGCGTCCGATAGCGACTTCGGCGCCACGATCAGGTGATTGACTCCGACCGTATCGACCGTGTCGTCGGGGCGGGCAGGGGAGGCGGTGAAAGAACTGCCGGGAATTTCCTCCGACTCGTAGAGCGGATGTTTGTGGGCGATCGCCTCGGAGACGTCGATGGCGAGAAAGGCCGGCTCGCCGCGCAGACGGGCGGTCGTGTTGATGGCGTCGATCGTGATCTTGCTGTCGAGCGGACCGACCGTCATGAAGGCGTCGATCGTGGTGTCGCGCACCATCTCGGTGATCTGGCCGGTGGAGAATCGCGAAATGGCGACCTTGTCGACGTTGACGCCGGATTCACTCAGGATCACCTTGAGCAGCGCGACATTGACCGGCGTGCGGCCGATCACGCCGATACGATGGCCTTCGAGATCGCCGATCTCCTTGATCTTCGGTTTGGTGTCTTTCTTCCCGCCCTTGCGTGGCGCGCCCGACGGAGTCCACAGCACCACGACATTCTTGCGCAGGATGGCAACCGATCCCGCCCCCTTGGGCATTTCTTCATCGGCGCGCCCGACCGCGAGGTCGGTCTCACCCGCCGCCAGAAGCCCGAGGCTTTCGACTGCTCCGGCGGTCGAGATCAAGGTCAGCCGGATCGGACTTCCCTCGCTGGCAAAGGTTTGCGCCAGACTCTGGATCAGCTTCTGATCGTCGCTTCCGGCCGGCCCCACGGCAATTCGCAAGGTGGTCGGCCGCCACAGCAGGAAGGCCGCGCCGGCGATCGCCGCGAAGATCAGCAGCGAGGCGGCAATGAGCAGAAGCGGCGAACTCCTCTTTCGCCCTCCCGAAACCGGGTTCGCCTTCAGGCCATCCGACACAGACATGTTGCTGCCAGGTAAGGTGTAATCCCCAGGGGCACCCACGGGAATGCGTTGCAGCACACTAGCGCCCCGGAGTTGTACGGGCCACGGAATTATGTTGGCGGCCGCCGGCGGCCATCGCCAACCCCTGCGAATCGCGTAACCATGCGGGCGCTGGGGCAGTTCGATTGTTCGCTCGCGGACGATATTCGGCCGATCGTCTCGCGCGCTCATTTTGAACACGATTTTGCGGAAACCGTCATGCCTGCTGATTGTTGTGAAACAGGCAGTTTGGCCCCGATTAGCGCCCACTTTCCAGGATGGGACGGGGCCGGACGCGCTCATCCAGGAGAGCGTACCGTGCGATTGCGACGTCTGGTTTGTCTGATAGCGCTCGCGGCTGGCCTGTCGGCCTGCTCGCAGGAGATCGACTATACCCCTGAGCAGCGCTCCTGCATCGCCCAGCATTACTCAGCCTATGACGCCAAGCAGATCAACCAGTGTGTTGACGTGTGCAGGCTGTGCATGAAGGGCAATACGGTGACCTGCAATACCTCGTGCAGGCTGCGGGGCGCGAGCTAGCTAAAGGTTGCTTGCTTGGTTGCCGTTAACCAAACGCTGCGACGCCGCAAACCCCTAGCGTGGCGACACTGCCGTTCCTTTCAGTGTCGCCGCGAGCTCTTCGAAGGAACGTCAGAGTCAAAGCCACGCTGGAATCATATGGTTGCCGATGTCTCTTCTGACGTTCGTAAAAGTGCCCGCCGCGGCAGCGTACGATGTCAGGGCCGGGACCCCAGCGAGGGCTTGACCCGCTCCTGAAGGCATTGAATCATTGCTGCTTTCAGGCGTATGCCCAAAATGTTTGAAGTTGGGGTCATTTCCATCGTTGTGCTGGCGGTCGGCTACTGGGTCACCCTGTGGCTGATGGGCCGCCATGACGACGTATTGCACGGGGATTTCGTCCATGCCGAGCCGGGGGCTGATACGCCGCCCGCGTTTCCCGATCAGCGCTTTCCAGCCAGGCCGCCGTTTCCTGCGAAGCCCACCGTGATCAAAGCTGCCGCGGTCAAACCTCCAGCCCGCCAACCTGCTCCCGCCGAGAGGCTTCCCGCATCGAAAGTCGCGGCGCCGTCGCCGGCCGGTCCCGACTCGTCAGATACGCTGCAAGTGCTGCTGGCGTCCATCAAGCGGGACTTGAAGGACGCCTCGCAGCTGTAAGGCAAGGCGGAAGGGCCGCATCAGTCCGGAAAGCCGAACAGGCCGCGCTGCTGATAGCGCTGCGGTTGCGGATAGCCGTTGCCGTCATAGGAGGGCTGGGGCTGCTGCTGATAGTAAGCCTGCCCGTCATAGGCGCGCCGGCTGGAGCGCGGCGCGGGATAGCGCTGGTCGGTCGAGCTGCCATCGGCAGGATAGATATAACCGTCGTCGGCCTGCTGCTGCACAGGTTGTTGCTGGACAGGACGGCGGCCGGGGAAGAACTGCGGCTGCGGCGTCAGCACCACCGGCTGACCGGAATCCGAATATTGTTGTTGGTATTGCTCGCTTGGCTGCGCGGGTTCGGCGCGCGCCACGGCCGTGTTGCGGCGCTGAAGACGCGCCAGCGCAACCGTGGAGGAGCCGGTCAATGTCACCGTGGTGTTGAGGACGCCTTGCTCTTCCACCAAAGCGTACAGCGTCGCGGCGTGGGCGCGCGACAGCCGTACGCAGCCATGCGAGACCGGCACGCCGAGGCTTCTTTCGGACTCGGTGCCGTGGATCGCGTGCCCGATCTTGGTGAAGAAAATCGAGTGCGGCATCGGCGCGTCGTCGAATTCCTTGGAGAAGTGATTTGCTTCCATGCGGAAGGCACGGAAGGTGCCGTTCGGCGTCTCGTGCGATGGATTGCCGGAGGAGACCGGCCACTGGTAGCGCTGAACGCCGTCGACGGCGACGGTCAGCATTTGCGCATCCTTGTCGACGGTGATGGAGACTTTGGCCTGCGCGGCGCCGGCGGCAAACAGCATCAGGGTGGTTACAGCAACGAGAAGGGAACGCATTTTAACTCTGGCCTCCGGGCCTTTGATTGTCGCACCACATTCCCCCGCCCGGTACTATGCCCGAATTCTCCCCATGGTTCCAGTCGCGCTCTCAGGCGATGCCAAGGGCCAAAGCACGTCTCGGTGAGTTGGCATCGTTAACGGCAAAGCCGAGGGAAACGTGGCGGCGATGTGCCGCTCATTTCCGTGACCGCGATTGTCATGCATCGATGAGCGTGGAACCCGCGTGTCACATGCGCGTTATAAATCCATTCACGGGATGAGGATCGACGATGATGAATAAGGTCAAGGCGATCAGGACGGCGGCGTACCCTCAGGAAATGCCAGGAATGCGTTGGCTTGCGGCACTGGCATTTGCGCTGGCGCTGTTCGCCATCACGCCTTTGGCGCATGCCCAAGGCGTTGTGGGCGGTATGGA
>NZ_JBAVCF010000752.1:0-4117 GCF_049586575.1 Bradyrhizobium sp.
ACGCTGCGGCGATCTGCAATCGATTGCAGCTTCACCGGCCGCTCGGCATCGAAGCGATCATGGTGTCTCGATTGCGTCGCTCGATTGCTGGTCAGCGAAGACGGCAGTTCGCCGAACTGTTCAAGGCAACGCTGGCTGAAAAGCAATCACAGCGTCGCGGATGCATCACGCGGTCTGCCTCTTCATGAGAGCAAGCGGCACGCCGTTGTAGTCGATCCGCTCGAACCTGATCCAGCCGATCCGCGCGTTGAGCGCTTCGCTGCGCTGTGTGAACAGGTACAGCCGTTGGTATCCAAGCCTTGCTGCCTCGTATCGCGGTCGCGTGCGTTATCGTCGTTTGCCCGCGAGTGGGCAGACTTCTGATGTCGGATCAGGCGTCTTCCGTCACCGCCATCGGCTTCGGCGCAACGCCCTCGCCCGGCTTCAAGCGGAATTCGTAAGTCATGAGATGCCAGGGCGCGGATGCCGGCTTGCCATCCGGCATGGTGGGATCGGTACGCTTTTCGACCTTGGCAATCAGCTCGTTCTTCACGCCGAACACCACATCGGTGTCGATGTATTTGTCGCCCTCGACGAAAACATGCGTTACCAACGGCTCGTGTCCGGGCGCATTCACCAGGAAATGCACATGCGCGGGCCGCATCGGGTGTCGGTGCAAGTCCAGGATCATCTGTCCGACCGGACCATCGGTCGGGATCGGATAGCTGCACGGCAGGATAGTCCGGAAGTAAAACCGGCCATCGGCATCGGTAATGAAGCGTCCGCGCGACGACGGACCGGCCGTCTCATAATCCGGCTTCTGTGAATCGTACCAGCCGTCATCGTCCGCATGCCAGATATCGACCGGGACGTTCGCGAGCGGCTTGCCGGCGAGATTGGTGACGCGGCCTTGCACGAACATTTTCTCGCCCTCGAGACTGGGAGAGACGTCGGTGCCGTGCGGCATCGGCTTGTGCTCGCCGACGTAGAACGGGCCGAGCACCGTGGTTTCGGTCGCGCCTTCGCGTTCCCGGTGATTGACGGCGTCCACCAGCATCGAGACGCCCAGCACGTCGGACAACAGGATGAACTCCTGCCGGCTCGGGGTGCATTTCTGGCCGACGCGGGTGAGGAAATCGATCGCGTATTCCCACTCGGCGAAGGTGAGATCGGTTTTGCGGACGAAGCCGTGCAACGATGTCACCAGTTCCTCCATCAGGAATTTGATCCGCGGCTGCTGCACTTCCTCGAAGCTCTTGATGACGGCGGCGGTGAGTTCGGTGTCGTTGAACTGGGGCATTTTTGTTTTGTCCTTGGGGTTTCGCCTATTTACCGGCACCCTACACCAGCGGGCCTACCAAGGTAAGCGGGATGCGATTGGAACGCCGCGCCGATTTCGGCTATTGACGCTGGAACGCACCGCCCCTTTTTCAAGAGATGAAACCCGATGCCAGCTTCAACCACAGCCTCCCCCGAATCCGCCGGCATGTCGAAAGCCGCTTTCGACCGGATCGAGAGACATTTGCGCGAGCGTTACATCGAGGCCGGGCGCTTTCCGGGAGCCCAGCTCATGGTCTACCGGCGCGGCCAACTGGTCCATCACTCGCTGCAGGGTCTTGCGGATATCGAGCGCAAAGCCCCTGTCAAGGACGACACCATCTTCCGCATCTACTCCATGACCAAGCCGATCACGAGCATCGCCTTCATGATGCTGGTCGAGGAAGGCCGCGTCGCACTCGACGAGCCCGTTCATAAATATATCCCGGAGTGGAAGAACCTCGGCGTGTTCCAGGCCGGCATCTGGCCGGCGTTTCTCACCCGGCCGCCGTCCCGGCCGATGCAGATCGTGGACCTGATGCGCCACACCTCGGGCCTCACCTATGGTTTCCAGCAGCGCGGCAATGTGGACGCGGCCTATCGCGAATTGAAAATCGGCGAAGTCGAGAAAGCAGGCACGTTGCAATCCATGATCGCGGATCTGGCGAAAATTCCGCTGGAATTTTCCCCCGGCGAAGCCTGGAACTATTCGGTGTCAACGGACGTGATCGGCTATCTCATCGGCCTCATCAGCGGCAAGCCGTTCGAGCAGTTTCTTCAGGAGCGCATCTTCGATCCGCTTGGCATGAAGGATACCAGCTTCTTTGTGCCAGCCGCCAAGGCCCATCGTCTGGCGGCTTGCTATTCGGCGAGCCCGCAAGGGGCCATGACTTTTCACGCGACCGACCGCAAGGGCGGTCTCACCTTGCAGGACGATCCGGCAACCTCTTCGTTCCTGTCGCCGCCGGCTTTCGTCTCGGGCGGAGGCGGATTGTGTTCGACCGCGGCCGACTATCTCAGCTTCTGCCGAGCGTTGCTCAATGGCGGCGAACTCGATGGCGTCCGCCTGATCGGCCCGAAGACGCTGGCCTTGATGACGTCAAATCATCTGCCCGGCGGCAAGACGTTGCCGGAACTGTCGCGATCGCTGTTTTCCGAGGCGACCTATCACGGCATCGGTTTCGGCCTCGGCTTTTCCGTGACGCTCGATCCGGCACGGACGCTTATTCCCGGCAGCGCCGGTGAATATGCGTGGGGAGGCGCTGCGACGACGTCGTTCTGGATCGATCCGGCGGAGGAATTGATCGCGATTTTCATGACGCAGGTACTGCCGTCGACCGCAACGCCAATCCGGCGCGAATTGCGCACCCTGATCTACTCGGCGATCACCGACAGCAATCTTTAGCGCAGCGCCTGGCGCACAGTTCTGCGTGCACTCAGCCGATCGTCTGCAAGACCGGAAAGGTCTCCAGCAACCAAATGCTGGCGGCCGAGATGCCGCCGGTCAGGAAACCGATTCCCGTAATCACGAGCAGCACGCCCATCGCCTGCTCGACGCGCACGAGATGTCGTTTCATCCGCGCAAACATCGCGGAGAATTGCTCGACCATGAAAGCTGCGATCAGGAACGGAATGCCAAGGCCCGCGGAATAGACCGCGAGCAGACCGGCGCCTTTTTCCACCGTGGATTCCGAAGCCGCAATCGAGAGGATCGCCGCCAGGATCGGCCCGATGCAAGGTGTCCAGCCGAATGCGAAGGCAAGCCCCATCGCATAGGCGCCCCAGAGCCCGACGGGCTTGGGGATCGGCAAGCGCCCTTCCCGCATCAACAGATCAATCCGCGTCAGCCCGAGGAAGTGCAGACCCATCACGACGATGACGACGCCGGCGACGACAGACAACTCCGCCGACCAGGCATGGATGAAGCTGCCGATCAGGGAGGCGCTGGCGCCAAGCGCCACAAACACGGTCGAGAAGCCGAGCACGAACATGACGGCCGACACCATCACCGCGCGGCGGGACGATGACGCCGTTTCGTCATTGGCCACATGCTCGATGGTCGCTCCGGTCAGGTAAACCAGATAGGGCGGTACCAGCGGCAGCACGCAAGGCGACAGGAAGCTGACAAGGCCGGCAATCAGCGCCGCCGGAATCGAGACGTCATGGATCATGGTGGCCGTTGATGTAGCGGATATGCGGAAATCCGCAAATCACGACCCTGCGGGCAGCCGCGTCGTTGCGCCCAATCGGGCGGGCGGCAGCGCTATTTGACCAATCTCAGGGAAACCGGTGACCGCGCGCTGTCCTGCGGTTTCGGCTGAACGGGCATCGAAGTCCCCTCGATTTCCCGCACCATTGCATCGCACAACGCTTTCAACTCCGAATCTTCGATCCGGTTGAGCTTGATCCGAAGCTCGAGAATCACGACAGAAACCAGCTGCGCCGCATCGCGATCGCCGTTCATGATCAGGGAGGCCTGGCACTCCTCAAGGGTTGCCAGCACAGCTCGCAAATTTCCTTCGAAATAGGACACAGCGTGATTCCGTTACCGAGCCAGCGAGATGACCAATGCGATCGGGTCAATGGATGGATCAATACTAACCCGCCCCAAAAACTCCGACGATATTAGGACCGAGAAGATAGATTTCGTCGTTACACAGGTTTGTGACATCGCCCATCAATCCCCGTCTGATTCGGGCCGCAGTGGCTTGGCGCGCGATCGCCGTCTCGGCTGCTGGTGCACCGCGAAAGACGTCGGAGCGAGGTTCGAGGCTTCTGGTTCGGCGTAGCCTCTGGGTGCAAGGCGTTTCCCGGTCCAGAC
>NZ_JBAVCF010000753.1:0-5532 GCF_049586575.1 Bradyrhizobium sp.
AGCAGCAGATGCTCGCCATCGCGCGCGCACTGATGTCATCGCCCCGGCTGCTGCTGATCGACGAGCCGTCCGTAGGGCTGTCGCCGCTGCTGGTCACACAGACCATCGCCAAGATCGGCGAACTCAATCGGCGTTTCGGCCTGACGGTGCTGATGGCGGAGCAAAACTTCAACCAGGCGATCCGCATCGCCGATCGCGGTTATATCATCGTCCATGGCGAGATCGTCGTCGCGGCCAGCTCGGTTGAAGAGCTGAGAGGCAACGACACGGTCAAGCGGCTTTATCTCGGCGGTGTCGCATGACCGTGGAGCAAAGTATGCCCGCGCCACAGCGTTGTCTGATGAATTGCTATTAGTAAACGGCGATAGACCTGATCCAAACCTCCGCCAACATGACCGCCTCGCCGCGCTGGTCGATTTCTCGCGATGAGGGCTTTCGGCCATTTCGGCCCGGACGGTCAGGGCTATTCGGAGGAAGATCCGGACAGGGCCGCCGCGCAATCTCCCACGCTTCGTCGCGATTGACACCAACCATGCCCAGCAAGTTCTTGAGAGGCGAACATCCCACCGAGAAAAATTCGATGGACTGAGGCCCGCGCTGTTGAAGGCTAAGCGTCGATTTCTTGCAAGCGATCCAATTTTCGCACCATGATTCGCAGAGAAAGCCACTGGCAAAGTCGCGTTCTGAGAAACCACCGAATTAAAGGTGCGAAGCCCGAGAAATTTCGCACTCTCAGTGGCCAAGTTGCGCGACTACGGCCGCTAACCCGCGGAACTCCGTGCGAGCAGCTCCATTAGCATCACGGTATTCTGCGCGATTAAAGGGGTAAAGCCCGCGCCAAGTCTTGGTCTGCAGAAGAGTGGGCCAGGAATTTGAGTTTGAACAATTCCTCAAGCTTGAGTCCATTCCGCCGAAACCGTGCTATGATTCGCGGGACGCCCAGTTGCTCCACGGAAATCCTAGCTCCTTGAGAAGGTCAGTCTCCGCTATCAATAGGCGGGGCATCGTCAGGAAGTTTGAGCAGCGGGGGGTCTGATTCTCCTGATGCCTGTACTTTTTTGCGCGCATTCAAAAACGTCGCCGCGACCAACAGTGTAACCGCGATGCCGATGAATACCGGAAACACCTGCAGCAAAAGCACCGCCATACCTTTATCCCCACCTCGCGTGCAGCCTGCACAAATGCGCGGTCCCCTTCAAGCATGAAGGAGTTCTTCGACGACCTGCGTTCGCCCTCCGTCCTCAACTTCATCGACGCGGTCATTCTTGCTCTTGCGCTTCCGCATCGTGAGGCCGCGTACTACCGGCGACCAGCTAAGGTGCGCAATCAGGGCCAAGTGGATGACGTCGCTGGTGCCGGCAGGTAAGCCGCGGCCTGATCAGACCGAAAGTGCGGATGAGAATCGGGCCAACCACGTCCGGCAACAGGTATCATTCCGCCGCCTGGCGTTCCTTCGCCGGTGTCCCGCCCTCCAGCGCGTCCGCCACGCGCGACGGCCGGTAGGTGCGGCCCAGCCAGCGGGATAGCCGTTCGAGGTAGAGATAGATGACTGGCGTCGTGTACAGCGTTAGCCATTGCGACACCAACAGACCGCCGATGATCGCGACACCAAGCGGCTGGCGCAGTTCCGCACCTCCGCCGGTACCGAAAGCGATGGGTACTGCGCCGAACAGCGCCGCAAACGTGGTCATCATGATCGGGCGGAAGCGCAAAAGACACGCTTGGTGGATCGCCTCCTGCGGATTCTTACCTTCGATGCGCGCGGCCTGCAACGCGAAGTCGATGATCATGATCGCGTTCTTTTTGACGATACCGATCAACAGGACGATACCGACGATCGCGATCACCGACAGGTCGTAATGCAGCAGCAGCAACAGCAACAGTGCACCGACGCCAGCCGACGGCAGCGCCGACAAGATCGTGATCGGGTGGATGTAGCTTTCATACAGGACGCCGAGGACGATGTAGACGACGAGGATCGCAGCAGCCAGCAACAGCGGCATCGATGACAGCGAGTCCTGGAAGGCCTGTGCCGTCCCCGCGAACGAGGAGTTCAATGTCGGCGGTACGTGCAGGCGTTCGGTCATGGCCTGGATGGCGCTGACCGCCTGTCCGAGCGAGACTCCGCGCGTCAAATTGAACGACAGCGTCACCGCCGGGAAGATACCCTGGTGGCTGAGCAGCAGCGGCTCGCTCTTGCGGGTGAAATGAGCGAAAGTGCTCAGCGGCACCTGCGCACCAGAGGGACTTGACACATAAATTTCCGATAGCAGGTTTGGATCGCGCTGGAACTGAGGTTGCACTTCGAGCACGACCTTGTATTGATTGGTCGCGGTATAGATTGTCGCGACCTGCCGCTGGCCGAACGCGTCGTAAAGGGTCTGGTCTATCAGATCGGCCGACAGCCCAAGACGATAGGCGGCGTCGCGGTCGACATCGATGGCCAGGTGGGCCGCGGCAATTTGTTGATCGGATGCGACTTGCTGCAATTCCGGCAGCTTTTTCATACCGGATTCGATGATTGGCGCCCAATGGTTGAGTTCATCGACATCGGTGTCTGTCAGCGTATATTGATACTGGGTCCGGGAGAGTCGACCACCAACGGTAATGTTCTGCGGCACCTGCATATAGAATTTGGCACCCTCGATGCCGGCCACCTTCTTGTTCAACCGCTGGATGATCTGCTCCGCAGTGTCAGCGCGCTCGTCGTAGGGCTTCAATCCCCAAAAGATGCGTGACGTGTTCTCCGCGGGATTGTATGGCGTGGCGCCGGCGTAGGAGAAGACACCCTGGACGTCGGGGTCATGCATCACGATATTGACCACCTCGCGCCGGAGCTTGTCGGTATTGGCAACCGACGCGTCCTGGCGAACGTCGAGCTCACCGAAAATGAATCCGGTATCCTGCTCAGGGAAAAAGCCCTTTGGCATCTTGACGTAAAGGTAACCGGTCGCAACCATCAGCAAGAGCGTCGCGAGCAGCGCCGAAAATTGGTGGCGGAAGATGAAAATGAGGCCACGGTCGTAGGCGCGCAGCGACGCCTGGAAAACGCGCTCGCAGCCGCGACTGAAGCGACCTTTGGGGTGCAGTCCCTCCTGCCTCAAGAACAGTGAGCACATCACCGGCGTCAGGGTCAGCGATATCACTGCCGACGCGACGACTGCGACCGAGATCGTCACGGCAAATTCACGGAACAGCCGGCCAATGATCCCGCCCATGAACAACAGCGGCATGAACACCGCGATCAGCGAAAAAGTGATCGAAATAATCGTAAAGCCGATCTGCCCTGCGCCTTTGAGCGCGGCATCGAACGGCCGCATCCCCTGTTCGATATAGCGCACGATGTTTTCGATCATGACGATCGCATCATCGACGATAAAGCCGACCGAAATCGTCAAGCCCATCAAGGAAATGTTGTCGATGCTGTAGCCGCCGACATACATGAAGGCAAAAGTGGCGACCAGCGACAGCGGCACCGCCAGGCTCGGGATCACCGTCGCCCACATGGTCCGCAAAAACAGGAAGATCACGATAATGACAAGGCCAATCGTCACTATCATCGTCAATTGCACGTCGCGGATGGACGCGCGGGTCGTCTCAGAGCGGTCTGACATCAGGTCGACGTGAACCGCTGGCGGCAGCGATTGCTTGAGCCTGGGCATCAATGCCTTGATCCGGTCTACCACCGCTATGGTGTTGGCGCCCGGCTTCTTCTGGATGGCGATGCCCTCAGCGCGATGGGTGCCGAACCATGAGACAAGTCGGTTGTTCTGCACCGAGTTTATAACGTCGCCGACATCCTTGATGCGTACCGGCGCGCCGTTCCTGTAGGCGATAATGACATTGCCGTATTGCGCGGCGTTGTAGAGCTGGTCGTTGGTATCGAGCGAGACCGACTGATCTGAGCCCTCGATTGCGCCCTTCGGCCGGTTGACACTTGCCGCAACGAGCGCGTTGCGGACATCCTCAAGCCCCAGTCCCTTGGCGGCGAGGGACGCCGGGTCGATTTGGACGCGGGCTGCATAAGGCATCGAGCCGAAGACAAAGACCTGCCCCACCCCGGGCTCGGTCGATAAGCGGTCTGCTATGATGTTGGTCGCGTATTCGTCGACCTTGTAGGGTGGCAGCGCGTCAGAATGGATAGCGTATATCAGGATGGCGAAGTCCGCCGGGTTCACCTTGCGGTAGGTCGGTGGGGTCGGCATGTCCTTAGGCAGCAATCCGCTGGCCGCATTGATCGCCTGCTGCACGTCGCCCGCAGCGGCATCTATATTGCGGTTCAGCTCGAATTGCAGCGTGATTGAAGTCACGCCGACGCCGCTCCACGACGTCATCTCGCTCAGATCCGGTATCGAGATGAATTGCTGTTCGAGTGGCGTCGCGATTGACGAGGCCATCGTGCTGGGATTGGCGCCCGGATATTGCGCGGTGACGGTGATCGTCGGAAAATCGACATTGGGCACCGCTGCCACGGGCAACAGATTATAGGCCCCGGCCCCGAATACCAGCAGCCCCACCATTAGCAGCGAGGTCGCGATCGGGCGGCGGATGAAAGGTTCGGAAATGTTCATTGGGGGCGCCGTTCAGTCGCTCGCAGCCGCTTTGCGGGCGGGCAGGATACTTATCGCGGCGCCGTTATTGAGCCGGTACTGGCCCTCGATGACGACCCGCTCGCCGGCCGCGAGGCCCTTGGCGATGACGGCCTTGCCGTCCTCTACCGCGTCAACCTCAACGGCACGTCGCTCGACGGTGTCGTCCGGCTTGATGACGTAGACGAAGCGCCCGTTAGCCCCTTCGAGGACGGTCTGCTCCGGAACTGTAGGAACTTGTTGGCGCACCGAAAGCATAACCCTGACGTTGACGAATTCGCCGGGCCATAATCGCTCGTCCTGGTTGTCGAACTGCGCCTTCAGGTGGATCGTGCCGGTGCTTGGGTCGACCATGTTGTCGACTAACGTAAGCTTTCCCTCGGCGAGCGTGGTCTCGTTGTCGCCCGCGACCGCATTGACCGCGAGCGGCCGCCTGTCCTGTTGGCTGCGAACCTCGTCGAGCGTGTGCTGCGGCAACGTGAAGCTGACGAAAATCGGCTTGATCTGGGTTATATTGACCAGCGTGGTGTTGCCGGTGCCGTGCACCAGATTGCCCTTGTCGACGAGCCGCGCGCCGAGCCGGCCGTCGATCGGTGAGGTGATCGTGCAATAGCTGAGGTTGACCCGCGCTGCCTCGACCTGCGCCTTGTCGCTGTCGAGCGCCGCCTGGTCGGCTGCGACGGTCGCCTTGTCCGTATCGTATTGCTGCTGCGAGATGGCGAGATGACTGTCGATCAGCTTGGCATCGCGGGTGAAGTTGAGCTGCGCATTGGCGAGGGTCGCCTGGTCCTTTTCCGTGTTGGCTGAAGCTTGGTCGAGCGCCGCCTGATATGGCCGCGGGTCGATCTGGAACAATACGGCGCCCTCGTTGACCTCTTGGCCTTCCTTGAAATCGACGCTGACAATCTGGCCGTCGACGCGACTCTTGACCGCCACCATGTTG
>NZ_JBAVCF010000754.1:0-5986 GCF_049586575.1 Bradyrhizobium sp.
GCCTTCTCCACCGCAATCGCAGTGGCCGAACATCGGCAGCCGTCGAGTGAGGGCCGAGCTAGTGGAATGGATTTGACATTCTCTGCCACCTAACCGCGAGTCCGAAAAGCAAATGTCAAATCCAAAACTCCACTAGAAATACATGTTTGCTAGGGGGCCTGCGCTTCTAACATTCGTAAAAATGTTCGCTGCAAAGGGATGCGAATGTTAGAATCGGGCCACTAGAGCTCCGTTTCCGAAGTTCGCACGGTATCGCGGCAACCTCCGATGCGAGCTTCGGAATCAAAGGAGCTCTAGTAACTTATTGATTCTAGTGCGGCCTTGAATTTGAAGTTCCTATAAAGCCATTGCCGCTACACTGATAGGAACTTCAAATTCGCCGCACTAGCTCGCGGGCGCCTAAGCCTCACAGCCCCTGGATCAGGCCGGCGTCGATCAGCAGGCGGTTGAAGCGACGCGCCTCGGCGCCGTCCTTGCAGGCATAGAACAGCCCATGACATCTGAGCATGATCTGCTTCTGCTCGGCAAAGGACGGATCGAGCGGAATGCCCGCCACCTCCTGGATCACCAGCGGCAGATAAGGCCCGTCGATTGTGTCCATGACGGCTGGACTCTCGACCGGTTCGAAATTGATGGCGTCGATGGCGTAGTAGGTTGCGTAATAGCGCGGGTCGTAATTCTCCAGCTTCTTGCCGATACCAGCTTCGTCCAGATCCGGATCAAGCAGATGCGGGGAGAATTCCGGCTGGTGATCGCCATAGCGAACGATCAGGAACGGCGCGCCCGGAAACCGCTCCTTCAGGGTCGCGACGAACGCGGTGTAGTCCTGCGCACTCATCGCCTGCCGCCGCAGATATTCATCTACCACCGGCGCGTTGCCCGGGTCACGCCAGGCGAGCGCCAGATCGGGACGAAACCGCGTCTCCCACGGGAAGTGATTGGCGGCGAGATAGACGAACATGAAGAACGGCGAGGCTGGCGAGCGTTGCGACATCAGGCCGAGCGCCTTGTCGTAGAAAAAACTGTCGGGCTCGACGGCTTTGGCGCCAAGATCCTGCGCGTCGTAGAACTGTTGGACACCGGTGGTGAGTTGGAAGCTGCGCGCGCCCATGAACGCGCCGAAGGCCGGATACAGCGAGACCGCGTCGTAGCCGCAGCGCCGCAAAGCCAGCGGCAGCCCGCGCGCGACCCGGCCCGATGCAATGCGTGTCACGAAATAGGCGAAGGGGCCGAATGAGCGCGAGGAGAGTCCCGCCAGTACATTATATTCGGTGAACCAGCTTGGGCCGCCGTTGCTCTCGGCAAGGAACTTGCGTTCTCTGCCGTCGAAGGACCTGAAATGACCGCCATAGCCGGGAGGCACCTTTACGCCGGCGGCCTGCCGGATATCGAAGCTGGACTCGTCGTGAACCAGGATGATGTTCGGCCGCCGCCCGACGGGACGACAGGCATCGACCAGCGGTACCTTCAGGTGTTCGGTCGTGACAGCGTCCGAATCCATGAAACCAAATTGAATAAAGTCCGACACCGCAATGACGCCGGAGCGGGAAAATTTCGATAGATACCCGTCATCGAAATAGCCGCGCCAGGCTTTCTCGGGCCAGGTGAGCGAAAATCCGGCAAGCGTGGTCAGACAGGTGAGACCGCAGGCGAACGCGGGCAGCCTGCGAATGCGAAAGGGATCAAGCCACCCCAGCAGGCACATCAAAGGCAGCGTGACCAGCGCCGCCGAGATCACCGACCAGCGCAGGTTCGGAAAGATCGTGAACAGGAAGGCCGCGGTGTCACGGTCGATCACCATCAGGTCGACGAAATTCGCCGTCATCTGCACGATGTCGTGCTTGAGGCGCGACAGCAGGACCAGCACCACGACCAGCGTCAGCGACAAGGCGCCGGACAGCGCCGGCCGGCGCAATAGCGTGCCCCAGAAGGAATTTAGAATTCCCCACGACAGGAGAAAGCAAAGGCGAGCGGGGAAATCAACTTCGGTCGAAAGCATCAGGCCGAGCGCGGCAAGATGAGGTGCGGCGACCGCGAGCAACCTCCAGACGCCGACAGCAGCAAGGCCCGCGGAGGCAGAGGTCGCACCGGGTCCGGGATTGGACGGGATCGCCACGGGCTCACTACGCCCGCCAGAACTCCAGCGTTTGCTGGCGACCGCCAGCAGACGCAAAAGCACACACAGCCCCGGGCCCGCACTGTGTCATAAAACCGTATTGTAATTGTCATGGTTAGGCAACAAAGGGCCCACCGCAGGTTGTTTCCGCGGACCATGTTGCGCTGCGGTGTCAGGTGGGCGGAAGCAAACCCAGGCGCTTGGCGATGATCTTGTCGATGGCACGCTTCGGCAGCACCGAGGTGATCAGATGCCGCATCGGGTCTGGCGTGATCTGATAGCGCACTTTTGGGCTGGCGATCGTCAATGCGTCGCAGATCACCTCCGCAATCCGCTCCGCCGGCAAACCGGTCTCGGCGAGTTGCATCATGAATTTTCGGATTCGCTCCAGCGCCGGAAAGAACGGCGAATTCTTGTATTTGGAAATATCCGTTTCATCGGCCTTGCCCCAGATCGGCGTCTTCACCGCACCCGGCGCGACGATAACGACGTCAATGCCGAACAGCATCATTTCGCGGCGAAGGCTTTCGGAAAATCCCTCGATCGCATGCTTTGACGTGCAATAGGGCGATGCCAGCGGATTGCCGTTTTTTCCCGCAACCGAGCTGACCATAACGATCCGGCCCTTTGGCCCGCGTAGCGAGGCATCCGCGCCGAGTAGCGGGCCGAACGCCTGGGTCGCGATGACCGGCCCGACCACATTGACGTCCAGCTGGCGGCGGAATTCGCCGACCGAGAGTTCGAGTGCCGGGCCCGCCACCGCAATGCCGGCGTTGTTCACAAGCCCGGCCAATGTCTCACCATTGAGCGCGCTGCGCACCTCGCGTGCAGCCGCAAGCACGGCGGCCTCATCGGTGACGTCGAATGACAACGGGATGAAATTCGCGCCAAACTCGCTGCTCAAGCGTTGCGCATCGGCGGCTTTACGGACGCTGCCGAATACGCGGAAGCCGCGCGCCAATAGAAGTTTGGCGGTGGCCCAGCCGATGCCGGTCGATGCCCCGGTGACGACGACAGATCGCATGACAGCCCCCTGCTTCCGATTGACGGCAAACCCTTGTAGACTGAATGCCAGCCAGCGCAACCGACAGCAAGCGCAACAGGCAGTTGGACCGGTCGAGCCCGATCGAGCAAGGTAACGCGAGCAGACCTGAACCATGCCTTCCAAGCATCCGGCCGATCCGCTCCAGCGATTTCCGGTCTTTCAGACTTCCAACTCGGAAGAATTCAGGCACGCTTTGCTCACGCGGTTCGGCGCCAGCCGTGCCGAAGTGAAGTCTGGCGCAAACCTTCAGGCGAGAGGAAATCTCGTCCAGCTACAAAGCATCGGCCTCGTCTACGGCCACAGCAGCCAAGGCGCGTCGGTCGACTATCCGGCAGCCGAGCGGTTTCGCCTGCTGACTGCCCTGGCGGGCAACGGTCACGTGTCGGCCGGAAAGCACGGGGTTACCCTCGATGCGGATCAATCCTGCATCGTCTCGCCGGGACAGGAAGTCGCCCTCGTGACCGAAACCAGCCATCACTGGTTCAACCTGAGGATCGATCCCGGCGCGTTCGAAACCAAACTGGCCTATCTTCTCGGCGCGCAGCCGAGCGGCAAGCTCGAATTCTCACCCGCCACCAAGAGAACCAGCCCCCGGTTTCAGCAACTGTGGCGGCTGATCCTGTTTTTCGCCGAGCAGCTCGACGCGACGTCCGGGCAGTTGCCGGCGCTGGTGCTGCGCGAACTGGAACAGACCATTCTGGTGGCCTTTCTGACCGCCAACCGTAACACTTTCAGTCATCTGCTGGAGCGCGAGCCCGGCGATACCTTGCCGTCTCACGTGCGGCGAGCGGAAGAATTCATCGAAGCCCATTGGGATCAGGCGATCACGATCGAAAGCCTTGTGGAAACGACGGGCGTCGGCGCCAGGGCGATCTTCCGGGCATTCCAGCAAACTCGCGGCTATTCGCCGATGGCCTTTGCCAAGATGGTCCGGCTCAGGCACGCCCGCGGCATGCTGATGGAACCGGGTCCGGAAACCTCGGTGACGCAGGTCGCCTTTGCCTGCGGCTTCGGCAATCTCGGCCATTTCGCGCGGGATTATCGCGAGGCCTTCGGCGAGCGCCCTTCGACGACACTGGCGAAGGCCACGCGCCGGGTTTAAGGGGCCTCGCCTCAACCATCGACATATTGGGCGTCATCGCCTGAACGTGATGGCGTGAAAACGGCGTGACACTTGAAGGCGCAACTGACCCGCAATATTTCGGCGATTATTGGCTTTCGGATGCGATCGCGACGGCTACCCCGCTATTTGGGCTGCCTGACGAGGGAGCAGTAGTGGCGAACAAACATTTCATCCCTGTAATGGTGGCGCTCGCCGTCGCCATCATCGGCTCGTTTGTGCTGTTCGGAATGGATTTCGGCCATAAAACCGCGATCCACGACGACGGAATCAGGACAATCAGTCGCGAGGCGCTACTTCGCGCCGGCGCGATCGCCACGCCAACGGCTCCGAACGAATAGAGCTCCTCCATTCCGTTGACAGGCCGCGCCGGCTTTTGCCAACGTGGCTGACGACCGACCGCATGTGCAGGAAACAAACTCCGTGGCTCTCGCCCCCGAAATCGTGGTATCGCGCTGGTTCAACACAAGCGAACCCCTGACGTTATCGAGCCTGCGAGGCCGGCCGGTTCTTCTGCATGCGTTTCAAATGCTGTGTCCCGGTTGCGTCGCGCACGGAACGCCGCAGACGCAACGCGCCTTCGACCTTTTCAGGCATTCGGACCTCCAGGTCGTTGGATTGCACACGGTGTTCGAACATCATGCCGCCATGACGCCGGTCTCGCTCGAGGCCTTCATCCACGAATATCGGCTCACCTTCCCGATTGGCGTCGATGAGGCCGTGGAAGGCGTATCGATGCCGGCCACCATGGAGCGATACGGGATGCAGGGAACGCCGACCAGCATCCTGATCGGGCGCAACGGCAATATCGTGCATCACGGGTTCGGGCAGCAAAGCGACATGGCCTTGGGCGCGATCATCGCAGCCGAGCTTGCCGCGCCGCGCGGATAATCCCGCCCGCGCACGCTGACTATGCCATTTCAACACTTCGATAGAATTCGAAGCATGATATGCGCTTTCCGCGCGATAACCGCATTATCGCAATGGAGAGCAAAATGGCCAAAGAAGTAATCCGCGTCGAGCCCCTGTCGACCTACCTGGAACGGGTGAAGGCGCCCGCCTCCATCGCCACGCGGCATGGCGATACGATCTATGTGTCGGGGCTTCCGCCGTTTGACCCCGAGACCGGCGAAGTCATCGACGCACCGATCGAACGGCAAACCGAACTGGTGCTGGAACAATTGAAGCTCTGCGTGGAAACCGCAGGCTCGTCGCTCGAGAAGGTTCTCAAATGCAACGTCTACTGCACCTCGGCCGATAAATTCGCCGCCGTGAACGCGATCTATGCGCGGTATTTTCCGCACCACCCGCCGGCGCGCATTTTTGTCTGCGTGCCGCAATGGTTCGGGCGTTTCGACATCGAGATCGACTGCATCGCGGCGGTGTAGGGTTCTTTTTCTTATCCCTCCCCCTTGCGGGGAGGGTTGGCGAGCTCGGAAGCGTCGCTCTTGCGCTTCAATAGCGAGCCGGGATGAGGGTACCCACGAAATTCGCTCGCTAGTGTCTATGAGGCTATCGCCCCCACCCGACCGTCGCTTCGCGCCGGCACCCTCCCCACGCGTTCCGCGGGGGAGGGATAAAAAACGCCCTAGTTCTTCGTCTTGTCGACGAGTGCGCCCTTCTTGATCCACGGCATCATGTCGCGCAGCTTGGCGCCGATTTCCTCGATCGGATGCTCGGCAAGCTTGGCGCGGGTCGCCTTGAA
>NZ_JBAVCF010000755.1:0-4431 GCF_049586575.1 Bradyrhizobium sp.
GTCGTTTCCAGGGCGCTGGTGCGGCCTCCCGTGCCGATCGTCTGGGAAGAGGACAATGCCAAGGTCGTCGCCGTCACGCCCGATGCCGGCGACGAGGCATCCGGTGGGCTGACGGCGCATTGAGCCGGACACTGCTTGGAAGTGATAAAACGGCGCCTTCTGGCGCCGTTTTTTTTCGCGCGGTGTTCAAGAAGGTGCGACCGTTTCGGATCTTGCGCAAAAGGGGCCGGCAGGGCTAAACAGCCCGTTGAGGGCGGCTAGCTCAGCTGGTTAGAGCATCTCGTTTACACCGAGAGGGTCTGCGGTTCGAATCCGTAGCCGCCCACCAGCCTTTTGCTGTTGCCTTAGCTGATCGTGCAGGACACGTTGAGTCAAATGATGGACAATGCACCCACGGGCCACGATCAGAACGCCGATCAGATTGCGTACTGGAACGGCGCCGGCGGCCAGCGTTGGGCGGATCGCCAGCCGGTGCAGGACATTCTGCTTCAGCCGGTCGCCGATATCCTGATCGACCGGGCCAGGATCAAGGCGGGCGAACGAGTTCTCGATGTCGGCTGCGGCAGCGGCTCTACCACGTTTGCCTTCGCGCGCGCTGTGGGTCCAAGCGGGCATGTCATGGGCATCGATATTTCGGGCCCGATGCTGGCGCGGGCGCGGGAAGTGACGCCCAAGGGCGCGCCGGTTGAATTCGTTCTGGCGGATGCGACCGTCCATTCGTTCACGCCGGAGAATTTCGATTTGCTGGCCTCGCGGTTCGGCGTGATGTTCTTTGCCGATCCGGCGCTGTCATTTGCCAATCTGCGGAAGGCGTTGCGGCCATCGGGCCGGCTCGCATTTGCCTGCTGGCGTGAGGCGCGCGAAAATCCGCTTTTCATGACCCCGCTCCAGGCCGTCTACCGGCACGTTCCGAAAATGCCGCAGGTGGGGCCCGAGGATCCCGGACCGTTTTCGTTTGCGTCGCAGGGGCGCGTCAATCGCATCCTCAGCGCGGCAGGCTTTTCCGACGTAGCGATGGAGCCGTGCAATCTGGCGCTCGACATTGCGGTTGGAGGCGGGTTGGACGCAGCGGTGAAGGGCGCGCTGGAGGTCGGACCGGCGGCGCGAGCGCTTGCGGATCAGCCTCGAGAGGTCGTCGCCGCCGCCACCCAATCGATGCGCGAAGCGCTGGCCCCTCACGCGAAGGGACAAACGGTCCCGCTCGATGCCGCGATCTGGATCGTGACGGCCAAGGCTTAGAAGGCCCTACCTACCTAAGCCCGTTCTTCCCAGATCATCGCGAGGTGGACGATGGTCTGCACCGCCTTTTCCATGTCCTGCCGGCTGACCCATTCAAGCCGCGAGTGGAAGGCATGCTCGCCCGCGAAAATGTTGGGGCAGGGCAGCCCCATGAACGACAGCCGCGAGCCGTCGGTGCCGCCGCGGATCGATGTTTTCACGGGGGCAAGGCCCGCGCGCCGGATTGCCTCGACGGCATGGTCGACGATCTGCGGATGACGATCGATCACCTGTTTCATGTTGCGGTATTGCGGCTTGATTTCGACGCGCCAGGTCGAGCGCGGAAAATCCCGCATCACCTCCTTGACGATGCGCTCAAGTAACTCTTCTTTCTCGCGCAAACCTTGTTCGGTGAAGTCGCGCACGATGAGGCCGAGCCTTGCCGTCTCCAAAGTGCCGGACAGGCCGATCGGATGCAAAAATCCCTCCCGGCCTTCGGTGGTCTCGGGCGAGCAGGTGTTTTTGGGCAGACGATCGACGATGGCGGCCGCGATCTTGATCGCGTGTTCCATCTTGCCCTTGGCAAAGCCGGGATGGGTCGAGACGCCCTCGATGGTGATGGTGGCGGCGTCGGCGGAGAAGGTTTCATCCTCGATCTGGCCGGCGGATTCGCCGTCGATCGTATAGGCGAAGTCGGCGCCAAGTTTTTTCAGGTCGGCCTTGTCGACGCCACGGCCGATTTCCTCGTCGGGCGTGAACAGGATCTTGATCGTGCCGTGTTTGATCTGCGGGTTCCTCGTGAGGAAATGCACCGCATCCACGATTTCGGCGACGCCGGCCTTATTATCGGCTCCAAGGAGCGTGGTGCCGTCGGTCGTGATGATGTCATGGCCGATCTGGTGGGCGAGCGCTGGGTGCTCCGCAAAGCGGATCACCTGCGAGGGATCGGCCGGCAGCGTGATGTCGCCGCCCTGGTAATTCCGGACGACCTGCGGCCTGACATTGGCGCCGGAGCAATCCGGCGAGGTGTCCATATGCGAGCAGAAGCAGATGACCGGCACCCGCTTGTCTGTATTCGCGGGAAGGGTCGCGTAGACGTAGCCGTAGTCGTCGAGATGGGCGTCGGAAAGCCCCATCTCTCGTAGCTCAGCGGCGAGCAGCCGGCCCAGATACTTCTGTTTTTCAGTCGAGGGGCAGGTCGGCGACGCCGGATCGGACTGCGTGTCGATCACCACATAGCGCAGGAAGCGCTCGGTCACGGTGTGGATGAAGTTGAGGGCGGATTTCGCGATCATAGCCCGCAAGTAACAGAAAACGCTCCCTCACGGTAGCGCCACTCCGGAGTGCCGCTTTGACTTCACCGGAATGACGCCATTTCGCTGAAAAACCAGAAGGTTGGGATGGTTTCTGATTAAACCGCTTCCTTCAGCTCCTTGGCGGCGCGGAAAGCGACCTTCTTGCTCGCCTTGATCTGGATCGCCTCGCCGGTGGCGGGGTTACGGCCCATGCGGGCAGCGCGCTTGCGGACCTGGAGGATACCGAGGCCGACGATACGAATGCGCTCGCCCTTCTTCAGGTGCTTGGTGATCATGGTCACCAGGTCGGTGAGGATGGTTTCCGCCTGCTTCTTGGACAGCTCCTGCTGCTCGGCAATGGCCGCCGCGAGGTGCTTGAGTGTGATCGTGGTCGGGGTCGCTGCCTTCTTCGCCATGTTTGGCCCTCCTCGTTTGTTGAATGTTTAAGAAACCAAGACGCCGCAGGCTTTAAATGATTCGACGTCAGGCGGCCTACGCTGTTTTGCCGGTAAATAGCCTATTTTTTGCATCGACATTGCAAAAAGCCCTGCGGCACAAGGAGATTCGCAACAACCTTGACTAAAGGAAGGCACACCTTTAATCCCTGCTGCGTTGCGGACCAATCCCTTGGGGATTGCAGCATCCGCGGGAGTAGCTCAGTTGGTTAGAGCGCCGCCCTGTCACGGCGGAGGCCGCGGGTTCGAGTCCCGTCTCTCGCGCCATCTCTTCGATGGCACGCCGATAACCTTCCCAAATGCCGACCGTTAGCCCGCCGCCGGACGGTGACGTTGGCTGCCAAAAAGCAAAAGGGCCGCCTGGGGAAAGCGGCCCTTCCACATCCTCGTTGGGGGGAACGAGGTCCTCGGGGGGGACGAGGTTTAGCGAACGACCAAGGTATCAGAGCTGGTCAAGACAACCGGCTTGCCCGCTTTGATCACCCGGGCGGTCTGGCTGTAATCGGCGTTGGTGCGTGCGGAAATGGCAAAACCGGCAACCGCAATTCCGGCCACAAGCGCCACCACTACGATCTTCAGGTGGGTCGCACGGTCTGCGGAATGGATCGAGTGGTTCATGAGAGCCTCCGGGCGTCTTTGGCGCCGCCTTGTTGGTTCCCTGTGTATCCTTGGTCTGTTTCCGGCCGGTTTCGTCAGGTCCGGAAAATGGTTTCAATCCCGTTCCACCAACCTCAGAACCAGCGGCCGGAAGGCTTGCGGGCGCGGCGGATTTTGAGCCGAGAAATTAGGCGGCCAACTCGCGCTGAGGGGCGAGTTTTCCCAAGCGTTATGGGATGGAGGAGGCCCCAAGATAGCTTGTCTTGCGCCCCTTGGTGCGCTGCGCTAAGCCTCGGAAGAATTCTAATGTACGAATCTGCGGACCCCCAAATGACCGCAGGAAAAGGTCCCTCTCGATGACCGGCATCTTGCAGAATTATCTTCCACTCGTGGTGTTTATCGCCGTTGCCGGTCTGATCGGTCTGGTGCTCCTGATCGCGCCATTCCTGGTGGCCTTCCAACAGCCCGATCCCGAAAAGCTGTCGGCCTATGAATGCGGCTTCAATGCTTTCGACGACGCGCGCATGAAGTTCGACGTCCGTTTCTATCTGGTCGCCATCCTTTTCATCATTTTCGATCTAGAAGTGGCCTTCCTGTTTCCGTGGGCGGTGGCGTTCGGAAAGCTGGGCGCGACAGGGTTCTGGTCGATGTTCGTATTTCTGGCCGTGCTTACGGTCGGTTTCGCCTATGAATGGAAGAAAGGCGCTCTCGAATGGGATTGAGCCCATCGCCCGCCAAGCCAGGGTTCGCGCCGGCGGTGGCCCCCGCCGCGACGGGTATCCTTGATCCGTCCACCGGCAAGCCGGTCGGCGCCCGCGATCCCTATTTCCTCGAAGTGAACCACGAGCTTTCCGACAAGGGGTTCT
>NZ_JBAVCF010000756.1:0-15398 GCF_049586575.1 Bradyrhizobium sp.
TGCAGCAGACCCCATAGTGACCGAGCGCGTCGCCTACTCACTCACGAGCCTGCGAACCTTTGCAGACATTCGAGTTTTGAACGGCGCAGAATCTACTTCCGGGTGAGTCTGTTCAGCCCCCGAAAGCCGACATACCGCTGCAGTGCAATATCCGTCGTTCTGTGCCCAATTGCGGCATTTTTGCATCGCGGTAATGACGGGACGAAAGGCATTCGCAGCATGAGCTTTGCGATGGCGTATTCGGTTCTCTGTAGGCGACCTCTCGCGAGGTACCTGATACCAGACCGATACGGCGCGCGTTCCTCAGGGGGTCTGCGAGTGTCAATCGCCGGCGTCCGGCACACGACCTGGAAGCACACAATTCAATTTTCCGACTAATAGTCCGCGGCCGCCTCTTGTTACGGCCGGCCGAAAACGTATTGACATCCACAGACCATCCTGACCATGCTCTTCGGTCTATTAATCAAGCCCGAAACGAGGTGAGCGAAGGGTCAGAAATGCTCTGGTTCCGTTCACATATCCGGGATGGTTCGCGCCTAGCGCTGTTTGCACTGGCGATTCAGCTTTACGTGACTTTCGGTCATGTCCACCTGGATGGCTTAGTGGGCGGAATGGTCCACTCAGCGACCACCGTTCAGCGCTCCGGCGCAGCTTTGCACAATTCTAATACCCCGGTTCAGCAGGCGCCCGGCAAGGCCGATACCGATTGTCCGATTTGCGCCCTGATACAATTAGTGAGCACATCAGCACCGTCCGTGGCTCCGCCGCTGCCGACTCCCGTAATGATCGGCGGTATTAAACTTGAAACATCTTTAGGTTTCCGGCGAGCAACTTTTTTCCATCTTTCATTTCAGGCGCGTGGGCCACCCTCGATCTGACGTACGTCGAAGGTAACGGGCTGTATCGCTCTAGCCTATCGTAGGAATTCCGCGCGGCGTGCATGCCCTACGCTGCTCGTCTGCGCGCACCTTCTCACAATTTGCGTGGACGAGAAGTCGCATGCACGTCGAACCCAATTTCATTGCTGGTTCCGGCGATCCCACGACGGGTCCTCGAAACCTTGATCGCGGCAAGCTGTCGCCAGGCGGACCGACGAAGGTCGCACTTTTGCTCTTGCTGGCGGGTCTGCTGGGCGCTGGAGCATATCGGCTGTTGTTCGACTCGCCGGTCTACTCTGAGCCTTCGCCGGCCCTCGCCAAAGCGGCGATCCCTCTCATCCGCTCCGGAAACACGATTAGGCTACCCGAAGGATCACCCCTGCGAGCTGCGTTGACGATCGAACCGGTCGTCGCAAAAGATGTTAAGCGCGATCTGGTGCTGCCTGCGGTCGTAGAAGCTGACCCGGCTCGTTTGATCAAGGTGACACCGCCGCTCGCCGGCCGCGTTACGCAGCTGAAAGTGGGATTAGGTCAGCGGGTTGCTGCTGGGCAGGCGTTGGTTGTGATCGACTCGCCAGATCTTGGGACGGCGTACTCAGATTACGACCGCGCCAGAGTCTTGTTGTCGTTGGCAACTGAAACCCGCAAGCGCTTGCGTGCCCTCGCAAAGATAGGCGGCGCTGCAACGAAAGACCTGCAGCAGGCTGAAACGGATTACGTTACAGCAGAAGTCGAGATGCAACGGGCGACTGCCCACTTGAAGCAGATCGGGGTCGATCCGCAGGCGCCTAATAAGTCCCGCACCGTGACGGTAGTCGCTCCGATGTCTGGCAGCGTCACCGATCTTGGTGTCGCGCCGGGAGAATATTGGAACGACCCGACCGCTGCCATGATGACCATTGCCGACCTCAAGACCATCTGGGTCACTGCGAGCGTTCCGGAAAAAGACACTTCGCTTGCGTTCAAAGGGCAATCGGTCACGGTCGTGTTCGCGGCTTATCCTGCCGAGACGTTTCAGGGCAAGGTGCTGTTCGTGAGTGACGTGCTCGATCCCACCACGCGACGCACGAAGGTCACCATTGCCTTCGACAATCCTGGCACGCGATTCCGGCCGGGCATGTTCGCAAGCGTTAGCTTCTTTGCACCAGTACAGAAAATTCCAGTGGTTCCGACGAGCGCGCTGGTGCTTAAAGATGACGAGACCCAGGTGTTTATCGAAACAGCGCCGTGGACGTTCGAAGCACACGATGTGGACATCGGGTTTCAGCAGGGGGACCAGGCCACGCTCATGCGCGGTGTAAAAGTTGGCGACCGGGTCGTCGTCAAAGGGGGAGCGTTGCTCGGTGATTGACTGGCTGGTCGGCTTCGCGCTGCGCAAGCGCCTCGTCGTCGCGATGATCTGCGTTTTCACCGCCGTGTATGGCTATTACTCGTGGACCCGCCTTGCCATAGATGCTTACCCTGATGTGGCCGATACGGAATCTCAGGTCGCCACCCTCGCGCCCGGTTTGGCGGCCGAGGAAGTCGAGCAACAGGTCACTATTCCGCTTGAACGCGAGCTTAACGGCACGCCGTCGCTGACGATGATGCGCTCGCGCAGCACCTTCGGCCTGTCATTGATATCGCTGGTTTTTAAAGACGGCACTGAAGATTACTGGTCGCGCCAGCGCATCACCGAGCGAATTGCAAACGCAAACCTGCCGCCGGGGCTCACGCCGACACTCAGCCCATTGTCATCGCCAACCGGACAGATTCTTTATTACGCGCTCGACTCTGACACCAAGAATTTGCGCGAACTCTCGGAAATTGAGCAGTGGACGGTCATCCCGACACTGAAGCAGGTACCCGGCGTCGCCGACGTTTCCAATTTCGGCGGCCTGACCACCCAATTCGAGCTGGAGCTCGATCCGCAGCAACTCATGCGGTTCAATCTGTCACTCAATACTGTTATCAGCGCGATTAGCGCGAATAACGCAAATGCCGGAGGCAGTGTCCTCAATCGGGGCGAACTCGGATACGTGATCCGCGGCATCGGCCTCATTCAAACACTGGACGATCTTGGAAATATTGTCGTCGCCGAGCACAATGGGACGCCGATCCTTGTGCGCGACCTCGGCAAACTCAAGCTCAGCAACTTGGAGCGCCACGGAATTGTCGGCAAGGACAACAGGAACGATGTCGTCGAAGGAACCGTATTGCTGCTGCGCGGCGCCAATCCATCCGAGGTCCTGCGGGGCGTGCACGCCAAGATCGCAGAACTTAATGAGCAACTTAAGGCGCAGGAAGTGCAGATCGTGCCCTATCTCCATCGCACCACGCTGGTCAATGCGACCATCGACAAGGTCGGACACACGGTCTTTGCGGGCATCGGCTTGGTGCTGATCGTCCTTATTCTTTTCCTCGGCAGCGCTCGCAGCGCGCTTATCGTGGGCGTTACGATCCCGTTTGCCATGGTGGTGGCGTTCATCTTGATGTTCTTCACGAATATATCGGCCAACCTGCTTTCGCTGGGCGCAATCGATTTCGGCATCATCGTTGACGGCGCGATAGTCATGACCGAGGCGATCCTGCGCCGCCGTGAGGCAAAACCGAATGAGGTGTTGACCGAAACCGATGTGCGTGCGGCGGCCCGTCAAGTGGCGCGACCAATCTTCTTCGCTACGGCGATCATTATTACAACTTATTTGCCGTTATTTGCCTTCCAGCGCATTGAGGCCAAGCTGTTCTACCCGATGGCGTATGCCGTCGCTTACGCACAGCTCGGCGCACTCGCATTCGCATTATTAGTCATACCTGGCCTCGCCTATGCGGCCTATCGCAGGCCACGACGTGTTGCTCATCACGCAGTCCTGGGTTGGATCGAGACAGCGTATCGCGAAGCCCTGTCCGGCTCGCTACGGCGGCCCTTGATGGCGTACGCGTTGAGCGGTGCCGCAACCATTGCGGTCGTGTTGCTTGCTGTCACCGTCTGGCGCGAATTCCTGCCCGACCTCGACGAAGGTTCAATCTGGCTTCATGCGGAAATGCCTCCCGGCATATCGCTGCAGAAAGCGACCGATATGGTCGCCAATCTGCGTACGACGATTGATGAGTTTCCGGAGGTCGAGACGGTCGTCAGTCATATCGGCCGCAATGACGATGGCACCGATCCGTGGACGCCATCCCATATGGAGGCCGCCGTGATCCTCAAACCCTACAGCAACTGGCCGGCCGGCGAAACAAAGCACGATCTGGTAGAGCGCATGTCGGCCCGGCTCGCGCGTCTCCCAGGATTCGAGATTGCGTTCAGCCAGCCGATCATCGACAGCGTGCTTGACACTGTGTTCGATCCCCACAGCGCGCTCGCCATCAAGGTCTTCGGGCACGACTTCAAGGAGCTAAGACGCATAGGCAGCGCGATTGTCGGCGTCCTTAAGGCTACTCCGGGCGTAACCGATGCAGCCATCGATCAATATACGCCGCTGCCTCAGATTTCCATCACTGTTGATAGAGCCGCTACTGCTCGGTATGGCATCAATGTGGCCGACGTTACCAACCTGATCAACACCGGCATCGGCGGCGCGGCGGTCAGTGAAGTGTTCATAGGCGACCGACATTACGACATTACGGTCCGCTTTCTGGCCCAGGACCGCGGCAATTCCGAAGCGATCAAGAACCTTCTTCTCACATCGAGCGACGGAGCGCTTATTCCGCTTTCGCAGGTCGCGCAGGTCAAGGTGCAATCGGGCGAGAGCATGATTAATCGGGAAATGAATCACCGCTACCTGCTCGTCAAGCTCGACTATCACGATCGTGATCCTCTCCATTTGGTGGCGCAGCTATCTAAGGAGATTGGCCAAAGGGTCTCATTCGATAAAAGCCAATACCATCTCGAATGGGGCGGACAGCTTCAGGGGCAGGAGCGCGCTGAGGCGCGCTTTAAGCTGATCCTTGGAATGGTGCTGGCTGTGATGTTGGTCCTCCTCTATGCCGAATTCGGAATTTTGCGCCAGGTGTTTCTTATCATGGGTGTCGTGCCGCTAGCCACGCTTGGCGGCCTGATCGCTTTGCACGCCACTGGTACGACGCTCAACGTCGCCTCGGGCGTAGGCTTTATTGCTCTGTTCGGCGTCGCGGTGATGAACGCCGTCATCATGGTGGCCAACCTAAATCGGGTTCGCACGGCAGGATTGCCATTATTTGAGGCGATTCTCGCGGGTGCCGGAGAGCGCCTTCGTCCGGTGCTGATGACAGCGGCGGTGGCGACGCTCGGCATGCTTCCGGCGGCGCTTGCGACCGGTGTCGGGAGCGATGTTCAGCGAAATCTCGCAACCGTTGTCGCCGGAGGACTTATTCCGGCGACGCTGCTCACGCTGTTTATCGTGCCGACATTCTATTTCGTGCTCGAACGCCGAGCCGCATTGCGCTCGCCGGAGACGGCGCTCGTGGCGCAGCGGACTGCGCCCGAGTCGTAGAGAGCGAAAAGCATGGTCAGCAGGCTTTTCCAGTCGATCGCCCTTTCGTTAGCGACCGCTGCGCTGCTAGCGGGTTGCGCTGTAGGGCCTGATTTCAAGCCGCCCGCGGCCCCAAATGTCAGCGGTTACACGCAAGAGCCGCTCACGACCGCGACAGCCGCGGCTGCCACAATGGGTGGTGGCGCGCAACGCTTCGTACGCGCTCTCGATCTTCCGGGCCAGTGGTGGGCCCTATTACACTCAAAGAAGCTCAACACCCTTATGGGTAGTGCGTTGGCGGCCAATCCGGATCTAGCGGCCGCCCAAGCTGCCCTCGTGGTCGCCAAGCAAAACGTTTACGCGCAGCAAGGATTGCTTTTCCCGGCGATCAGCGGAAATTTCACGGGAAGCCGGGAGTTGGCGCCAATTGGAACGCCCTCAGATTTCGGCGCGCCAAATCCGATCTTCAATCTGTTTACGGCACAACTAAACGTCTCCTACGTGCCTGACGTGTTTGGCGGCACGCGGCGTTCGATTGAAGCGTTGGCCGCGCAGGCGAATTCGCAACGTTTTGCACTTGAGGCAACATACTTGACGCTAACGTCCAATCTTGCGGGTGCTGCCGTGCAGGAGGCTTCGCTGCGTGGCCAGATTGTAGCGACACGCAGCATCATTAAGATTGAAACCGACGTGCTTTCGCTGCTGCAGCGGCAATACAAGCTGGGCGAAATTGCCGAAGCTGACGTTGTCGCCCAGCAGGCTGCGTTGGCTCAGGTCGAACAAACATTGTCACCATTGGAGAAGCAGCTTGCGCAGCAGCGCGACCTTCTCATAGCTTTGAGCGGTGGCCTTCCCAGTCAGGGGCTGCCACAGACGTTTGAACTGAGCGCATTCCGCCTGCCGCGCGATCTTCCTGTCAGCCTTCCGGCACAGCTCATCGAGCAACGTCCAGATGTGCGTGCGGCGGAGGCCAATCTGCAAGCCGCAAGTGCGCAGATCGGCGTCGCCATAGCAAACCGCCTTCCCAACGTAGCCTTGACGGGAAATCCCGGCAGTACGGCGCTTGCCGTCAACCAGCTGTTCACGCCAGGGACTGAGTTCTGGGTCATCTCGGGCAGCATTACGCAACCGATCTTCGAGGGCGGAGCTCTGTTGCACCGCGAACTCGCCGCCAAGGCCGCGTACAAGCAAGCACTCGCCCAATATCGCGGCGCGGTCGTAACCGCATTTCAGAATGTCGCAGATGCTTTGCACGCCATTCAATCTGATGCCGTTGCGCTTCAGAAGGCGGTCGCGTCGGAAAAGGCAACATTCAAGAGCCTCGACATCACGCGAAAACGAATGCAACTTGGCGACATAAATTATCTCGCTTTGCTCAATGCGCAGCAAGCTTACCAACAGGCGTTAATGAGCGTCGTGCAAGCGAAGGCCGCCCGCTATGCTGACACAGTTGCGCTCTTCCAGGCGCTGGGTGGCGGTTGGTGGAATCGCTCGGACGTTCAGCAGGAGTCGCCGGTCACGATCCGTGACATATTCCAGTAAAGCATAAAGGCTAAATGAAAGCTCGATGACGGCCCGGAATCGACCCTAAAGTCATTAGGATCACTTTGGACGGGTCGGGTCCCCCGGCAAAGATCGGCCGTCTTCACCCCCGGCTTCATGCCCCATCAGGATCGCAATGATCTGTTCTTCCGTATGCCGTTTGCGCTTCATCGTCCGGTCCTTTCGTCAAGGACCAGACTCCAGTTCGCCTTGGATCATTCGAGGGGCAACGTCACGGGTTTGCAACAATGGGGCGCGCCCGAACCTCCTGCCGGAATTTGGTTGGCGTGCACCGCAGCAAAACAGCAGCCGCGAGGTCTGATTTGGGTCATTCGGGTCGATTTGGGCCTGCTGTCGTCAGGTCGGCTCATGCCTCAAAAGCTCCGTGACAACGGACATCGAGAACGGACGTGCAGTGCCAATTCCCGACGTGAGCATGTGCAGCAATTGGCCTGCAGACATGCGCCTCGCGACCAAGTGCCACCCTGTTGCCCCTGCACGCGATCAGCTATACGGGCCGCGGTAAGCGAATCCGACCAGTTCACCTTTCCAATCAAACAATATTCTGAAAAAACCGCGAAATCCGATCTCAATTGCATCAATAGCTTGCGTGCTGTTTCAGAACGGCGGCTAGCTTCCGCTTGCGCGATCGGGCCCCCCAAGACTCAGAAATGGCCGCTGGTAGGCCTTGCGCCTCAAGTGCGGCGAGAGAGGGCGGTCAAAAAAGCCCAACGCGCATTGGCGCCCCGCTCTGAGGCCCGGGCAGCCGTCGCAGGGAGATCGAAGCCGGTGACCCTCCGGATAACACGACCCATCCATGTCAAGGCCCACCCCGCTTGCTCCCTTGCGGAGGCGGCCTCTGAGCCGCAAGGTAGGCACGCACGAAGGACCCTAGGAGTCGCAGGGACGACGGGCGAGCGTTCAAGGCGCTACAACGTGCGGAAATGGAACACAGGATGACCCTCGGCACATTGGCCGGCCACCCGATCGCGCGCGGTGCAATCGATTTTTGTCGGGCGCGGCGCCTGCATCGTGGCGTGCTGTGGGTAACCTGCGTTGCGATGGCGTTTGCGGGGTTCGTGACGACCGGTTGGACGCGGGATGTGTATTCCTGGTCGCCAAACGTGGCGGTCGCTCCCTTCGACGGCAGTCGGCAGCAGGGTGAGACGGCCCTGGTGACCGGTTCGGATGGAAGAGTCTGGCTGGCCTTCATCGATGCCGAATACAAGCAGACGGCCACGCACCTTTGGATCGCGTATCCGCGAAGCGTGCGGCTTTTCATGAGCGCAGACGCCGCCAAGAGCTTTACCGCCCAGCCCAACCTCTCGACGGACTCTGACGGCGATCAGGCGCTGGCCAGTGACCTTTCGGGCCGCGTCTTTGCCAGCTTCGTGAACTACTTCACGGGTCGCCAGCAGATCGTCTTGAAGCGCCTGGATGCGGCGCAGGACGTGAACTCCACCTGTCTTCCTTTCGATGCGTCCACCAAGCACGATCAGTCCAACATCCATGCGGGACGTGGCGGCACCATCTATGTCGTGGGAGCCGATATCCAATCGCCGCCGAATCCCGGCGGTGCACTGCTCTATGCTAGGTCGACGGACGGCGGGAAAACTTGCGTTGGTCAACGCCGCCTGCAGGAGGTCGGTGAATTGCCTCAGATACTGGATACCCAATTCGGTCTGCTGATCGCCGGTGCAGAGGGATATTACACCTCCGCGGACCGCGCGGCGTTCTCGGCGAGAATTGCGCATCGGTTCGGCGCCAAGCTGGCGCGGCTCGCCGTCAGTCCCGACCGGCGCGTCGTCTATGTGGTCGGCGACAGCACCGGCGGCGGTTTGCAAATGCAAATGAGCACTGACGGCGGCAGGACCTGGCGGACGAAGCGCGTCGATGACGCAGCTCGGGCGACCGCGTGGCGGTATCCGGCGGTTCACGTGGATCCCAAGGGTCGCGTCCATGTCGCGTGGATGGATGATCGGGCCGGGTTCGGCGCTATCTATCACGCCTACTCCGATGACGCCGGGGCCACTTTTTCCCCGAATACTCGCTTGAGCGATAAGACGTTTCCATTCCCCGCGAATGCTCCACCTCCTCCGCCTGCCACACAGAACGGAACATGGGTTGGCGACTACCTGTCGCTCACCACCGTGGGCGACCTGGCGATTGTGGCATGGAGCGACCAGAGAGCCGGGAAGCCGAAGTCGGTTGTGCAGATTTCCGTCGGCAGCTCGCGAAGCCAGCGTCCGCCCCCGCCGGTCATAACTCCGCTACCTTCGGCACGACCGTGAGGCCATGTCGTCAAGGCCGTGCCCACATTTCAAATTTCGCCGAGCATAGCCATTCGGAAGCCGAACGGTATCGCGCTGGAGAGTGCTAGATTACAGCGGTTGCTTGGCGCCGGTACCCACGCGCTCAATGTTCGCGTTCGGTGTAAGCTGCCGTGACAACGGACATCGGAGAAGCGACGTTCAGGTAGAGTCGAGGATGAGCGCGGTCACTTGGGCCTTTTGGCATCGCGCCGTTTCTCATCCCCGCTCATCGAACCGGACGTGCCGATTTCCGGCATCCGGCTCTCCGACTGGTTTCACCGCAAGGCACACGACGCGGGCGCAAGTGGCAAGCGTTCAAGGCGCGCAAGACCGAGTTCTCCGTAGACGACGTCAAGGGAGAACCGATGTGTGCCGCGCCCTGCCAGTTTGTGCCGACGAGCGAGGAAGTTGCGGACGCGCTCATAGACGTATCGGTCAATACTGCAGAATGCCGATCGGCGCGTTCCGAGGCAGAAGTAGTTCGACCAGCCAAGCAGAGATTTGTTCAGCTTTCGCCCAATTCGGGCCACGGATCTGTGTTGCCGGGCACCAGCAGCTTGGCAACGTTCGCCTTGAGCCGGCGCATACTCTTCTTGGACGGGCTCGCGCTCAGATACCAAGCACCGTTCGCTTTATATCGATGCGGTCCGAACGAGTAGCCGAGGAAGTCGAAGCGCTCTCGTCGGGCGTCCTTCAACGAAGTCTTCGCCTCGTTGAGTGTCAGCCCGAGCCGCGTCATCACCGCCTTGGTCCACGCCAGAGCCTCGGCTGCACCTCCGCGGCTGAGGATGACGAAGTCGTCGGCGTAGGCGACGACTTGTGCACAGAACGCTTCTCCGCGGTTGGTCAGGCGCCAGTGCTTCAGGAACCGGTTCATATAGATGTTGGCCAGAAGCGGACTTGCGACGCCGCCCTGAGGCGTGCCGCGTGTGTTACTCCTGCCCCCACCGATACGCCGCTTCCCGTTGTCGTCGCGTTCCTCGATCGGCGCCCTGAGCCACATCTTGATGAGCCCCAGGACGTGTCGATCCACAATGCGCCGTGCCACAGATTTCATAAGGTCGGCGTGCGGTATCGAATCGAAGTAGCGGGACAAATCGGCGTCGACCACGTCGGTGTAGCCCCGGCAAATCAGCCGGTGCACTTCCCTGACTGCGTCTATTGCCCCACGAGCGGGACGATAGCCGTAGGCACTGTCCTCGAAGTCAGCTTCGAAGATCGGCTCCAGCACAATCTTGGCGGCAGTCTGAATCACGCGATCCCGGATGGTCGGGATACCGAGCGGACGCTCGCCCTCCCCATTCGGCTTCGGGATCAGCACCCGCCGCACCGGATCAGGCCGGTACCTCTTCGAGATCAGTTCCTCGCGTAAGCCTGCTAACCACTCCTCCACTCCCCTCGCTTCGATCGCCGCAAATGTCATTCCATCCACTCCCGGCGCTCCCGCATTAGCGCGGGCCAGTGCATAGGCGTGGTTCAGAATGTCCTCGCAATAGATCTTGTCGTAGAGGAGGTAGAAGCGGAATGCAGGCTCCGCCTTCGCCTTACGATACAGCTTTCTCTGAAGGGTCCGGATCGCTAGCGGTGTTGCCAGGCTCATCGCCAATCACCCTCACCTCGCCGTCTTCGAAAGCACACCAGAAGTCAGGGTCCTTCTCTCCACCAGCGTTACCCGGCTTCAACGATACTATGACCCTGTCCGACTCCCGCTTGAGACGCCGCCGATCGCGACGTTGAGGCCGCTATCCTCGCTCACACGGGTATCCCCCGATTACACGGATCACCCTTCCAACGTGCCGTGCCCACTACCCCGGCGGATCAAACAGGTGCGTGCGTCGATTGCTTCCCTGTTCGTACAGCCTTCCCCAAATGGCAGGAGGGTCGGCATCCGCATTGTCACTTTCGGGGCCTGCTCAGGCTTCACTCGCGTTACGGCCCGCCGGATCGCTCAGCCGCCCAAGGCGACCTTTGTCACGAGGCTCCAGCCCATGCAGTTGCCCGCACAAGCCGCTCGTCAGCTTCCAGATCAATCGACAACTCTCCGGGTGGAATCTTCCTCCACTGATAATCCGCGCCTTCGGGGCGCACTGCCATCACTCGACAAATTGCATCGCAAGAGAGGGCAATGCTATTCGATCGCCTCCTCGAAGGTGGCGTTTAACCCCACCCAAGCAGATTGACACGCCTCGGATCGCGACAGGTGCACCGAACGGGGCTATTTTATACGTTTCCAGCGAAGTTCGCTTCGTCCGCCGAAGGATGGAACAGTAGTCCATGTCGGTTCATCACCTGTGAAGGAAGTGATCGTTCGCTTCTGATCGGTTCCAATCCAGGCCTGCCAAGTCCCACGTTCGATGTGCTGGACAACGACACCGTCGGCCACCAAGTAAGTGCCATAGAAGGCAAAGCTCCCGTGCACGATCGCTTCGTTTTCTTTCGCCGTGCCGCGCATCCGGTCGTTTGACGCAAATTTTGGCAGATTACGCCGCGAGTTGATGATCGCGAAATGACCGGCGCTGTCGAATATCGCAATCCCTTTTGGCTGCGCGCCAAATGGCTGAATGGCCCGACCGTCCGCAGTGGTAGTGTCATCCGTTTCGAGGGTCCATGCCCCGACTAGGTCCTTAGCCGTTTGGGCACTGGCCCTGGGAATGGCAATTCCCAAGCATGCGAGTGCGCTCAAAGTAGCCGTGATCAGATATCTCATTGCATGTCTCGCTGACCGTGCGCAGCAGCCGTCAGCTTTCGGGCGGCCATGCGTCAACCTCGTAGACAAGAGAGAGCCTGGCGGGCTATATACAAGCATTGGGAGACCGAGCACCTTCCCTCGCAATCCGACAAGAGTCTTCGGACAATCCAATTGCTGACGCGTAGTCGTTCTTTTGGAATGGGACTCTTCATAGAAACCCGTAAGCAGCAGAGGCGATTGGTTAGCAGCCGCCTTGTTTCCCTTTATTGTCTTAATCCAGCGCGGCCCTCGGCGCCCACGCGCCACACGCCCCAACGGATAAAGCCATCACTGTGCCGGCTCGGAATCCGGAGCGAGCAGACCTCCGATACTACCCGCCATCAGCTTGCCGCGGCTGCGGCCAGCTGTCGGCGATGACCCCGTAGCTCGGCCAGCGGCCAGCGCCGCCGGCGAATTGTGCAAAAAGAAAACCCGGCGCGGCGCCCGGCGGCACCCCGCTAACGGCGGCGCCCGGCGGCACCCCGCCTACGGATAAAGACCACCAACGTGCCAGCCCGGAATCGAGAGCGAGCACACGTCCGATAGCCATCAGCTTGCCGCGGCTGCAGCCAGCGGGAACATGCTTTTCGAGAGAAAACTCATAGAACAACGCAGCCTGCTCGACTTGCCGATGTCCCATCATGATTCGAAGCCCTGCTTGCCGTAGCGACTGAATCAGCAAACTTCATGCGTCGCAACTGCAGACTTTTTCAACAAAATCGGCTCGATAGCGATAGGCAGTACAAGAGGCGACGAATAGGAGACAAATTTCATTGCCTCTTGCAAATTGGCGTTGGCCGTTGCGGCGGCGGCGGATGATCCTTCTTATATTGAGCGAGGATCGGTTCGAGTCTTCCCTTGGGCCAGAATTTTGGCGAGCGGATTTCTTTCAAACAGGAAGCGTTCCAATATAATCTCGTACGTGACAGCGACTGACCGGCCGCCGCCGCTCGCGCGACTGCGTCGATGTCGGCCGCCTCGGGATAGATGTACAGCGTCGTCGGGTTGTTCTTCACCATCGTGACGATCTGCCGCGCGTCCGACGGCGACCAGCTAGTGCAACCGTCGCTGCGGCCGCCGGCGTAATCCACCAGCTGTCCAAACGGAACGTAACCCTCCCGGTCCGCGTACGGACTATGCGGGTCCTTGCGAAGACAGACGTTCCTCAACAATTCGGCCGTATGCCCGCCGATCTCGCGCTCTCTGGCGTTTGCGGTCTCGCCTTCGCCGTCAAACTGGATGAACGAACGCACCAAAACCGCATCCGGTTTCCCTGAAACGCGATAATAGCCTTTGAAAGATGCTTTCGTTTCACGTGTCACATAGGCGCCGCCCGCCGTCAGCTTCGAATCCAGCGCGTTGCCAAAGTTCTTCGCGCACTGTCTTCCGTTTGCGAAATCCGCTAAACCTTTCAAATCGCGACCGCTGCCGTGTCCTGCCGAAATCGCACGAAACGTCTCGTTGGATTTACAGATAATGTAAAATCGACGCCCCAATTTGCCATTTCCCAAATCGTTGGGACGCGTGGCATCCATCGCGAAATAGCAGGGATTCTTCACCACGCCTTCGTGCACTTTTTGCAGATAAAGCGCGCGCGCCCGCTGCAAGACCACTTGCGCGATCTGACCTTCGCCATCGCCGACATGGACGCTTAGCCAGCTCGGCAGGTCTGAGGGTTGCGCCGCGGCAAAGGATGGGAGCGACGCCGACAAGGCGATGCCGATGATTAAGAGGCTAAGGATATTGGCGATCTTCAGAAGGACGGATCTTAGCCGCATCGGATCAATTCTCCAGTCGAACTGGCTTTGCGCGTACGCTTGTGATCGGCGATGCTCGCCGCAGTCGCTGTGATCTTATTGGCGAAAGGTTGGTTCCAATCCGATATTGGCCTCGAAGCCGTGCAACCCAACGGGTGGTGGCGCCGGAAGCTTGCTATTTATTATGTTACAATATTACACTAGGATACAATACGCAGTCAGACCGTAGCGGCTCAGACTGAGGTGTAGCCCGCGTGTCACGGTGTCCGGCAATCGACTCGCGCCGGCGGGCATTCATGAACGAACTGTCGTAGACCATCGGACGGATCGGCATCATGGGTTGCTTCAGGGCATACAGGAGGTTCGGCGGCCGATTGGCGCTGTTCGCGCTGGCGCTGCAATTTTACCTGTCCTTCGCGCACATCCATCCCGACGACATCTACGGACCGGTCGGCCAGGCGTTGTCTGTTGCCGAGACGGTCAATCTGCCTGCGGCGGAATCGTTCAACGCCATTCCTCCCGATCAGCCGTGGTACACCGGTGACGGGCTGTGCCCGATCTGCGAAACGATCTATTTCCTCAGCACATCCTTCACGCCTGATGCTCCGGGAGTCCAGCCGCTGACATTTTCGTCACGGCGTGCCGAGCACGCGGTCGCGCCCGCGGCATTTGTCGTCGCACCGCGGCACACCTTCCAACCACGCGCCCCACCCGTCGGCTGACCCTCCGCGATCGTTGCTGAATTCCGTGGCGTTACCGTGCGTTCGCGCACGGGCTGCCACGAGAGCGCCTGCGGTTGCCTGAAAATAAAGTTCCTCCGCTCGCGACAGCACGACCGCGCTCTTTGCGGCGCTATGGCGAATTCCGTTCAGGATAATGGGTGGGGATAATGTCTAGTCACGTTCATCATTTGAGTTTCACATCTCGCGCGGCATTACTCGCCGGTTGCGCGCTTTTGGGGCTGACCGGTTTCGGCGCGTCCGTGAGGGCCCAGGTGACGCTTCCCGAGCTTAAAGTCACCAGCGCAAAGCCCAAGCCGAAACCACGTACCGTGCGGCGCCGCGCACCGGCGCCGGCCGTCGCCGCGCGGGCAACGCCAACGTCGCCAGCCACGCCGGTCAATGCGGCGATCGCGAAGAACAACGCATTCGATACCGCGCGGAGCAACCTTTTCACTACGGCCGGCACGACGTCGGACACGCTCAGCCACGACAGCATCCAGGCGCTGCCCCAAGGCACCAATGCGCCGGTCGAGAAAATTCTGCTGCAGGCTCCCGGCGTGTCGCAGGATTCGGCGGCAAGCGGTGCGATCCATGTCCGCAACGATCACGCCAACGTGCAATTCCGCATCAACGGCGTCATGTTGCCCGACGGTGTCACCGGCTTCGGCAGCATTCTGGACCCAAGCCTGATCGGCAGCATGTCGCTGATTACAGGCGCGCTGCCGGCAGAATTCGGCATGCGCACTGTGGGCCTCGTCGACATCACCACGCGCAACGACATTTTCAACAATTCCGGCAGTGTCAGCCTTTACGGCGGCAGCCGCGGCACCTTCCAGCCGAGCTTCGAATACGGCGGCACCTTCGGCAACACCTGCCCCTCGGCCGCGCCAGCCCCCGCCAACTCCTCCGCCGCGCCCGTCGCCACCAAAGCCGCAGCGTCTTCCTCGACGACCGACTGTTTCCCCGGCGTGCAGTACCTGTTCACCGGCCGCTATCTGCAAACCACGGAGGGCATCGAAAACCCGA
>NZ_JBAVCF010000757.1:0-2396 GCF_049586575.1 Bradyrhizobium sp.
GGGCTGCGCCGCTATCGCCGTTTCCTGCTGCTCGTCATGCTGCCGCTCGTCGCGGTGATCGGCGGCATCGTGTTCTATCTCAACGGCGGCCGCTACGTCGGCACCGACGACACCTATGTCGGCGCGCAAAAAGTCCTGATCACGCCGGATATCTCCGGCCGCATCGACAAGGTCGTGGTGAAGGAAGGTCAGCTCGTCCACAAGGGCGACGTGCTGTTCGAGATCGATCCGGTTCCGTTCCGCCTTGCCGTCGATCGCGCCAAGGCCGCGGTTGAACAGGCCAGGATGACCTACACCAACCTCGGCGCCAACATCAAGATTTACGACCAGATGGCCGAGTTGATGCAGCAGACCATCGACCTGAAGCAGCGCGATGTCGACCGCAAGTCGACGCTGGCGCAGCGCAGCTACGGCTCGCAGCTCGACCTCGACAACGCTTCCACGGCGTCTCTCACCGCGCGCGCCGAACTCGCTTTCGTTCAGCAGCAGCGTTCGAGCTCGTTGACGCAATTGCTGGGCAACCCGGAGCTCAAGCTCGAGGACTTTCCGCCCTATTACCAGGCGCAGGCCTCGCTCGCCCAAGCGCAGCGCGATCTCGACCACACGGAAATGCGGGCGCCGATCGATGGCATCGCGACCCTCGTCGACCAGATCCAGCTCGGCCGCTTCGTCGTGGCCGGCTCGCCTGTGTTCACCGTCATCGATATCGCGCAGCCATGGGTCGATTCGAACTTGAAGGAGTCGGATCTCACCCATGTCGCAGTGGGACAACCGGTCGAAATCGACGTCGATGCCTTCCCCGATCATACGTTCAAGGGCACCGTGGGTTCGCTCTCGCCCGGCACGGGCGCGCAGTTTGCGATCCTGCCGCCGCAAAACGCCACCGGTAACTTCGTCAAGGTGGTGCAGCGTATTCCGGTGCGGATCTATTTCGACCAGGATGATCCGTTCGTGAAGAAGCTGAAAGCCGGCATGAGCGCCTATGCGACGATCGACACCGGCCACAAGCGCACGCTCGCGGGCCTGTTTGGCCTGCGGTCGGCTGCGGCGAAGCAGGACTAGAACCGATGTCGCCCACGGCAATTCCTGCCGCGAGCGCCGTTCCCGGCATGCGGCGGAACATGGTGACGATCTGCGCCATGACCGCCACCATCATGCAGGCGCTCGACACCACCATCGCCAATGTCGCGCTGCCCTATATGCAGGGAACGCTGTCGGCGTCGCAGGACCAGATCAACTGGGTGTTGACCTCCTATATCGTGGCGGCGGCGATCATGACCGCGCCGGTGGGCTGGATCGCGAACCGCTTCGGCCGCAAGCGCACGTTCATCATCTGCTCGGCCGGCTTCACCTTCGCTTCCGTGCTGTGCGGGCTCGCGCAGGACATCGACCAGATGGTGCTGTTCCGCCTGCTGCAGGGCGTGTTCGGCGCCGCATTGGTGCCGTTGTCGCAGGCGGTCATGCTCGACTCCTACGCGCTGCATGAGCGCGCCAAGGCGATGTCGATCTGGGGCATGGGCGTGATGATGGGTCCGATCATGGGGCCCTCGCTCGGCGCGTGGCTGACCGAGACTTACTCCTGGCACTGGGTGTTCTTCGTCAACCTGCCGTTCGGCATCGTCACTGTGCTCGGCCTGATGGTCTTCATGGACGAGACGCGGCAGGATACGAAGTTGCGTTTCGACTGGTTCGGCTTCGCGGCGCTGGCGATCGGAATCGGTGCCTTGCAGGTTGCGCTCGACCGCGGCGAACAGCTCGGCTGGCTTGGATCCAACGAGATCATCGCCGAGTTCGTCGTCTCCATCGTCGGCTTTTATTACTTCTTCGCGCATTCCTTCACGACGGAGCGCCCCTTCATCCAGTTCGCGCTGTTCAGGGATCGAAATTTCCTGACCGGCTGTATCTTCATGACGGTGATGGGGCTCGTGCTGTATTCGACCATGGCGCTGGCCTCGCCCTACCTGCAAAACGTCATCGGCTATCCCATCATCACCGCGGGCGTACTGCTCGCGAGCCGCGGCTGCGGCACCTTCGTCGCCATGATGATGGTCGGCCGGCTGATGCGCTATATCGAGGCGCGCACGCTGATCATCACCGGCCTCGGCCTCACCGCGCTGTCGCTCTACCAGATGACCGCATGGACCGATCAGACCGGCGTGCCCGAGATCGTGACCATCAGCATCATCCAGGGCTTCGGCTTCGGCCTCGTCTTCGTGCCGCTCTCGACGGTGGCGTTCATGACGCTGCCCGATCAGCTGCGCACCGACGGCACCTCGATGCTGACCCTGATGCGCAATGTCGCAAGCTCGGTCGGCATTTCCATCGTGATCGCGCAACTCACCGAAGGCGGGCGGCGGATCTATGCGATCCTGTCCGAGCACATCACTCCGTTCAAC
>NZ_JBAVCF010000758.1:0-2296 GCF_049586575.1 Bradyrhizobium sp.
ACCTTCACGAACTTCGGAAAGTCATGGGCACTAGCAAACTTATTGATTCTAGTACCGCTTTGTCGATCTGAAGTCCCTGATCGAATTCGCCGCTTGTGGCGCAGGGACTTCGGATCGGCGGTACTAGGCTAGAGCGTGGCTGACCGAAGGAAAGAGGCCGCCTCTGCCCTCACTTCAGGCCTTGGCCAAAAAGCGGGCGTCGAATGTGTTGGAGGGGGCGCCCGGAAACTGCCAAAAGCAAATAGCGTGGCAAATTCTGTCACGACGCACAGCGCGTCGTACGAGGCACCTGCTGATATCGCCGTTCGCTTCAGGCCGCCACGTTCGAAAGAAAATGCTCAACGGACGAGCGCAGTTCCGCGGCCTGACTCGATAACTCCAGTGCCGTGGTGAGCACTAGGTCTGCCGAGTGGCTGGTGTTCTCGCTCGCTGCGGCTGTTCCCGCTATGCGCTGCGCGACGCTTGCTGTTCCGGCCGCTGCCTGACGAATATTTTCCGATATTTCGATCGCCGCCATGTTCTGCTGGCTCATGACGCGCGCGATCTCCGCAGTGAAGCGGTCAATATCTGACATAATGGCGGTGATTTCCCCAACGTTGTCCACTGCCCGCTTTGTCGCCACCTGTACCTCGGCGATTTGGGACGAGATTTCCTCGGTGGCTTTTGCGGTTTGGATTGCGAGCGCCTTCACTTCTGATGCGACCACCGCAAAACCCCGTCCGGCTTCGCCGGCGCGAGCAGCTTCGATTGTGGCATTCAGAGCTAACAGATTCGTTTGACCAGCGATGTTTCGGATGAAGCCCACGACTTCATCAATATGCTGGGCGGCCTTAGCGAGAGCTCCAATCGTCTCGTTAGCATCTCCAGCCATGATCGAGGCGCGCTGTACAACGCCGGTGGCGTCGTAGAGCTGCGCCGTGATGGCCTGCACAGACACTCCAAGCTGGCCTGCGGCTGTCGCGACGGTCTGGACGTTGGTGGATGTTTCATCAGCGGTAGATGCCATCTCAGTCGATTGCTGACCGGCTGCGTTGGCAATCGATGACAGAGTTCGTGCAGTCTCGGTCAACTGGCCGGTCATTGTATCGGTATTGGTGAGGGCGGAAGTGATGGTGGACCGGAAAGCCTCGACTTCCGCCTCGATGCGCTCCCGTCGACTGACCTGTTCTGAATTCGTCTGGTCCTTCGAGGACATCAGGGCGAGGCCCTCGTCCGCGCGGGCCTTCAGACTGATTTTCATGACGGCAAGAGATTTCAGAAGACGACCGAGTTCGTCGCGCCGGCGAACCACAATCTGGTCGGTGAAGATACCCGCAGCCACGCGTTCCGCGATTTGCATTGCGGCGAAGATCGGCTTGCTCATGGAGTAAGCAAAAGCAAAAGCGAGCACTAGCCCAATCAGCACGGTGCCAACTGCAAGCGTGAGCATGGTGCTGCGCGCGGTCGCGACTGCCGCCTCCGCCTCCGTTCGGTAGCTAAAGCCGTACGCAGCGACAACTTCCACGAGGTCGTCAAGCGCCGCAACGGCCTCTTCGCCTTTCTGCACGATCGAGAAAGCCGCCGGAAGCTCGGTCAGTCCCCCGGCATGTGGCTTGAGAATCTTCAATTCGGCTTCCGACCACCCGCGTAGACGACCTTCCGCACCGTCCAGTGCTGCAGTCACGTCCTTATTATCGACCCGCTTCCGAACAATTTTCAGATCGTCCGTGATGCCAGCGATCAGTTTTTCGAAGTTCGCGACCAATTCCTTCGATGCACCTTGAGTAAGGCTCCGCTGCACGAGAAAGCGAGCCTCACTCATAGCGGCATGCGCCGAACGCGCATAATTGATCCCCATCAACGGCCCATCGTAGAGCCGAACAACCAGGTCGCCTGACGAAGAGATCCCCCGAATGCCGTAAAACGCGAGCCCGCAGGCAAGGGTGATGACTATACAAAAAACCCCAAAAAGCTTGTAACGAATCGACATCACCGGTCTCCCACTGGCGGACAAAAGAAATTATTCTGTAACTTTCACCACCATCTTCATCCGGGGATGAATTGCGCAGATCACTAGCACGTCGCCCGCTTCCTTGAAGGTCACATCCGTCGATGCACCGGATGGTTGAGATCCGAGATTGAACTCATTTCCCTTACTCGTCGACAGGATGTTGTGGGGAACGCTGTCGTCGTTCAAGAAAGTCAGCGGCTCGCCCTTCTTGATGGTGATGCTCTCGGACGAGAACATGCGGCCCTTCTGTGTTATCGTCAGGTTGGCGGCAAGGGCGCCCACTGATAGACCGAGAAGAACAACGAG
>NZ_JBAVCF010000759.1:0-4827 GCF_049586575.1 Bradyrhizobium sp.
CAGTCACGATTTTCTTGCCCGCCGATAAATGCCCACCCGACGAGGATACGCCTTCAGCGGGATACAGCCCGCCTGCAAGTATTTCGATCGTTCCGCTGGCTGGGATCAGGCAGAAATGAGAAGCGGCCCAGAAAATCACAGCAATCCGCTGCAATGCGGCACTGACTACACTAGACAATTTTCACGTGCGGACAGGCAGGTCCCGCGAATATGTTGGCGGACATGTGGGATAGTTCGGTCTCTAGCCGCCCGAGACTGGCGTGGACTGTTTGGCGGCGACGCGGTGCTTGAGATCGATCCGGTCGCGCGAGGATACGGCCAGTAAATCGGCAGCGCGCCAGACCACGTTGTCCTCGAACTCGCTGACCTGACCGTCGGCGTACACCAATTCCCACATCATCTCGACAATGCGCAACCGCCCGGCGTCGTCGACCGAACGCATGATGACGCTGGTGAAATGGTAGAGGTCGACGGCCTCGCCTTCGACCAGGGTTGCGGACGCGATCAGTCTATCGGCAGTTCCACGATCGAGCCCGAAGCTATTTTCGATCAGGCCGTGAAGCTTGTGTTTTTCGGCCTCGGAGGGTTCGCCGTCGAGCGAAATGACGTGTACGAGCAGCGCGGTCGCCGCCAGGCGATAGTCGGTGTCGTCGAAATCGCGCGGTTCATGGGCGGGGGAAATAACCTCTGCGATGAATTGGCGTAGCCCGTCGAGCATCAATGGTTCCTGATTAGCTTCAGTTAAAGTCTATATGGCGCGGAACGTGAACTCGCGCAATCGGCGCGCGTTCCAGCACTCATTACCTTTCTGTGATACTCGTCACTGCAACGGGTAGCGCGAATGCGCGCCCGATGACAGGCTCCGCAAAGCAATCCAGTCTCCAACGCGGGTAAGTGTCTGGATTCGTCGCTGCCGCTCCTGGCAATGACGAGCATTTCCTAGGGTATCTCGTACACCAGAACCTTGTCGGCGATCCCGCGCAACGCCGCCTGCTTCTGAATCGGCTCGATCGCCCGTTTTTGCAGCATCGCCAGTACCTCGGGCGTCTCGACCACGCCGCCGGTGACGTGGATGGATTGGGAGGTGGCAAGCCCCTGAACCCGCGCCGCGATGTTGACGGTCTGGCCGAAATAATCCTGCCGTTCGTTGAGCATGACCGCGAGGCAGGGGCCTTCGTGAATGCCGATCTTGACGACGAGATCGTCGGTGCCGCGCTCGGCATTGAGCGCATCCATGGCCGCGCGCATCCGCAAGCCCGCGGCAATCGCATGCTCCGGCTTGATGAAGGTCGCCATCACGGCGTCGCCGATGGTCTTCACCACCGCGCCCTTCTCCGATGCGATGATCTCGAGCAGCGCCCGGAAATGCGCGCGCACCAGATCGAAGGCGGCAAGATCTCCGACGCGCTCATAGAGCGCCGTCGAACCCTTGAGGTCGGTGAACAGGAAGGTCAGCGAGGTGATCTTCAGGCGCTGATCGATGTGGAGATTGTCGGCCTTGAACACGTCACGGAAGGTCTGGTTGGACAACATGCGCTTGGCGGTGAGAAACGGCCGGCGCTTGCCGAGCAACTCATGCAATTCGTCCGCCGCGATGAACACCGTCGGCAGCGTCCGCACGCCGGCCTGATTATCGAGCGAAAGCCGCAACGGGCCCGGACGCAGCGTGATCGACCCCGTCGGCGGGTGCGACTTGTTGTAGACCAGCGAAAGCTGCTGGCGTTCTTTGGTCGGCTCGCCCTGCACGTCGATGAAATGCGCCGAATGCGTCACCGGTTCGAACGCGATCACGAATTGCGGCGGCAGTTGCAACGACATTACCGCCCGCTCGCCGGCCGGCAGCTCCAGCGAATCGATCGTCGCCTTGTCGGTCAGCGTGGTGAAGAACTCCATGTTGAGATCGATGCCGGAACTCCAGAACACCTGCTTGTAGTATTCCCACAGCGGCAAGGTGCCGGGATCGTGGGCGGCGATACGCCTTATCTTCGGGCTGACCGTGAAGGCGACCTCCACCTGCTCGTCGACGGAAGGCTCGTAGCCGCAGGCGCATAGTCCGCAATGGTAGTCTTCGCTGCGCAGCGATTTCAGCGTGTCATGGGCATCGAGCACGCCGCCACATCCGGGGCACAGCACGTTCCAGGTCAGATCGAACAGGCCGAGCCGCGAGGCATGCAGGAATCCCGAGATCGCCAGCTCCTCATCGAGGCCGTTGGCTCGCGAAAATTCCAGAACGTTGACGCGGTTGAGTTCGTGGTCCTCGCCATTCTCGATGAGACGCGCGATCGCATCCGCGACCGCCGGATCGGCGGTCTGCTTCAACACGGAAAACTGGGCCTTTAACTCACTCATGATCTTTGGCCCTGCCTGGATCGACGAAGTACGGCTACTGGCGCGGCGTGATCTGGAACATCGGCGAGCGGTCCGGCTGCGTCGTGACCACCCCCATCGGCATGATGGGCTCCTTGTCCAGAAGCGTGACGCGAAACGCCGCGATGATCCGCGCCAGCGCCAATGTGGCTTCCACCAGCGCGAAGTGCGCGCCGATGCAAACCCGCGGCCCGGCGCCGAACGGCAGATAGGCGAAGCGATCGGGCGGCGGCGCCGGGGCCAGGAAACGTTCAGGCACGAACGCATTCGGGTCGCGCCAGAGTTTTTCGTGACGGTGCAACAGCCACGGCGCAATCAGGATCACGTCATTCCTGGCGATGGCCATGCCCGCGATCTCATCGGCGCCCAGCGCCGAGCGTGCGATCAGAAACGCGGGCGGATAAAGCCGCATCGTCTCGTCGACCACGGCGCGGGTGAACTTCAACCGGCCGAGATCCGCCTCGCCATCGGCCGGAACCTGCCTTGCCTCGGCCGCGAGCTGCTCCTGCGCGACCGGATCGAGCGCCAGCAAATACAACGACCAGAACAGCGCCGTGGCGGTGGTTTCGTGGCCGGCGAGGATCATGGTCGCGACCTGATCACCGAGTTGCGCGTCGCTGAAGGCCTCGTTGGTTTCAGGGTCGCGCGCGGTTTCCATCAGATCGAACAGATCGCGCGCCGGCGCGCCCTGCAGCTTTCCGGCGGCGCGGCGCTCCGCCATCAGCTGGCCGATAAAGCGTGTCCATCGCTTGCGGAAGCGGGCCCGCGAGAAATCCCGCGGCGCGAGCCAATTCAACGGCAACACCAGATCAAGGAAATGCGGCCGCGCCAGCCGGTCACCATACTCCATCACGAAGTCCCGCAAGGTCGCGCCGTGGCGCTCCATGCCGAATGAAAACATGGTGCGGCCGGCGATCTCGAGCGTCATGCGCTGCATTGTCTCGCGCAGATCGACGGGGCCATTGCTGATGCGCCGCAGGTTCGCGATCGTATCATCGGTTACCGCGACCATGTGCGGAACGAGCGTTCCGACCGCGCGCGGTGTAAAGGCCGGCGCCAACGTACGCCGCTGATGTTTCCAGGTCCGGCCTTCGGCGATCAAGAGGCCCTCACCCAGGATCGGGCGCAGCACGCGGAACCCGGCCGGCGTGCGCGAATAGTTCTCGTAATTGTCGACCAGCACGTGGCGGATCGCATCCGGCGTATTGAGGATGAAACTAGAGTTCAGAAGGAAGCGGCCGCGGACAACGTCGTCCTCATAGGCGCGCTGGCCCCAGGTTCCGATCGCGCTTTCGCGCATCGCTGCCAGGCGCTGGAGCGTCGTCATGCTCTCCGGCGCCCGCGGCGGGCTCGGAGGAACCAGTCGCCGGCGTGTGGCCGGGATGTCCCAGGTTTCGGCTATGCTCACGGATGTCGTCCTCGCAACTCAGAGATGGGCTAAGCCCGTCCGCATTTCGACCCTATCAGCTTCAAAATCCGGGCGCCATGAAGACGCCTCGGGTGGCGGGCACGATCCCCGTGTTGTGGCGGCCCTCAACTATCCCAGGCATTTTGCCCCGGCAAAACACGGCCTTAGCCCGCTGACTACTGGACAGGCACAGACCGGAGCAGGCATCACTGTTTCTTGAAGGAATCAAGCCGGCCGCAGCGGAAGACGTCATGACCGAACAGCCAAAGCGAGCGATGTTAGCCGCCGACGGTATCTCAGCGCCGCTGCGGCATCTCGCGTTCCGGCGGATCTGGTCGGCGAGCCTGTTGTCCAATCTCGGCCTGTTGATCCAGGCCGTCGGCGCCGCCTGGGCGATGACCCAGATGACCCCGTCTGCCGACAAGGTCGCGCTGGTGCAAACCGCGCTGATGCTGCCGGTGATGCTGATTGCGATGCCCGCCGGCGCCATCGCCGACATGTATGACCGCCGCATCGTCTCGCTGATATCGTTGTCGATTGCGCTATTGGGCGCGAGCGCGCTGACCGCGCTGGCGTGGCTCGGTCTCATGACGCCGAACAGCCTGCTCGCATTGTGCTTCGTCGTCGGCAGCGGCATGGCGCTGTTCGGTCCGGCCTGGCAATCTTCGGTCAGCGAACAGGTGCCGGCCGCTATGTTGCCCGCCGCCGTGGCGCTGAACGGCATCAGTTACAACATCGCGCGCAGCTTCGGACCGGCGATCGGCGGTATCGTCGTCGCTACCGCGGGCGCGGTGGCCGCGTTCGCCGCCAATGCTTTCCTCTATATTCCGCTGGCGGTGGCGCTGTTTATCTGGCGCCGCGAAAGCGCGCCGTCGAGGCTGCCGCGCGAGCGGCTTAACCGCGCGATCGTCTCCGGCGTGCGCTACATCGCCAACTCCCCGGCAATCAAGATCGTGCTCGCGCGCACGCTCGTGACGGGCCTGATCGGCGGGTCGATATCGGCGCTGATGCCGCTCGTCGTGCGCGACCTTCTGCACGGCGGCGCGCAGACC
>NZ_JBAVCF010000760.1:0-3274 GCF_049586575.1 Bradyrhizobium sp.
CTGTACGCCCGGCACGGAGTGGTTCCGCTTCCAGAGCGCAGTTCCCGAGGGTCGGATCTGGACCGCCAAGGACGACGCCGTGACGATGCCAACATGGCTCGGCATTCCGGGTCTGCGCCACACTATAGGGCTCGCCCGATGGTGGCATTTTTCCATCGTAATGCTGTGGACGATCAACGGCATCGCGTTTTACGTGCTGATTTTCGCGACCGGTCAGTGGCTTCGTTTGGTCCCCGTGACGTGGGGCGTGTTCCCGGCGGCGCTCTCGACCGCCATCCAGTATGCGTCGCTGAACTTCCCCGTCGACGAAAGCTGGACCCGGTATAATGGCCTGCAGCAACTCAGCTATTTCGTCACAGTATTCATCGCCGCGCCGGTGTCGATCACCACGGGTCTTTTACAGAGTCCAGCAATTTCCAATCGGCTTGGCCTGCTTAAAAGAGTGCTGAACCGTCAGGCGGCCCGCTCCATCCATTTCATCTCGTTCTGTTGGTTCGTGCTGTTCATCCTGGCGCACGGGATCATGGTGTTCATCACCGGTCTACGGGAGAACACGAACCACATGTTTGCTGGCGTGGAGAACAACTCCTGGACTGGGTTCCCGCTCTTCGTCTTAGCGATGGTGATCGTGGGGTTGGCTTGGTGGGTCGCCTCACCTTTCACGATCCGGCACGCGCGCCTGGTGCAACGGATCGGTGAGTTCATGATCGGTGGTATCAAGGGGTTTTCCGAGTGGTGGGACCCGAACGCCCAGCTCACCGAACGGGATATCTCTCCGCACTTTTGGCCCAATGGAACCATGCCGAACTCCGCCGAGTTTGACGCCCTCGTGGAGAGTCAGTTCGTTCACTGGCGACTACGCATCGATGGGCTGGTGGAGGCGCCTCGTGAGTTCTCCCTCGCCGACCTCCGGGCCCTGCCTAAGCAGGAACAAATCACGACGCATTTCTGTATCCAGGGATGGACGGGCGTCGCCAAGTGGGGCGGCGTCCCGATGCGCGATATCCTCGATTTGGTGCGGCCTACGTCGGAAGCTCGATACGCCGTGTTCTACTCGCTCGCAGACGGCGACGATGGTGGCCGCTACTACGATGTGCACAAGATCTCCAACATGCGCCATCGCCTGACGATGCTCGCCTACGAGATGAATGGAGCACCCGTAAGCGTGCTGCACGGAGCGCCGCTGCGGCTTCGCTGCGAGAACGAGTTGGGCTTCAAGATGGTCAAGTGGATCGCGGCGATCGAGTTCGTCCGCGACTTCGCCGATCTGGGGGCTGGGGAGGGTGGTTACAATGAAGACCATGAATTCTTCGGTTACCGCATGCCGATTTGAGGCGCAGACGTGGAGCGGGCACTTGCCGCACCTGTTGAAAAGTCTTCTGAGAGTGCTTACGCGCTTGCAAAATCTCTAACGATCAAAGGAACGTCTCAATGCGTACGCCAGCGAGCATCTTCAAGCATCCCATCCATCCCATGCTGATTGTCTTTCCGATCGGTCTTTGGATCTTCTCGCTTGCCTGCGACTTGATTCGTCTGGCGGGCGCTACCGGAGAAGCATGGTCCACTGTCGCGTTTTTCAGCATGATCGGTGGTCTTATCGGCGCGCTCTGCGCGGCGGTACCAGGATTTATCGACTTGCTCTTCTATAAGGGGGGCGCTCCGCCAGTGAAGAAGATTGCTCTGACCCACATGGCGATCAATCTCACCGCCGTCGTCCTGTATGCAATAAATATCTGGCTGCGCGCCAGCGGCCCCACGAATTTAGGCACGAGCCTGAGCGCTCCCGTCGTGCTTTCGATCATTGGCGTCGCACTCCTCTTTGTATCAGGATGGCTTGGCGGCCAGATGGTGCATGTTTACGGCGTCGGCGTCGAAGGGCGCGAATAGCGCGTAAGGGCTGGTAACCAGTGAGATGGTTGCCCGCGAGGGCCAAGGCGCGTCACGACAGTCTTACGCGGAACAGGTGGCCGCGGCTCGAAAATCAAACGGAGAATTCGAATGAACGCAGCGCCTCCTGCAATTCCTTCCGATCCTGCATTGGACAATGCGTGCATCAATACTCTGCGTTTCCTCTCCGTGGACGCGGTGCAAAAGGCCGATAGCGGCCACCCCGGAATGCCGATGGGCGCCGCGTCGATGGCGTATGTGCTCTGGACCCGGTTTCTGAAATACAATCCGGCTAATCCGGGATGGTTTGATCGTGATCGTTTCGTGCTGTCTCCGGGGCATGGTTCGATGCTGCTGTATAGTTTGCTTCATCTTACCGGCTATGATCTTTCTCTCGAACAGATCAAAAGGTTCCGCGAATGGGGCAGCATGACGCCAGGGCATCCCGAGCGTGGTGTGGCGCCGGGCGTCGAGACGACCACAGGGCCGCTCGGTCAAGGCTTCGGCAATGGCGTCGGTCTCGCGATGGCCGAAGCGCACCTGGCAGCGTGTTACAACCGGTCGGGTGCCGAGATCGTCAATCATTTCACGTATGGGATCGTCAGCGATGGCGATCTGATGGAGGGCGTTTCCTCGGAGGCGGCGTCCCTCGCCGGCCATTTGAAGCTCGGCAAGCTGATCTACCTCTACGACGACAACCGGGTGACGCTCTCGGCTGGAACGGACATCACATTTACCGAGGATCGCGGGCGCCGCTTTGAGGCCTATGGCTGGCACGTCCAGTCGGTCGCGGACGGCAACGATCTCGTTGCGGTCGACACGGCGCTGCGCACGGCTCGCGCGGAAACGCAGCGGCCCTCGCTAATCCTGGCGCGGACCCATATCGGCTACGGCGCGCCCGACAAGCAGGACAGCTTTGAATCGCATGGATCGCCCTTGGGTGTCGACGAAGTGCGGTTAGCGAAAGCGAATCTGGGCTGGCCAACGGAGCCACTATTTCACATCCCCGAGAAGGCAGTCGAACACTTTCGCAAAGCGGTCGAGCGGGGAAAAGCGGCCGAGACGGAGTGGAGCGACAGATTCTCGGCGTACAGCCGCGCGTCTCCGGATCTCGCAAAAGCGTTTCAACAGGTCATGCACGGCGAATTGCCCGATGGATGGGATAGGGATATTCCGGCCTTCCCCGCGGATAAAAAGGGCATGGCCACTCGCGTTGCCGCGGGGAAGGTGATGAATGCCGTTGCGCCTCGATTGCCGGCGCTGATCGGCGGTTCGGCGGATTTGAATCCATCGACCCATACCGCGCTTTCGGGATTGGGGGATTTTGAGCCAGCCGGAGTGACCGTGCGCGACAAGCAAGGGGCGGTGGAGGGCGTCTGGAGTTACG
>NZ_JBAVCF010000761.1:0-3603 GCF_049586575.1 Bradyrhizobium sp.
GGCCATGTCTTCCTGACCGGGATTCAGGCGCTGGTTCGCCTGCCGATGGCCCAAATCCGGCGCGACCGCGCCAACGGGCTCAACACGGCAGGGTTCATCAGCGGCTACCGCGGCTCACCCCTTGGCGGCTACGACCAGCAGCTTTTCGCCGCCCGAAAACATCTCGACCAATACAACATCAAGTTCCAGCCCGGCGTGAACGAAGACCTCGCCGCCACCGCGATCTGGGGCTCCCAGCAACTCAATCTCTCAAAAGGCGCCAATTACGACGGCGTCGTCGGCATCTGGTACGGCAAAGGCCCCGGCGTCGACCGTTGCGGCGACGTCTTCCGCCACGGCAATGCCGCGGGCTCGGCGAAGAACGGCGGCGTGCTGTGTCTCGCCGGTGACGATCACGGTGCGAAATCCTCAACCGTCCCGCATCAGTCGGACCATGCCTTCGTCTCGGCGCTGATGCCCTATCTCTATCCCTCGAGCATCCATGAAATGATCGAGATGGGGCTGCTCGGGATCGCGATGTCGCGCTATTCCGGCTGCTGGGTCGGCATGAAGGTGATCACGGAGACGGTGGAGACCACCGCCGAGATCGATCTTACCGACGAGATGAAGCCCTTCATCATTCCGCCGGACTTCGAAATGCCGCCGGGTGGATTGAATTTGCGTTGGCCCGACGACCGCTACGACCAGGATCGGCGTTTGCAGGATTACAAGGGCTTTGCGGCCATCGCCTTTGCCCGCGCCAACAAGGTCAACCGCATCACCATGGATTCGCCGAATGCGCGTTTCGGCATCATGGCCTCGGGCAAAAGCTATGAGGACATCCGGCAAGCGCTGCGTGAACTCGGCATCACGCCGGAAGTCGCCGCCAAGATCGGCTTGCGGCTCTACAAGATCGGGATGCCCTGGCCGCTGGAGCCGCAAGGCGTGCGTGAGTTCGCGGTCGGGCTTGAAGAGATTTTCATCATCGAGGAACGCCGCGAGATCGTCGAGAACCAGGTCAAGCAGGAACTGTTCAACTGGCGCGACGACGTCCGCCCGCGCATCGTCGGCAAGATGGACGATCACGACAAACGCTTCCTGCCTTTCGCCGAGGAATTGAGTGTCGCCTCGCTGGCAAGCTCGCTCACCGAGCGGCTCCTGCGGCTCAATCTCAATCCCGAAATCGCCGCGATGTTGCGTGCGAAAGCCGACTGGTTCAACGGCCGGCAGGCGACCCAGATGCAAGCGGTCTCGCCGGTTACCCGCACGCCGTATTTCTGTTCGGGTTGTCCGCACAACACCTCGACCAAAGTGCCGGAAGGAAGCCGCGCCTTTGCCGGCATCGGCTGCCACTTCATGGCGCTATGGATGGACCGCTCTACCGAGACCTTTACCCATATGGGCGGCGAGGGCGTGCCGTGGGTCGGCGTTGCGCCCTTCACCAATGAAGAGCACGTCTTCGCCAATATCGGTGACGGCACCTATTTCCATTCCGGCAGCCTCGCGATCCGGCAGGCGGTGGCGTCAGGCGCGAACATCACCTACAAAATTCTCTATAACGACGCGACCGCCATGACCGGCGGCCAGCATGTCGATGGCGAATTGTCGCCGCAGCAGGTCACCTTCCAGCTTCACGCGGAAGGCATCCGTGAAATCTATCTGGTCTCGGAAAATCCGAAAGCCTATCCCGCCTCCGACATCGCGCCTGGCGCGAAGGTCGCGCACCGTGACGAACTCGACGCCGTCATGAAGACGCTGCGCCAGGTGAAGGGCGCATCCGCCATCGTCTTCGTGCAGACCTGTGCCGCCGAGAAGCGCCGCCGCCGCAAGCGCGGATTGCTCGAAGATCCGCCGCGGCGCGTCCTCATCAATCCGGCCGTGTGCGAAGGCTGCGGCGATTGCTCGGTGCAGTCGAATTGCATCTCGGTCGAGCCGCTGGAGACCGAGATGGGGCGCAAGCGCACCATCAACCAGTCGGCCTGCAACAAGGATTACTCCTGCCTGAAAGGCTTTTGCCCGTCGTTCGTTACCGTCGATGGCGGGGCGTTGCGCCGTCGTGCGCCCGCTGGTGCTGGCGATATCGGCGAATTGCCGGAGCCCGCCTCAAAGCCGTCGCTGGACCGGCCCTATAACATCGCCGTCGGCGGCGTCGGCGGCACCGGCGTGTTGACCATCGGCGCACTGCTCGGCATGGCCGCCCATATCGAGGGCAAGGCCAGCATGATCCTCGATATGTCGGGGCTGGCGCAAAAGGGCGGGGCGGTATTGAGCCATGTCCGGCTGTCCGAACATACCGCTGACGTGACCTGTTCGCGCATCGTCACCGGCACCGCCGATCTCGTGATTGCCGCCGATGAGGTCGTGGCCGCTTCCAAGGAGACCATGACGCTCTGCGAGTCGAGCCGCACCGCCGGTATCATCAACAGCCACGTCATTCCGACCGCCGACTTCATTCTCAACCGCGATTTCAATTTCCAGTCCCGCAAAGTCAACCACGTGCTGGAAACCGCGTTGCGGAAGGATTCCGCTTTCGTCGATTTCACCAGGCCCGCGGAAACCCTGCTGGGCGATGCCATCGCCACCAACATGATGATGATGGGTTACGCCTACCAGAGGGGATTGCTGCCGCTGTCGGCGGAAGCGATCGAACAGGCGATCGAAGTCAATGGCGTTGCGATCAAGATGAACACGCAGGCGTTCCGGCTCGGCCGCCTCGCGGCCGTCGATCCCGCGCGCATCGCCGCGATGATGAGCGGGCACGGCGAGGGAAGCGCGCCGAAAACCCTCGATGCGATGTCGCTCGACGAAATTATCGTCCACCGATCTGCGCACTTGACCGCCTATCAGAATGCAAAGCTCGCTACGCAGTATCAGGCGCTGGTCAAGCAGGTACGTGACGCGGCGCGCGATCGCGGCTTTGGCGAGGAACTGCCGCGCGCGGTCGCCGTCAACTACGCCAAGCTGCTTGCCTATAAGGACGAATATGAAGTCGCGCGGCTTTATACCGATGGCCGGTTCGAACAGCAGCTTCGCGACCAGTTCGACGGCGATTTCAAGATCAGCTTCAATCTTGCGCCGCCGTTGCTCGCGGGGGCAAAAGACGCGCTGGGCCGGCCGAGGAAGCGCGCCTTCGGCGCCTGGATGCTTCCGGTATTTCGCTGGCTGGCGAAGATGCGCGTGCTGCGCGGCACCCCGCTCGATATCTTCGGCTACAGCCCCGATCGCAGGCTCGAGCGTGATTTGATCGCTGGCTACGAGAAGGACGTCGCCCACATCCTGCCGGTATTGTCGCCGTTGACGCTGGACACCGCCATTGAAATCCTCTCGCTGCCGGATCGCATTCGCGGTTACGGGCCAGTCAAGGAGAAGGCGGTAGCGGATGCGAAGGCTCGCTACGCGCAACTCGCGGCCGATCTAGCCAACCCACCGCCGGCACCGCGACAGATCGCGGCGGAGTAGGCGACTGCGATGTCCTCCTTGCGAGATCGGTGAGCGGGACAGCAAAAGAAAAGGCCCGGCGCGAGACCGGGCCTTTGTCGTTTAGTGTCGTTCAGGCCGTTGGCCGCGGCCTCCGGCTGGAGCCGGTCCGCCGCGTGGAGCACCACCAGCGGCGTGCGGCATGGC
>NZ_JBAVCF010000762.1:0-5563 GCF_049586575.1 Bradyrhizobium sp.
CGAGGAGCCAGAATCGCAAAGGGAACCTTGTCATTGGTAGGAACGGTTGGTCGAGAGAATATGGCGACGAGAAATCCGCACCAGCTCGCGAATGAACTAGACACAGCCATAGATAGAGGATGATGCCCGGCAGAATGCCAAGCGGGATTACGGCGCTCCAATTGAGATTTGATCTGCCCGGGATGGCAGTAAGGAAGCTTGAGGCCACAAGCACAAAAGCCAACAGCCTAAGGAGTAGCCACACAATTGCGGGCCGTATTTGAATTCCTCTCCCCTCTCAGCGATCCGTCGCGCGCGGCAGACTTAGACTATTGTATAGGTATCGGAGTCGCGCGCGCAGCCCATTCGCTGAGAATATAGTCGGCGTACCATTTAAGTTTTTCATAACAGTGAAAATGCTTATGTCTGACATTTTTCTCACGACAGCTATTGGCACGTTTCGACTGATAGCCACGTCGGCTTCAACGGCAGCTCTGGAGGGTGAAGCCGACATGGCGGGCAATGGACCAAAAACGACGTTCATGACCCCGAACAGACATGGCGAGTGCAAACTTGCTGCAATGCACCGCGTTAACAGGGACGAAAGGCTACGGCGTCGACGAATTGAGCGCGTCACACCGGCTTGATGTTGGCGAATTTGATCACCTTGGCCCATTTTTCCGTCTCGTCGGCAGCAAATTTGCCGAACTGGGAGGCTGACATCGGCATGGGCTCGGTGCCGAAACCGGCAAGTCGCGCGCTCAGGTCAGTGTGAGCAAGCGCCGCCACCATTTCGCGATTGAGTTTGTGTAGAATATCCGGCGGCGTGCCCTTTGGCGCGTAGACTCCCCACCAGTTGCTGGCCTCATAGCCCGGCAGGACATCCGCAACCGGAGGCACATCCGGCAACGCTTTGGAACGGGTCGTGGTGGTGACGGCCAGTGCACGAAGCTTTCCGCCTCTGATGTACTCAAGAGATGCAGGGATCGGGTCGAACAACACCTGCACCTGTCCGCCTAACAGATCAGTCAGAGCCGGTGCGCCCCCGCGATAGGGCACGTGCACCAAGTTGACGCCTGCCATCATCTTGAACAGCTCGCCAGCAACATGGCCCGGCGTCCCAATCCCCGGCGAAGCCATGCTGAGCTTGCCTGGATTTGATTTGCTGTAGTCGATAAACTCAGAAGTCGTCTTCACTGGCAGCGATGGATTGATCTCCAGGACGAGGGGCGCACGGCCGATCCCTCCCACCGGTGTCAGATCCCGGATGAAATCGAACTTAAGGTTTTTGTAGAGACTTTCTCCGATCGCGTTTGAAGCAGTGACCTGCAAGAGCGTGTAGCCGTCGGGATTGGCCCTGACGACCTCTTCGGCGGCAATGTTGCCGCCTGCCCCTGGGTGATTCTCTACGACGACCTGCCGACCAATTTGCTCCGTTAGCGATTGGGCCATCAGGCGCGCAACGATGTCGCCTGGGCCGCCCGGCGGGAATCCGACGACGAGCCGCACTGGTCGCGCTGGATAGGTCTGCGCTCGTGCGCTGCGCAAAAGAGCGGGAAGCGCGGCAGTGCCCGCCGCCAAACAGAACAGTTTTCGGCGGGATATTGTCATGTGAGCGTCCTCCCGGCTCGTCCGCGATTCGGAAAATCGCAACTTACGACCGATTGGAGGGTAAGTGCCAGGCACGTAAGTTGATAATAGTATTATTTGATGTAGTCATATATATTTTCATATGCGATGGTGCGCGCCATGAGGCTGAGCGATCGAATTGGTAGGCGGATCAAACTACAAGACCTCCACATCCTTATGACCGTTGTTCAAGCGGGCAGCATGGGCAAGGCGGCACGCCAATTGAACACCTCTCAGCCTAACATTTCAAAATCAATCGCCGATCTCGAGCACGCACTCGGCGTTCGGTTGCTTGATCGTCACCGTCAAGGGATCGAGCCTACCGAATTTGGCCACGCGCTGCTCGGTGGAGGCACCGCCGTATTCGACGAACTGCGCCAAACGCTGAAGAATATCGAGTTCCTCGCCGACCCTTCTAGCGGCGAAATAAGGGTTGGATGCACTCCGCTTTTAGCCGCAAGCTTCGCCTCGGCAGTCGTCGATCGTTTGTCCCAGCGCCATCCAGGGATCGTCTTTCATCTCGTGACGGGGTATGCCGAAGCGCTGCATCAGCAATTGCACGAGCGTAAGGTCGATTTTTTGATTGCGCGCCAGCTCGGTCCGCTGTCTGACAAGCAGCTAAGCTTCGAATATCTCTTTCATGATACGGGTGTTATTGCGGTTGGCTCGCAAAGTGCATGGGCACGAAGACGAAAGATTACGCTTGCCGAGATTATCGATGCACCATGGGTACTTTCGCCGCCAGCGAGCGGAATCATATCCATTGCTATGCAGGCCCTCGCCGCCTGCGGCCTCGGGTACCCTCGCGCCACAGTCATCACTGACTCCCCTGAGGTGAGGATGAGTCTTCTAGGGACCGGGCGCTTTTTGACGATTTTTCCCGCTTCGGCGCTGCGATTTCCAGTCGAACGTTCCGAACTCAAAATTCTACCCATTGAATTGCCGATGAAAAGCGTACCGAACGGAGTCGTTATGCTGAAGAACCGCACTGTCAGCCCCGTTGCACGGCTGTTCATTGATACCGCCAGGGACGTTGCAAAACCTCTGGCTAAAGGGCATTCCTGAGTGACGTCTGTTCCTGTGCAGGTTTCTGGTCGGCGGCATGACTGGGCTATCGACGGGCCGATGCGGCCGGCGACCAAAAAGCGCCACGGCACGAAGATACGGGTCTTCGCCACAAGTGATGTCCGAATTCGGTGACAGCCGACCCAGACATCGGACGTGGCAGAACGTACGCGCCTGACCCGTTTCGGACCTGGCGCACAACGTGGGCGGCTTTTCAAGAACATCGCGCTCGTCAGCGTTCGCCGAACGAGACGTTATGGAATATCGCCTGCCAGGTGCTGGGCCTATTCGAGCTTGCCTCGGAGGGCCGGCATCAGCCCTTGAGAAAATTCCGAATTTCGACAAGAAAGCGGATCGTGGCCGGGTCTCGCTCCAAAAGTAGGTGGTTGCATCCTTCGAGTGCGACAAAACGCGAGCCACGGATACCGGCCGCAAGGAGGCGCCCCTCCTCGAACGGCACCGAGGTCTCGCTCCGGCAATGCAGCACGAGCGTCGGGATTTTAACTTTGGCAAGCAGCGCGGTGACGTCGATGTTCTCAGTGGCCTGGCGGAGACGCACGGCATTCTCCGGCGACGCCGTGATCCGCTGCAGATCGTTGAGCCATTGCATCTCTTCGGCCGTGCCGCCGGGGGCAAAGCGCGTCGTGAACATCTGACGAAACGCGGCGTTCTCTTGTCCCCATCCGCGGCGTATCAGGACGGCCAATGCGTCCGCCAGCGCGATGTCCTCGGCGGAGCCGCGCTTGCGCAGGCCGCGCGCGAAGCCGCCATAAAGCACCAGATGGCTGACACGCTCGGGATGCCGCACGACGTAAGCAATGGAGACCGCGCAACCCTGCGAAATGCCGAGCAGCGCGAACCGCTTCAGTCCGGTGGCCTCGACGACGCTCTCCAAATCCCGCACGAATGCCTCGAACGAAATTTCGCCCACCTCCCAGTCGGAGAGACCGTTGCCACGTTCGTCATAACGGATCAGACGATGCTCGAGCGTGAGCGAATGCAGCAAGTGGTTCCAAATCGGGCTTTCCCAGTCATATTCCAGGTGATTGAGCCAATTGGCGGCCTTGATCAGGGGCGGCCCCTGGCCGGCGAGCGCGTAAGCGACGCGGACGCCGTCGGATGTCGTGCAAAAGCGGATTTCCTGCTGCGGCTTGACCAGCAACGGTTTATGCGCCTTGCCGCCCGCGGCCGGCGGCTCGTCCACCGCACAGATGAAGCGCAACCCCTTGCGCGAGATGGTGCGAATGAGCCTCTGATCCTCGCCGCTGTCGCCGACCGCCCTGCGCGCAGCGTTGATGCGGCTGGTCAGCGTCGAATCCGACACGATCCGGCCGCCCCAGACTGAGGCGATGAGATCATCCTTGCTGACCACGCGGTCCCGGTTCTGCACCAAGTAGACCAGGAGGTCGAACACCTGCGGCTCAACGGCAATAGCCTCAGAACCGCGGTGCAGCTCGCGCCGGTCGGTGTCAAGCGTATGATTGGCAAAGAAAAATTGCACGTCGGTGGTCCACCCGGGCTGCAAAGCCGCTCTCAAGGAATAATCGCGCCCATCTCACGGACAAATCAAGCTCCGGGCAAAGTCTTCCGTCGCGGCTTCGGCATTCTGCGCACTTCTCGATTGCGATCCCAGTAGTCGCAATAAACCGGAGGAGACTATGACCCAGACCCAAGCAGTCAACCAAGACACGCGCTCCGGCCAAGGCCATCTCATTGGACGGCTCATCGCGATTCTCTTTGGGTTCACTTCCTACGCAGTGTTCTTCGTCACTTTTCTGTACGCCATCGGCTTCGTATCGGACCTCGTGGTGCCAAAGAGCATTGACACCGGAACAACTGTGCCGATCACGGAAGCGCTCATCGTAAACCTTCTCCTGATGTCCGTCTTCGCAATTCAGCACAGCGTGATGGCGCGCCGGCAATTCAAGATATGGTGGACGCAATACGTGCCGAAATCGGTCGAGCGCAGCACCTATGTGCTGCTGGCCAGCCTGGCGCTTGCTCTGCTGTTTTGGCAGTGGCGACCGATCCGCACCGTGGTGTGGCAGGTCAATGACCCGCAAATCGCCATGGCGGTAACGGGCCTGTCGTTCGTCGGCTGGCTGCTGGTGCTGACCTCGACGTTCCTGATCAACCACTTTGAGCTGTTCGGTTTGCATCAGGTCGCCAACAATCTCGCCGGCCGGCCGATGCCGACGATGCGATTCCGCACACCGTTTTTCTACCAGTTCGTGCGGCACCCGATCTATCTCGGTTTCATCATCGCGTTCTGGGCAGCGCCGACCATGACGGTGGGCCACCTGCTGTTCGCGGCTGTGACCACGGCCTACATCCTGGTCGGCATCATGCTGGAAGAGCGTGACCTCACCGATTTGTTCGGCGACGAATACCGCCGTTACAAGACCCGCGTGTCGATGCTGGTGCCGTGGCGCAAGTCGGCCTGAGGTCGGCTCGGGTCATCGGATTGCGGCACTGGCGCCTTGCCGGTGTCGCACTTGCTTTGCCAACCCCCATGACTTCACTTCCGCGGTGGCATGCGGCTGCTCTGCTCCATTGGGCTCGTGGTACGCCGCCCGTTCTCATCGAACAAGGCATGACCGCTGGCTGACCCAGAAGGGCCGGCTTGCTTCTAGTTTAGGCTAGCATTTGCTGCACCTGCTCACGGCAGCTTTTGGCACGTTTCGACTGATAGCCACGTCGGCTTCAACGGCAGCTCTGGAGGGTGAAGCCGACATGGCGGGCAATGGACCAAAAACGACGTTCATGACCCGGAGCGGACAATCGTATGGTAGTCATGCGAGCCATCAAACTGGTGACGGGTGATTAGCCATGTTGGAAACTGACAAGGTGTTCGCCGGCTCGATTCCGGAAAACTACGACCGCCACATGG
>NZ_JBAVCF010000763.1:0-3411 GCF_049586575.1 Bradyrhizobium sp.
GCCCGGCGTATAAGACCTTGGCCTGACAACGTCAAGTCAAACGCTGCCGTTTCACGCCCCCGAAGCCGCCATCAGACCGCCCGCCAGAGCCACTCCGCAATCTCTGCAATCACGTCACCGAACAACAATAGCGCACCGGACCAGACGAAGGCCGACACGAAATTCGCTACCTGGAATTGCCAATACGGCATCTCGAAAATTCCGGCCGCGAGCGGCACGGAGGCGCGCAGGGGTCCGAAAAATCGTCCGATGAAAATGCTCGGCACGCCCCAGGATTTCACGAAGGCCTCGCCCCGCGGCAGGATGTCGGGATACCGAGATAGCGGCCATATCTTCGCGACCTGTTCCTTGTATTTGAAGCCGAACCAGTAGGAGACCCAGTCGCCCAGCGCCGCGCCGACGCCGCCTGCAATGCAGAGCGGCCAGAAGCTGATGCCGCTGACGCCGATCAGCGCACCGATCGCCACCAGCGCGCCCCATGCCGGAATCAGCAGCGAGATGAAAGCCAGCGATTCGCCGAACGCCAGCAGCAGCACGACCGGCGCAGCCCAGGCCTGATGGTCGCGCACGAAATCCGCCAGCGCGCGTATATATTCTTCCATTCCGAAAGGCCCTTCCCGGTAATGGCCCCGTTTAAGCTGGCTGGATCGTCAACATCAAGTCACAATGACGCCCAAGGCAGAATCAGCGGGCTTTCAATTGCGCGCAACGAACATGGGGAAGAATACATGATTGGGTCATTGATGATGCGCACCAGCGCTGTGATTTTGGTGATCGGCATGATCTGGGGAATCGAGATGGGCATCCGGCAGGATTTTGCCATGGCACCGGCGCATGCGCATTTCAACCTGGTGGGCGGCGTTCTCCTGTTCGTGTTCGGCCTCTACTACAGACTGGTTCCCGCCGCCGGCGACAGCGCGCTCGCTCAATGGCAGGGCCGGCTGCACATCGCCGGCGCCGTCCTGTTTCCCGTTGGGGTCGCCATCGTCATCGGCAAGGGTGAAGCCTTCATTGTTCTGCCAATCGTCGGCTCGTTGATCGTGTTGGCGGCCGTGGCGCTGTTTGGGCTGATCGTCTTTCGCACATCGCGCGCCTGAGAATTTCGGGCGAGGCGCCGCCGCCCTCCCTCTGCGGCCGTCACTTTTTGAGCTCAACCGTGGCATAGTCAGGGAAACTGATTCGCCGCGCCATTTTGGCGCGCAACATGAAAAGCTATGTCCAAACCATTGAAATCCAGCACTAAAGCGAAAGTCGACGACCTCTTTGGCGCTGAGCCGAAGGGCCGTTCTCAACTCAAGGTCGCCTCCCGTTCAACCAGCGCCGAGGCCGGCTATACCGCGCGCGACATCGAGGTCCTCGAGGGGCTTGAGCCGGTACGGCGACGGCCTGGCATGTATATCGGCGGCACCGATGAAAAGGCGCTGCATCATCTGTTCGCCGAAGTCATCGACAACTCGATGGACGAGGCACTCGCGGGCCATGCCACCTTCATCGAGGTCGAACTCGGCGCCGACGGATTCTTGACCGTCACCGATAACGGCCGCGGCATTCCGATCGATCCGCATCCGAAGTTTCCGAAAAAATCGGCGCTCGAAGTCATCATGTGCACCCTGCATTCCGGCGGCAAATTCGATTCCAAGGTGTACGAGACCTCGGGCGGCCTGCACGGCGTCGGCGTGTCCGTCGTCAATGCACTGTCCTCGCGCCTCGAGGTCGAGGTCGCGCGCGGCCAAAAACTTTACAAGATGGCGTTCGAGCGCGGCCATCCCAAGGGGAAACTGGAAGACCTTGGCAAGATCAATAACCGTCGCGGCACACGAATTCGTTTTAGGCCCGACACCGATATTTTTGGCGCCAAGGCTGCGTTCAAGCCACAACGGCTGTTCAAGATGGCGCGCTCCAAGGCGTATCTGTTCGGCGGCGTGGAAATTCGCTGGCGCTGCGATCCCTCTCTGCTGAAAGGCCTTGAGGATGTCCCGGCCGAAGACAGTTTCCATTTTCCGGGCGGCCTGAAGGATTATCTCGCAGCCGCGATTCACGCCGACACGCTGGTGCATCCGGATATTTTCTCCGGCAAATCGGGACGGGTCGGCGCGCATGGCGCCTGCGAATGGGCGGTAGCCTGGACCGCGGATGCCGACGGCTTTTTGTCCTCCTATTGCAACACCGTGCCGACGCAGGACGGCGGCACACATGAATCGGGCATGCGCAGCGCACTGCTGCGCGGCCTGAAAGATCACGCCGAACGCGTCGGCCAGGGTAAGCGCGCCGCCTCCATCACCTCGGAAGACGTGATGGTGGGCGCTGCCGTGATGCTGTCCGTGTTCGTGCGCGAGCCGGAATTTCAGGGCCAGACCAAGGACCGCCTCGCCACTGCCGAAGCTCAGCGCATCGTCGAGCAGGCGATCAAGGATCCGTTCGACCATTGGCTCTCGGGCAATCCGCTGCAAGCCAACAAGCTCCTGGACTTTGTCGTCGAGCGCGCTGAAGAACGGCTGCGCCGCCGCGCGGAAAAAGAGATTTCACGCAAGACCGCGGTGAAAAAGCTGCGGCTGCCCGGAAAGCTCGCCGATTGCACCGATACGGCAGCCGACGGCTCCGAGCTTTTCATCGTCGAGGGTGACTCGGCCGGCGGCAGCGCCAAGCAGGCGCGCGATCGCAAGACCCAGGCGATCCTGCCGCTGCGCGGCAAGATTCTCAACGTCGCCTCCGCAACCAAGGACAAGCTCGTGGCCAATGCGCAGTTGGCCGATTTGATCCAGGCGATCGGTTGCGGCACCGGTGCGCACTATCGCGAAGAGGATTTGCGCTACTCGCGCATTATCATCATGACCGACGCCGACGTCGACGGCGCCCACATCGCCTCGCTCCTCATTACATTCTTCTACCGGCAGATGCCGCGGCTGATCGATGAGGGCCATCTCTATCTCGCCGTCCCTCCGCTCTATCGGCTCAACCACGGCAGCAAGACGGTCTATGCCCGCGACGAGGCCCACCGCGACGCGCTCCTCAAGAGCGAGTTCAACGCCAATGCCAAGGTCGATATCAGCCGCTTCAAAGGTCTTGGCGAAATGATGCCGGCCCAGCTCAAGGAAACCACCATGGATCCTGCCAAGCGCACCATGTTGCGCGTGGTGCTGTTGGCCGACGACCGGGAAGGCACCGCCGATTCCGTGGAGCGGCTGATGGGGACCAAAGCCGAAGCGCGCTTTGCCTTCATCACCGACAAGGCGGAGTTCGCGAGCGAGGCGCTCCTGGACGTATGAGCGAAGGCTGACGAAAAAGGCTGCGAATTATACCTTCTATATGAAATTACAGCCTTTTTTTGGTTTTTTAAAGCTTTTGTGACCTATCGTTTTCCGGGCTGTGTGCTCCCCTAGCCACAGCTTTTTAGCCAGAAACAATTATAAC
>NZ_JBAVCF010000764.1:0-10099 GCF_049586575.1 Bradyrhizobium sp.
GCGAGAGTACCAAGCCCCTTCCATTCCAAAAAGGTACGCAGGACAGGCGCCGTCTGTCCTTCCACACCTTCGCGGAGCCCTCCCATGCAGCCTCTTTCCGATGCGCTCGCCAGCTTCTGGCAAATCTGGTCCCCCATGCTGATCCTCGACGTCGGCCGTTACCTCGTCGCGGCCTGCGGATTGGCGCTGATCCTGAAATTGTTCTGGAACGCCGGCCTGAGCCGACGCAAGATTCAGGCACGGTGGGCCTCGAGGTCAGACGTTCGCCGCGAGATCGTGACCTCGCTGCGGACCGGGGTGATCTTCTCGCTGAATGGCGCGGCCATCGTGTACGGCGCCATGAATGGCATCTTCACGATCTATACCGATTTCGACAAGGCCGGCGTCGGTTATCTCGTCCTCAGCGTCGTCGCGATCATCGTCGCCCACGATGCGTATTTTTACTGGACGCATCGACTGATGCATTTGCCGCGCCTCTATCCCTATTTCCACCGCACCCATCATCGCTCGGTGGCACCGACGCCGTTTGCGGCCTATGCCTTCGACATTCCCGAGGCGTTTCTGATGGCGGCGTTCACGCCGCTATGGCTGTTGTTCGTTCCGATGCATGGGCTGGGGCTATTCCTGTTCATGGCCTTCATGATTGTACGCAATGTCATGGGCCATGCCGGCGTCGAACTGATGCCGCGCGCGCTCGCCGACAGCCGCTGGTTCGGATGGATCAACGCGACCACGCACCACGATCTCCATCACGCGACCTTTCATCACAATTACGGTCTCTACTTCACCTGGTGGGACCGGATGATGGGGACCGAGCACCCGCGCTATCGCGAACAATTGCGCGGCAGGCCTGCCGACGGCGCGGCCGTCGCCGCCGATAGCGCGGCTCGCTCTGCTGCCGTTGCGAGCTAATCCAGTCAGAATCGCAGGATGGGTTGAGCAATTCGCGAAACCCATCACTTCAAAGCCAGCCGATGGGTATCGCTTCGCTCTACCCATCCTCACCCAACTGCGCAACTCTCCTCGCGATGACGGTGGTTGCCCCCCAATCGTCATTGCGAGCGCCAGCGAGGCAATCCAGTTCGGCTCACATAAAGATTCTGAATTGCTTCGCGGCGGTGTCTGTCGTCGGGCGCGCATTCGCCCGACCCGTTTGGCTCCGCGCCATCGGGGCGATCATGCAACCAATTTGAGCGAGAGGTCCCCGAGCATGAAGAGAACCTGCACTGTCTTAAGTTGCCGTCTCAAGTGTTCTCGTCAGGACAGCAAAGAAAACGGCCCCGGCGAGCATGCCGGAGAGCCGTCAACTTGAGCCGTTGAATAGCTGAGGCGACTTTAAATCAAATCCCACCGTTACAAATCGGCTTTCCGACAGACGTTCCTGCGAAACCAGTTTCTATATTTCGGGCCAGAACTGAAACCGACGCTCCTGGAGATTGTAGCCGCTGGGCATGGATGCCCAACCTGCCTGCCTCGTCCGGCCGAGCGGTCAATATTGCTCACTAATAAGCCGGTCCCGCGGCGGACCTGAAGTGATGCGAGGCCGTTGATCTCACGATCTCCCGCCGCCTTCGGATTATCACTGCGCGATTTGACAATCGCGCGGAAAGGTCATGCGTGTTTAGAAAGCGTTTCAGCGAGGTCGAAGACGCGTGCGCGCTGGCACAGGCGATAGTGGACACCATTCGTGAACCTCTGGTCGTCCTCGACAAAGACCTCCGCGTCGTCGCCGCAAGCCGGTCGTTCTATGTCAAGTTCTCGGTCGATCCCGGCGACACACAGGGAAAACGCTTTTACGAATTGGGCGACCGCGAGTGGGACATTCCAAAGCTCCGATTGCTGCTGGAAAAAATAATACCCAATCAAAGCCCGATGGACGAATACGAAGTTGAGCATGACTTTCCCCGCATCGGACGGCGGGTGATGCTGTTGAAAGCCTGCATCGTTCGATATGAGAAAGCACACACCAACATCCTGCTGGGCATCGAGGATATTACGGTTCAACGCAATCTGGAACGCGATAAGGATGACCTGTTGCGCCAGAAGGACGTGCTGCTCGACGAACTCCGCCACCGGGTCGCCAATAGTCTGCAAATCATCGCCAGTATCATCATGATGAAGGCAAGATCGGTGGAGTCGGAGGAAACGCGACGTCATCTGCACGACGCGCATATCAGGGTCATTTCGGTTGCGGCCGTGCAGGAGCATCTTCACGCTTCGGCGGGCATCGGCTCCATGGAAATGCAACCCTACCTTACCAAGCTTTGTGAAGCGCTCGCCCACTCGATGATCGGCGAGGATCAGGAAGTTTCGCTGAGGGTGATCGGTCAGGGCGGCAGGGCAACTTGTCGCGACGCCGAGAGCCTCGGATTAATCGTGACCGAGCTTGTGATAAACTCGTTGAAACACGCTTTTAAAGCAAAAACAAAAGACGGACAGATATCCGTCTCCTATGAAGTTTCCGGGACAGACTGGAAACTTTCGGTGGTTGATAACGGGATCGGAAAACCTGATGGCGTCTTTGCCCAGCCCAAATCCGGGCTTGGCACCGGCATTGTCAAGGCGCTTGCCAAGCAACTGGATTCCCAGGTCGTTACTCTGAGTGGACCGGAAGGAACGGCCGTCTCGATTACTCATGCGACCTTTGCAGGCGGTGAGGGGAAGACCCAACCGGCGGCGTAGCGGCACTTGCGTTCAAATGATGATGGCCAGTCGGCCACAGAAATCGCGTTTTCGCGGGAGGAGCGGCCCCGGCGCGTGCGCGGCTTCGCGCCGGGGCCATCAGGGGAGCGCGGCTTCAGGGGGCTGGATCAGCGGCACGCTCGATTATTAGCGCAGCACATCCGATCCTTCCCCGCTGTTCAATATTGCTCAGTTCCGCAGAACGGCCCCGGCCCAGGTTTCAGTCTTCTGACAAAACCTTCCCCTCAAGAATCGTTCGATCAAGAACTCGCCGACAAAGGCACCGGGCAGCACGAAACCAGTCCCCGAACTAAGGCCCGCCTCAGTTGCCCCAATTCGTTAATTTTTTCGTGAACTGTTTATGAAGTGAGCAAAATTGAACACGGGCGGAGGTTCGTTCCGCGGCAAGCTGACTCCATCACCGTCCTGTAACGGCGCATCTACCCGGTGACTGGGAGTGTTGTACTTCCGCCTGAGTCAAGGCGAGCATCATGTCCTTTCATTTCCGACCGCGATGTCCAATCTGCCAATCGGCAACAACACTGGCGGGAGTTACGTCCGGTCGCCTGGGATTTCATATCCGGACCTTCGAGTGCCCACACTGCAGCGACATCCATCAGATTGTCGCCGAACTGGCCGACCCCATCAAATCCCGAAAAGCACAAGGCTGGCTTCGAGGCGAATTGCGAGCGCCAACCTAAGGCCGCCTCAGCTGGCGGCCTATTTCATTGCAGGCGGGACCTGAGATGTCGCCTTGGCGGTACTTGGCAGCGGTCATCGCCGTCCAATATATTTTAACGCGGCTCAAGTCCCGGGTGTTTCAAAAATTAGCGGCAACAAGATCATAAGAGCCCCTGCTTCCGCGAACATAGATCCCGGCCGCGGCGGCACATATCAAATCACGATTACGATCGAACGCGTTCAAAAAGCCCAACTCGTCGGCGCACGAATTCGGTTGAATCCGCCTCAATGCGTCTTCGCTGATAAAAAATGACGCTTCTATTGCGCTGTCGTGTCCCCAAAATCGAACGGCGCGCCGCGTCTGGTCGTATGACCGGCTGTGGTTTGGAAACTCAATCACGAGATTGATGACGTCGTCGCGGGTCCACGACGGTTCTGACCGGCACTGGAATTAGCGAGCCGTCCTGGTTGATGGCGGATTGCAACGTTCGTTTTGTCGCAACGGCGACCTGGCCACCCATGCGCCTTAACGACTTGATGCGTTCGGCCCACTGCCGTTCAATGCGACGATGGAAGCTCAACGGATATATCGCGCTCACTAGGTCAACCTCGCTGACAGGCTCTTCGGCCGGGATCGTATGTCTCCATTACATGGGTAGTAATTTCGCTTTTGCGAGCCGTTGACGAGGCTACAATCGCAGCAGGGCGGTGAACCGTGCCGGCGGCCCAAACTTTCGCCGCCGCTGGCCAATATTGCCCGGTTTCTGGAGTAAGCGGCGCGAAAAGCCCGACATGGAGCGGGAACATTCAAAAACGCCCTGCGATGAGCAGGGCATTTTTGTCATCGCGGAGGTAGGTCTTACTGACCTGTCGGGGTCGCCTTCGCAACAAAACCAACGAATGGTTTGCAGGATTGCTTGCCAAGATCGACGTACATCGCGGCAATCTTCTGCGACTCGCTCACGAATGTCTCGTAAGCTGTCTTCGCGAATTCAGTTTGAATTTCAATCGCCTTCTCGAACGATTTCGCGCCTGACATCTTCTCAACATAGGACTTTGTTTCGTCAAACGACTTCTTCGTATAGTCGCCATAAGCAGTGGCAATCGCCTGGAAGCCGCTCGGGAAGGTGCTGGCCAACGCCTGCGGAATATTCGTGCCGCCCTGGTTTTCATTCGACATTTTTTCGGATCCTTCTGGTTTGTCTAACTGGGGAATCAATACCGCGCGCTCCCGATGGTTCAGTTCCCGCTTGTTCGTTGGTCGGTGATTGTATGTTCATAAGATGATATCGGAACTCACGCGCGTGCGTCCGCAACCAAAACATCAAACTGGCTCGATAAGGACGGAACGGGCTGGCCGTCATATGATGGCGTCAAATGCGCATTGCTGCTTTTGTCTCGGAACGGGCGCCGGCTCTGAGCCGTTGTCATGATGTTCCCATGAAAGGAAACAACATGACGAACCAAAACCAACCCGGCCAGAATCAAGCGCCGGGTCAGAAGCGCGGCCAGCAACAAGGCGGCGGTCCTAAACCGGGCCAGCAGAGCCAGGCGCCGGGCAAGGATGATGGAAATCCCAAAGAGCAGCTCGACCAAACGAGCGACACCGATACGTAACTAAAAAACGGCCCGCGAAGCGGGCCGTTTCTTTGTGCCATTGCGCGAGGCATGCCTTGCCGAATCCAAAGTCGATCACGAACGACTTGCCGGCACCCGGCTTTTCCAGTCGCGTTCAGTAAAAATCGCTACGATAGCCGCTTGGCATTTGCAGCGACGTGTTCTCGATAGCGATCGATTACGCTGCTCGCGGTGCCGCCAGCCAAAAGGCTTGCACTGGCCTCGAACATCGCCTGCACCTTTTCCGTCACCATCAAATTCGCCTCGTCATGCGAGCCACTGCCGCCCGACATGATCTTCATCATTCGAAGACCAATGACGTTGCCTGACTCAAATGCCAAGAACATGGTCGAATAGAAGGGACCAAACATCGCGCCGCCTCTCTCAACAGCGAAATGCTGTAACGACCAAATGTTTGGTACGATAAAAAGGTTCACGCGGGTAGTTTAGTTTGTGACCAATTCGTCTGAACCAAGTGAGCTGTTTTGACCATACGATCGGCAAATTCATTCTGCTGCGTGCTTTGGACGAAACGCCGCTCAGGCGAGAACGCCAACCAACGAAGCAATTGCTCGTCACTTGACACGAATTTGCGCGCGGCGACTGATTTGCCCGTCGCGTTAATTCGCCGCAGACGTTTTCGCTTGTGACGTCGGGCAAATCACGGGCATTTTTTCGCGCATCTTCCGCCCGCATGAGGGGCGTATCGCGATCGTCACGGAACGTTGGACGGAAGATGCGGTGGACGCGACGGCGCACGAGACGAATGCGCGTGTCGCGGACGGCGAAGTCGTGGCGTCCTGATACCCCGACGCTGGTATCAAGTCTGTGGTGATCGCCGCAGGCGACGGAGGCAATAAAGCCCGGCTCTCCGGGGAGACTACGAAGTAAACCGTTAAAACCATTCGCGCAGGGAATGCCGATTGTTGCGGCCAACCTGTGGTGACTACGCTCGTATGCTTTTTTCATTCGCATACGAGGCCGCGGGTGCGGCTGACGCGCCCGGCATTCCCTGCTCCCTCTGTTTTCGGAGGGACGATTGTTACGTGATGACTCGGGGGCGATCAGCTTCGCGGGAAGGGAGAAGTGTGTCTCGCTGTCATCGCCCGGCTTGACCGGGCGATCCAGTATTCCAGAGACACTCGTTAGAGATTGAGACGCCACGGCGTATTGGATGCCGCGCTGGAGCCTGTCATCGGGCGGCGCTTTGCGCCGACCCGGTGGCGGGGCATGACGATGGAAACGAAGATGATGTCCTTACTTTTTCGTCCCATAAGCCGCCAAAAACATCCGCGTGGCGCTGCCAACCACTTCCTCGAAGCGCTCGGGCGAGGGCGCCGGTGCGGCCTGAAAAATAAACGGCTGGAACAGCGAGGCCTGGCACAGTTGCAGAAATTGCGAGGAGGCGAGCCGGTAATCGCCGATCGTGACATCGCCAAGACGCGCGCGCGCTTCAAGATAGTCGGCGAGCCGGCCGATCGTGACGGCGATGACATTTTCATAGAAGCGCCGGCCGACATCGGGCATCCGCTCGGCGATCGCCATCACGGTGCGGATCGCCGAGCCGCCGCCGGGCCGGCACAGCACCTGGATATAGGCCTGGCCGAAGTCCATCAGCGTCGTGGTGACGTCGCGCTCCGGATCGAAGTTGAAGGCGAGCTTGCCCTGCTCGAGGCTTTCTTCCTCGACGATGGCCTCGAACAGCCGGTTCTTGTCGGCAAAGTAGACATAAAGCGTGCCCTTGGAGACGCCGGCAGCGCGGGCGATCTCGCCCATGCTGGCGCCGTCAAAGCCCAGGTCCAGGAAGACCTTGCGGGCGCCGTCGATGATTTGCCGGCGCTTGGAGGAGTCGGCGTCACCGACCAGACGGAGAGAGGATGGGTGTTCTGCAACCATTGGTTTAGCTTCTCGACGGATTTGGCAGCCCGAAAACAACCAGGAAGGGTATCCCTCGTATATTATCCGGACAAGATATATATTGACCGAACCGTTCGGTCAATGATAATTTGAAGTTAGCTGAGGCGGTTTCGGCCTCTATTTCTGTCGAATTTTGTAATGGGAGGCCATGATGGCCGCAGCGAGAGATCAGGCCGCGCGGATTTTGCGCACTGGGCAGGACGCGGCAGGTGGCGAGGCCACCGCCGAGATCGCCGATTCGATTCGCGCCCATCTTTCCGATGACACCACGCGCCGGACCCTCGAGGCGCCGGATCGGTCCGTGGCCGCCAAGCCGGTCGTGCCGGAGGCTGCCGCGCCGGAGGCGAAAGCCGGAAAGCGCAAAATGGTTTTCTTCGGCGCGGTCGCGTTGCTCGCGCTCGCGGCGGCGTCTTATGGCGCGCATTGGTTTTTGATCGGACGGTTCCATGTTTCGACCGACGATGCCTATGTGCGCGCCAACAATACCACGCTGGGCGCGCGGGTGTCCGGGCACATTGCGGCGATCCTCCCGCAGGACAATGCGACGGTGCATGCCGGCGAAGTGATCTTTGAGATCGACGACGGCGATTACCGGATTGCGGTCGATGCCGCGCGCACCAGGATCCAGACCCAGCAGGCGACGATCGACCGGCTCGGCCGGCAGGTCGTTGCGCAGGAGAGCGCGGCCGAGCAGTCCAAGGCGCAACTCGCCTCCGCGCAAGCCGGCTTGAAGCGGATGAACCTCGATTATGACCGGCAGCAGCAATTGACCGAAAAGGGTTACGCCACCCACGCCACCTTCGAGCAGTCCGAGGCCGGACGCGACCAGGGCTTGGCTGGAGTGAAGGCCGCGCAGGCGGCCTATGACGCCGCGCGCGACAATGTCGAGGTGGCGAAGGCGCAGCAGGCCGAAGCGCGCGCCCAGCTCATGGAATTGCAGACCACGCTTGCGAAAGCCGAACGCGATCTCGCTTTCACCGCGGTGCGCGCCCCGGTCGACGGCACCTTCTCCAACCGCATGGTCAATAGCGGCGACTTCATTGCCGTCGGCCAGCGGCTCGGCAATGTGGTGCCGCTCGACGACGTCTTCATCGACGCCAATTTCAAGGAAACGCAGTTGAAGCGGATCAGGCCCGGGCAGCCGGTGACGATCTCGGTCGACGCCTACGGCCATCGCAAGTTTGCCGGCACCGTCGACAGCATTTCGCCGGCGGCGGGCTCCGTGTTCACGCTGCTGCCGCCGGACAACGCGACCGGCAACTTCACCAAGATCGTGCAGCGACTGCCGGTCCGCGTTCGCGTGCCGAAGGACGTGGCGCGGCAGAATCTGTTGCGCGCGGGCATGTCGGTCTATGCCACGGTGGATACCACCAAGGGCGCCGCGGATGCGGACAGCGATGCCGACCTCGACGCGCCCGGCATGGTTCATCCGCAGTAGATCGCAAACAGACTATCCGAACATGGCGAACGCCACGACTGCCGACCCGGCGATGATGGAAGCGACACCAACCGAGCGGATCGAACCGCGGCGGCTGGTGGCGTTTCTGATCATGGTGTTCGGGATGTTCATGTCGATCCTGGACATCCAGGTCGTCTCGGCCTCGCTCACCGACATCCAGGCCGGCCTCTCGGCGAGTTCGACCGAAGTGTCGTGGGTGCAGACCGCCTATCTGATCGCCGAGGTGATCGCGATACCCTTGTCAGGCTTTCTGTCGCGCGCACTCGGCACGCGGCTGTTGTTTGCGATTTCCGCCGCCGGCTTCACGGTGTCGAGTTTCCTCTGCGGCTTCGCCTCTTCGATCGAGCAGATGATCGTGTGGCGCGCGATCCAGGGCTTTCTCGGCGCGGGCATGATCCCGACCGTGTTTGCTTCCGCCTATACGGTTTTCCCGCGCTCGAAATTCTACATCGTCGGTCCGATCATCGGCCTGGTCGCGACGCTGGCGCCGACGATCGGTCCGACCGTCGGCGGCATCATCACCGACCTGATGTCCTGGCACTGGCTGTTCTTCATCAATGTCGTGCCCGGCATCATCATCACCGTCGGCGTGCTGGCGCTCGTTGACTTCGACAAGCCGAATTTCGCCCTGCTCGACCATTTCGACTGGTTCGGCCTGATCGCGATGGCGGGATTTCTCGGCGCGCTGGAATATGTGCTCGAGGAAGGACCGCAATATGAGTGGCTGCAGGATACGTCGGTGGCGACCTGCGCCGCGATCAGCGCCATTTCCGCGATCGCCTTCTTCTATCGCGTACTCACGGCGAAAGAACCGATCGTCGATATCACCGCCTTTACCGACCGCAATTTTGCCGTCGGCTGCATGATTTCGTTCTGCTCCGGCATCGGCCTTTACGGCCTGACCTACATCTACCCGCGTTACCTTTCCGAAGTGCGCGGCTACAGCGCGCTGATGATCGGCGAAACCATGTTCGTTTCTGGCGCCACGATGTTTTTGATGGCGCCGATCGTCGGGCGACTGACGCAGAAGCTCGATATGCGGCTGATCATCGCCTTTGGACTCGTCGTCTTCGCGCTTGGCTCCTGGGAGATGACGTCGATCACCCGCGACTATGATTTCAACGAACTGCTGCTGCCGCAAATCCTGCGCGGCGTCGGGATGATGTGCGTGATCGTTCCGACCAACACGATTTCGCTCGGCACGCTGGCCGCCGATCGCGTCAAGAACGCCTCGGGCCTGTTCAACCTGACGCGTAATCTCGGTGGCGCGGTCGGGTTGGCGCTCATCAACCAGGTGCTGAACGAACGCACCGACCTGCATATCTCCAGGCTTCAGGATCGCGTCAACTGGGGCAACATGGCGGCGACCGAGACGCTCAACGATTTCACCCAGCGCCTGCAAGGCATGGGCGATGCGGCGTTGATGGCGCTGAAGCAGTTGTCGCAGATCGTTCACCGCCAGGCGGTGGTGATGGGTTATGGCGACGCGTTCTTCATGCTGGCGGTATTCTATTTCGGTCTCAGCATCAGCGTCATGCTCTTGAACAAGCCGACCACCGGCGCCCCGGTCGAGGCGCATTGAGGCAAGCCAGATTTGACGCCGCGCGGCGTCAGCTAACCGATGCTGCTCCAGACCAGCGTGATGCCGGACAGAAACAACAGGCCGAGCACCACGTCGCGGAAATTGCCGTCGCTCAGCACGTGATAGGCGCGCGCGCCCAACCACGCGCCGCCGATCGTCGC
>NZ_JBAVCF010000765.1:0-5802 GCF_049586575.1 Bradyrhizobium sp.
GAACGAACGTTTCTCACCGTCACCGCCTCGTGACGGCCGGTCGGCAAACGGGCGATCGCCGCGCGGACGCGGCGCATCGCGATCGTCGCGGCGCGGCGGACGATCGTCGCGGTTGCCGGCATAGGGCCGCCGTTCGCCTTCCGCTTTGCCCGCAAAACCGCGCTTGGCGAATTTCTTCTCAGGACCCCGAGGAACGCCCGAGCGGCCCTTGCCGCCGGACGGACGGTCGCGCCGGCCCCGGGAGTCATTGTTTTTATCGCTGTCGCGGGGCATGAAAGGTCTCGTTTCGGGTGCAAGTACAAATGACGATCATGCGCTCTCTTTCAATGAGGCGCATTCTCACGCAAAACCGGTATCCACTTTTGCTGAAGGCCCATCCCATAGCAGAGTTCTCCTGAGGATACGAGGCATGGCAGCCGCATCTTTCATGGATTTGGCGCTGAAAGCGGCCGAAACGGCCGGAAAATCGGCCGAAGTGCCGATCGGATGCGTCATCGTACTTAACAGCGAGGTCATCGCCACGGCCGGAAACCGTACCCTGACCGATCGCGATCCGACGGCGCACGCCGAAATTCTCGCGATCAGGCAGGCCACAAAGGCGGTCGGCAGCGAGCGGCTGGTCGATTGCGATCTCTATGTCACGCTGGAGCCGTGCACGATGTGCGCCGGGGCGATCTCGCTGGCGCGGATCAGGCGGCTTTACTACGGGGCAGCCGACCCGAAGGGCGGCGCGGTCGATTCCGGCGTGCGGTTTTTTGCTTCATCGACCTGTCACCACGTACCCGAGGTCTATTCGGCGGTGGGAGAAAAAGAAGCCGCGACGTTGTTGCGGGATTTCTTCAAGGTCAGAAGGTAGCCTACCCTCGTCATCATCTGCGAAAGCGGATGATCCAGTATTCCAAAGGCGTCGACGCTTGAATCGGGAGACCTCGGCGTACGGGATACCCCGCCTTCGCGGGGTATGACGAAACACATTACCTGGCCAGAAAAAACTCGCGCAACGCCTTCGCCGTCACATCCGGATTTTCTTCGGTCAGGAAGTGACCGGAATCGACCGGCGAACCCGAAACATTGGTCGCCCAGTTCTTCCAGGTGTCGAGCGGAGTGGCCGCGGCGCGCGCAATGCCCACATCACCCCACAGCGCCAGCATCGGGATTGTGATCTTCTTTCCCGCGTCGCGATCGGCCGTGTCGATATCAAAGTCGGCATAGGCGCCGGCGCGGTAATCCTCGCACATCGCATGGACTCGCGAGGGATCGCGGAACGCCGCAAGATAATGTTCAAGCGCGCGCGGATCGATGGCGTCTAGGGTTTTCGACTTGGTCTGGCTTGCCATCTTGAAACGCAGGAAAAAGTCTGGATTGCCGCCGATCAGCGTTTCGGGCAAGGGTGCGGGTTGGGCGAGAAATGTCCAGTGATAGATTTTCAGCGCATAGAGCCGGTCCATGCGTGCCCAATAGTCGTAGGTCGGCAGGATATCCAGTACCGCCAAACGCGACAGCCGGCCGGGATGATCGAGCGCCAGCCGATACGCTACTCGCCCGCCGCGATCGTGACCGGCCAGCGCGAAGTGCACATGGCCGAGTTGCTCCATCGCTTCGATCATGGTCTGCGCCATCGCGCGCTTGGTATAGGGCGTGTGATCCTTGTCGCTCTCCGGCATGTCCGACCAGCCGTAGCCCGGCAGGTCGGCGATGATCAGCGTGAAGCGGTCGGCGAGTTGCGGCGCAACGCGGTGCCACATCACATGCGTTTCGGAAAAGCCGTGCAGCAACAACAGCGGCGGCCCTTTGCCGCCGACGCGGGCAAAGATGCGGCCGGAACTCGTATTGATCCATTCGGAGGCAAAACCGGAGAACAGGTCGGCCAGATCAGACATCGTCGATCACTCCACGCTTGATCCGTTCGGAAGACTATTTCTGCGCCTGTTCCTGTTCCACCGCCTGCCAGCCGATATCGCGCCGGCAGAAGCCGTCCGGCCATTTGATCCGGTCGATCGCGGCGTAGGCGCGCTGCCGCGCCTCCACCACGGTCCTGCCTGAGGCGCAGACGTTGAGCACGCGGCCACCGTTGGCGAGGATGGCACCGTCCTTGGCGATGGTCCCTGCCTGAAAAATCTCGACGCCCTCGATCTGCGCCGCCTCTTCGAGCCCCTCGATGCGGGTGCCTTTGGCGTAATCGCCGGGATATCCCTTCGCGGCCATCACGACCGTCAACGCCGGTTCTTCAAACCAGCGCAGATCGAAATGCTTCAATTCGCCGTCGCAGGCAGCAAGCATCGCCGGCACGATGTCCGACATCATGCGCAGCATGAGCACCTGGCATTCGGGATCGCCGAAGCGAACGTTGTACTCAAACAGCTTGGGACCGGCCGCCGTCAGCATGACGCCTGCATAGAGCACGCCACGAAACGGCGTGCCGCGCGACTTCATGCCGGCAACCGTCGGCAGGATGATGTCGGCCATGATCTGGTCGTGAATGGCTGGTGTGACAAAGGGAGTCGGCGAATAGGCGCCCATGCCGCCGGTGTTCGGCCCCCGGTCGTGGTCAAACACCCGCTTGTGGTCCTGCGCGGAAGCGAGCGGGATCGCAGTCTCGCCGTCGCACAGCGCAAAGAAACTGATCTCGCGCCCCTCCAGATATTCCTCGATCACGACTTCCGCGCCGGCCGCACCGAAGGCGCCATCGAACATCATGGCGACGGCGGCTTCCGCCTCCGCCAGCGTCGTCGCGACCACGACGCCCTTGCCCGCGGCGAGCCCGTCCGCCTTGACCACGGTCGGCGCACCATGCCGGCGCACATACGCAAGCGCCTCGGCCGCATGGTCGAAACGGCCATAAGCGCCCGTCGGAATACTGAATTCAGTGCAGAGCGCCTTGGTAAATCCCTTCGATCCCTCCAGCCTCGCCGCCTGCTTGCTGGGACCGAAGGCCTTGATACCGGCACGCGAGAGATCGTCGACGATGCCGGCAGCGAGCGGCGTTTCCGGGCCGACCACGACCAGGTCGACCTTCTCGCGCTGGCAAAACGCGATCACGGCAGGATGGTCCGCGATATCGATGCCGACGCATTCGGCCTCGCGGGCGATGCCGGCATTGCCGGGCGCACACCATAGTTTTGTCACTAGCGGTGACGCCGCAATCTTCCACGCGAGAGCATGTTCGCGGCCGCCGGAACCGAGCAAAAGGATTTTCATGGAAACGCCATAGGAAGCTCGCGTGATCTCACTGTCGGTCGCATAAAACTCCGTTGGGCCGCAAGGGGCTAGCGATCGGGACTAACCGTTTCCAGATGCCGCGATGATCTGTTGCAGCGACGCGACATGACGGGCGAACGCGCCACGGCCGGCCGCGGTCGCAGTGACGGTGGTCTGCGGCTTCTTGCCGACGAAGGCCTTTTCGACCCCGACATAGCCCGACTTCGCCAGCGTCTCGATATGGGCGCCGAGATTGCCGTCGGTCGCGCCGGTCATTTTCTTCAGGCGGGAAAACTCAAGTCCCTGGCCCGCCGGCAGCGCGTTCAACGCCGCCATGATCCTCAGACGAAGGGGTTGATGAATGACGTCATCGAGCTCGGCCATGGATCAAATCCTGCGCATCCAGAGTCCGCTGAGGATCAGTCCGCCGCCATTGACGGCGGCCATCCAGAGCAGAAACGCGCCACCCTCGACGAAGAAATAACCGATTAGCGTCAGCACGATGATGGACAGACCCATCGCGAAAAAAGCGCCGCCGAACCAAAACCCGGCCATGCAGTAGAACAACATGAAATAGACCGGCCAGAACGCGCCCATCTCACGCGGGCCGTAATGGCCGAGGACGCCGCTGCAGAATATGCCGAAGGCGTAGAACAGCAGGAATGCGCCAAGCACCCTGAAATCGAACGTCTGCACGCCGGTCTTGCTGGCGCCCGTGGTGGAAAGCGCGGCAGCGACCGCCACGTTCAGCACATTGACGGTGATCCAGATGAAGCCGCTGTAGCGCGGAACGAGGAAGTTCGCGACGTTGCCCGCCAGCACCAGCACGCCTGCGGCAATCATGATCTGGCTTGCGATATCGTAGATGCGGGACTGGCGAACACGCTGAACGATCTGCTTGATATCGTTCAGCGCCTGCGCAGCTTCCTCCGGACCGATGTCGGTCATGATCCCATCCGTTTGTTCGCGACGTCATCTGCAACCGCCGAGACCGCCTGGGCATTACAGACAATGCCCATGTGGTCGACGCCGGCAATCAGCTTGACCTCGACGGACGGTGCGACCGCATGCACGGCGTCGGCATATTTGTCGGCCAGCATCAGTTCATCGCTGGCGCCGGAAATCAGTGTGATCGGGTGATGCGCGGCGGCGAAATCGACTTGATAGCCGCGTGTCGCGAAATTGCGCATCAAGCGATAGGAATAGTGCGGATTGAGAATCCGTTCGGAGTTCGCGGGCACTGCGAAGGCGAGCGTCGGCAGCGATTCGCAGCAATCGATGCCGATCCTGTGCAGGACCGTCAGCCCAAGGAAGCGCGGAATGTCTGCGCTGGCCCAGCCGCCAGAGCCTGGCCGGTTGGTCGGGGCGTCGTGGCCGAGATAGGGCGCCAGCAGCACAGTGCGGGCAAACAGGTTCTGGATCGGCGATGCTGCAATTCGCAGCGCGAAGCCGCCGCCCGCGGAGTGACCGAGCAGCGTCAAGGGTTCGGTGGGAGAGGTCTTGCGCACCAGCGCAACGAGATCCGCCATGTCGTTTTCGAGTTGGCCGACGTAGGCAATGTCGCCGCGGGTGCCTGAGCCGCCATGCCCGCGAATGTCAGGCGCATATGTTTCCACCCCATGCGCGGCAAGTGCGTCCGCCAGCGCGTGGGCCGAGGCGCTTGATCCCGAAGAGCCGTGCACGAGAATGGCAATCTTGCCGCTCGAAGGCCCGCGAGCCGGGTAATGCCGGTAGGCAAGCTCAGTGCCGTCGCGGGCGGAAAAGCGCGACAGCGGCGGCATGTTGCTGCGATCGACTGCGCGCGCGGACTGCGAGATCGAGGTCAGTTCAGGCAGGCGTTCGAGCGGCGTCGCGATCATTGTCGCCAGCACCACGGCGACGAGGCCCACGAAGCCGAAGGCCCAGCCCAACACTTTCAGCGGGAACCGCACGATCCATTTCGACATGACTCGCTCCTCCTGGCTTTATGTAATTAAGATAACTCTGTATTACAGAGTACTTTGCATAACAAGTGGAAAATTGGCGGACGAGGCCGAAACTCCTTAACTTTGGATGGACCCGATCCCCCGAATCGTTGACCGAGATGACCGCAACTGAAGCGCTGATCAATGCACCCGAATTCACGGTGACCGAGCTGTCGTCCGCACTGCGGCGGACGGTGGAGGACGCCTATGGCCATGTCCGGGTTCGCGGCGAAATCACCGGCTTTCGGGGTGCGCACGCGTCCGGCCACTGCTATTTCGCGCTGAAGGACGACGGCGCGAAGATCGAGGCAGTGATCTGGAAAGGCGTTCACTACCGGATGCGCTTCAAGCCGCAGGAAGGGCTCGAGGTCATCGCCACCGGCAAGCTCACCACCTATCCCGGCTCGTCGAAATACCAGATCGTGATCGAAGCGCTCGAGCCCGCCGGTGTCGGCGCGCTGATGGCGCTGATGGAAGAGCGGAAGAAGAAGCTCGCCGCCGAAGGCCTGTTTGACGAAGCGCGCAAGCAGCTATTGCCGTGGCTGCCGGAGGTAATCGGGGTGGTCACCTCGCCAACCGGCGCCGTGATCCGCGACATCCTGCATCGGCTTCAAGACCGCTTTCCCCGCCGGGTGCTGGT
>NZ_JBAVCF010000766.1:0-5015 GCF_049586575.1 Bradyrhizobium sp.
GTGGTTGGCACGGCGGATCGCATCGTGGCTGGGGCGGACCGCGCTTCTTTGTCGGCGGCCCGGCTTACTATGGCTACGGGTATGGTGGCTGTTACGTGCGGCGGCTGGTTCCGACCCCCTTCGGACCTCGCTGGCGCCTCATCAACCGCTGCTACTGAGTTCGACGAGCGATATCCGGCATCAAGGACCCCGACTGTTTTCAGTCGGGGTCTCGAGCGTTCCCTCCGGCGACGTAGATTATTTATTGAAAATTAGCCAAATTAGCCAGGACCCGCCGATAACCGGAAACCAATTCCGATCCAAAGACTTGGTACGCCGTCACCTGATTGACATCATCAGGGCACGGAACCGGTTATGAAAATTGCGCACACAGACGAAGGCGTTGAGTCGCTCGACCACAAGTCGAGCAAATCGATCTGCGACGCTGTGGGCGAAGGTCTCCAGCAGATCCTCCGGCCCGATTCGGGTATGTCGTCTCATTTGCTGCATCTCGTCGACGAATTGCGAAGACGCGATGAGACCGGCGGCGTGAAGCCTAATTGGCACGACAAGCGTTAGCCTGTTTTTCCGAACGCCCGGACCAACATACGGGTTGCGTTTTGCGACGGCTGCGGTGAAAAGCCCGCATGCTTGCCCTTACCGACATCTCGGTCCGGATCGCCGGGCGTCTTCTGATCGACCACAGTTCGGTACAAATCGTACCCGGCGCACGTGTCGGCTTCGTCGGCCGCAACGGCGTCGGTAAATCAACGCTGTTTCACGCGATCCGCGGCGATCTGCCGACGGAAAGCGGCAGCATCGCGCTTCCGCCGCGCTGGCGCATTGGCAGCCTTGCACAGGAAGCACCTGACGGGCCTGAACGGCTGATCGAGGTCGTGCTGCAAGCCGATCGCGAGCGCGAGGCGTTGATGCGCGAAGCCGAGACGGCACACGACCCCATCCGCATCGCGGAAATTCAAACCCGGCTGGTGGACATCGACGCCCATTCCGCGCCGGCACGTGCGGCCGCGATCCTGAGCGGCCTCGGATTTTCATCCGAAGACCAGAACAGGCCATGCTCGGAATTCTCCGGCGGCTGGCGGATGCGCGTGGCACTTGCCGCAACACTGTTCGGGGCGCCCGACCTCCTGTTACTGGACGAACCCACGAACTATCTCGACCTCGAAGGTACGCTTTGGCTGGAAGATCATCTCGCCAATTACCCGCGCACCGTCATCGTCATCAGCCACGACCGCGACCTGCTGGAGACATCGGTCGATCAGATCCTTCATCTGGATCGCGGCAAGCTCACACTTTACAAGGGCAGCTATTCCTCATTCGAGGAGCAGCGCGCCACGCGCGAACTGCTGGACGCCAAGCATGCCAAGCGGCAGGCCGAGGAGCGCAAGCGGCTGCAAGCCTTCGTTGACCGCTTCAAGGCCAAGGCCTCCAAAGCCCGCCAGGCGCAATCGCGCGTCAAGATGCTGGAGCGAATGAAGCCGGTGACGGCGCTCGTCACGCAGGACGTGCATGAGATCGTATTCCCGCAACCGGAAAAAACGCTATCTCCACCGATCATCGCGGTCGACGAGGTGTCTGTCGGCTACGACCCGAAGCAGCCCGTCCTCAACCGCGTGACACTGCGGATCGACAACGACGACCGCATTGCGCTGTTGGGGGCCAACGGCAACGGCAAGTCGACGCTGGTCAAACTGCTTGCGGGCAGGCTTTCGCCTTTTTCCGGGAAAATCACCCGGGCCGAAAAGCTCTCGGTCGGTTACTTTGCCCAGCATCAAGTCGATGAACTCAATCTTGATGCGTCGCCTTATGATCACGTCCGCAGGCTGATGCCTGATGCGCCCGAGAGCAAGGTGCGCGGACGCACCGGCGCCATCGGCTTCTCGGGCAAGGCCGGCGACACGCTGGTGAGGAATTTGTCTGGCGGCGAAAAGGCCCGCCTGCTGTTGGGGCTTGCGACTTTCTTCGGCCCCAACATGATCATTCTGGACGAGCCTACCAACCATCTCGATATCGACAGCCGCGCGGCACTCGCCGAGGCCATCAACGAATTTCCCGGCGCCGTCATCATGGTCTCCCATGACCGCTACCTGATCGAAGCCTGTGCCGATCGGCTATGGGTCGTCGCCGACCGCACGGTGACGAGCTATGATGGCGATCTCGACGACTACCGGCGGACGGTGTTATCGGCACGCGGCGCGCAAGCCGCTCCGCGCGAACGCGGGCCCGAACGGAATGGTCGAAACGACACGAATTCGTCTCGCGCGAAGGAAAAACGCACTGCGCCCAAAAAGAGGATTGCGGACGCAGAAGCCGAAATGACCCGCATCAGCGGCATCATCGCGAAGATCGATGCCGCACTCGCACTACCAGATCTGTTCACACGCGATCCGAAACAGGCCGCCCAGCTCAGCAAGGCGCGCGCGAGTGCTGCGGAGGCTCTGATGAAAGCCGAAGAGGAGTGGCTGGCAGCGAGTTCGGAAATCGATCAGGCGACCCAGCAGGCCTAGCAGGATCGAACGCGATCAGGTCTGCGCGGGCGCCGGCTTTTTCTTCTTCGGCTTGGTGGGCTTCGGCTCGGCTACCGGCTCAGCCCCTCGCTCTACGGAGGTAAGCCGCCCCGCAGTGAAGGTGTAAATACCGGCGCGCGGACCTTGCGAGAAATTGACTACCGCGAGGCGATCGCCGCGCTCGTTCCTGGAGATGTTGACAGAGTTGGGCGCGCCTACGCCGCGGACGACGTCACATTCAGTATGGCCAAGTGCAACCGTGCCGGTGGGGGTCGGTGCGGGACCCGCCGTTCCATCCGACGATGCGTTGGCATTTGTCGGAGCATTCGCGGACGCCATTCCTGGGCAGAAGCCTTCGGCGCTGACGAGATCTTCGGGCGTAACGGGCTTGTCGGGCGTGAGCGGCGGCGTATCAATCGACACGTTCTTGATGAAAAGCCTGCCGCTTCTTGAAAACCATTCGGCATCCTTCGACAGCAGATCGGACGAAAAGATATCGGAAGTCGTGGCTCCGCAGCCCGCCAGCATGGGAGCAAACAGAAGCAGCGCCAGCACTGATTTCCGAAGAGGGTATTTTCCTTGCACGACGAACTGGATCTCACCCTTGCCCCAAGCGATTGTCCGACCATCACTTTGCGGCGCGACCGTGGCCTTATACAGGCTCACGGCCCAAAACCATAGTTTATCATTAATAGCGGAACAGGCTAATCGCGCTTCTGCCACCGACCCCGTTCGTCGGCCTGCCAATAGGTTACATCGAATCCCCGCGTCTTGCAGTCGGTCCACGACTGACGTGCCGCAGCGAGCGCATCGGCATCGTCGCCGTTGAAAAGCAGAACGAGGCGGTCGTAGATATCCGAGTTCGCCGGCAAGGGAGCATTGTCGACCAGAAACCTTACATTGGCTCGATTGGGGTTGCTGTCTTCGACGACCAGAATGATCGGCTGATCCTCAGCATCGGCAACGCGCCAGCTCGCGTGCGGCAAGAATGAATCCTCGCGATAGGTCCACAAATGAGCATCGAGAGCCTCGGTTCGTTCCTCCGAATTCGACTGCACCACGACTCGCCAGCCGCGTTCCAGGGACTTTTCGAGCAGCGGCGGCAACACGTTTTCCAGCGTCATATCTTGCAGATGGTAAAACAGAACTTCCGTCATCGTTTGGCTTCGTAATGCTCGGCCACCAGTTGATCCAGCAGGCGAACACCGAAGCCTGAACCCCAGCTCTGGTTGATCTCGGTTTTTGGCGCCCCCATCGCGGTTCCCGCGATGTCGAGGTGGGCCCATGGTGTGCCGTCGACGAAACGTTGCAGGAATTGCGCCGCGGTAATCGATCCGCCGTTTCGAGTGCCGGTGTTTTTCATGTCGGCAAATTGCGAATCGATCTGCTTGTCGTATTCGGGGCCGAGGGGCATGCGCCAGACGCGTTCGCCCGTCGCAAGTCCCACCGTGACCAGACGCTCGGCCAGTTCGTCATTGTTGGAAAACAGACCTGCATATTCAGTGCCCAGCGCCACCATGATGGCGCCGGTCAGCGTGGCAAGGTCGACCATGAATTTCGGCTTGAACTTCTTGGCCACGTACCAAAGCACATCCGCCAGCACCAGCCGCCCTTCGGCATCGGTGTTGATGATTTCGATGGTCTGGCCGGACATCGAGGTCACGATATCGCCTGGACGCTGGGCGTTTCCGCCGGGCATGTTTTCCACCAGGCCAATCGCGCCGACTACATTGACCTTGGCTTTTCGCGCGGCCAAGGCCTGCATCAATCCGACGACGCAAGCCGCCCCGCCCATATCGCCCTTCATGTCTTCCATACTGCCGGCTGGCTTGATCGAAATGCCGCCGGTATCAAAGCAAACGCCCTTGCCGATAAAGGCTACCGGCTGTTCGCCGCGCTTGCCGCCGTTCCAGCGCATGATCACGGTCCGGCCGGGTTGCGTGGAGCCCTGGGCCACACCGAGCAGCGCACCCATTCCGAGTTTCTTCATGGCATTGACGTCGAGTACATCGACCGTCACGCCAAGCTTGCGCAACCGACCGGCGCGTCGCGCGAATTCAACGGGAAACAACACGTTCGGCGGTTCATTGACGAGGTCGCGCGCGGCGATGACGCCATCGACAACATGCGCGTTGGGCACAAAGGCTTTGCGAGCCGCAGCCGCATCACCGACCGCGATCGACACGTTGGCGCGTAACGTCGGCTCCTCGCCCTCCTTTTTCTTGGTCTTGTAACGATCGAATTTATAGGCGCGCAGCCGGATGCCGGCGGCGACCGCGGCGGCCTGATCGGAGCTCATCGTGCCCTTCGGCAATTCGGCGATAACGCTGACCGGGTCGCGCCCGGCCTTCAGCTTGCCGGCGAGCGTGCCGCCGAGTTTCAGAAAATCGCGGTCCTTCAGTTCGGCCGGTTTGCCCGCCCCAACCACAATGAGGCGCTTGGCCTTGAGACCCTGCGGCGCCAGAATGTCGAGAATCGATCCGTTTTTTCCTTTGAACTGATTGGTTT
>NZ_JBAVCF010000767.1:0-6845 GCF_049586575.1 Bradyrhizobium sp.
GTTCTTCGCAGCGGCCAGCGTAGGGGCGCGGAAAGCACAACAAGAATTTCGGGAATGAGACGTGAAGGTCACGGGGCAATTTGAGACGATCCGTGCAACGCGCACAGGGCGTCCGATTGAACTAACGCGACAGGAAGCCAGGGCACTAGCGGGCGGATGGTATCACTGGTCTGTCGCACGTCATCCACTTGGAAACCTCGAACGGTGGGAAGCTATTCGTGACCGCGTTCATGAAGCGCTCCAGGAAGCTGTTGGCGACGCTAAATGGGAAGCTAATGACCCTGACGACCTATGGCGGGAAGATAAAGAACTGCGAAAGAAAATTCGTCCCGTTTTGGCGGACGTAGGAGAGACTGCTCAATTCCTTGCCACGAAACACCTGAGGCTGACCCGCGAAGCTCACGATAGCTTTCTCGATTGGCTATACGACGATCTGTCGGCTGCGTTGACGCGCCTGATGCGTCAGGTCCAGGGCGACTTTGGCGACGATGGGTACTCAAGCCGCTTCCCAGCGTTTGTACGCGCGGATGGTAGCGAGACACCCAAAGAACTCTTTGATGCATGGGTGAGCGGCAAGCCCATGCCGCCGCTCAGTGTCTAATGCTGACACGCTTTAGGGCTCGGCGGCAACCGGGATAAGTGTTGCCTGCGTAGGTGCCCGAATTTGCAGAGTGCAAATAGCAAAAAGCTCCGGAAACGTTGAGTTTTCGGGGCCATCAGGTTCGATATTTTTGGCCGATTTATTTGCTCGTCGGCTTCGTGAGGTTCGCCACCGCTAGCTTTGGTCTTCGCACCCCACTAGGGCGTGTACTGAAATCCGCCTGATGTCGGCTTAGCCCCCAAGAGCGACCGAACAACGGACATTGCGCGACGTCTGCAGGGTTTACAGGCCAAGTAGCGATCGCCTTACGTACCAATCGTCAAACTTCGAAAGCGGCTCAAATAGCCGCATGAACCCTTTGCCGCTGAGCAATGTGAAGACCTTCTGCCGGTTCGGCTCAACGAAATTGTGTTCGACCGTCATGATCTTGATGTCGTAATCGGCGAAATCAAAGGCTTGCAGGATTTCGAGTTCCGATCCTTCGGTGTCGATGGAGAGATAATCGATTTCCTGAGGGACATTGTGTAACTTTAGTAGATCGTTGAGCGACACGGTCTCAACCGAATAGGTCGTACCCTTCATCCGCCCGCGCCTATTGAAATCCGTGTCTACTAGATTGTTGAGCGTCGACAATTCCGCAATTTCGGTTTCCTTGAATTCGAGCTTTGCGCCCGTTTCCCTCCATACGCAGCGGGTATCAATCGCCGCCTTGCGATTCGCCTTCAATGCCCCCTGCCAGCACTTGGCTGGCTCCGCGAGCAGCCCCTTCCAGCCGAAATGCTGCTCAAGTGCGAATGTGTTACTGAGATCACAGCCGTTAGTCGCGCCGAACTCCACGAAGAAGCCGTCGCGTTTGCCTTTCGTGAGAAAAATCACCAGCAGGTCCTGGAACAACTGTGCGTACGAGTTCATAAAATGCATAGCGCAATAACGTGTAAACAACCCACCCAACTCGTTCGGATTTTCCCTGACATAGCCATGAATGATACTGCGCATACCCAAGAGCTCGTCGAAGCAAGCGAAGATTGGGTGCGGTTTTGTCTGTGTCATCGGCATACCTCCGCAACGAACGCCGCCGCCGTCTGCTTGGGGCTTACTCCCACACGACGCTGAAACCGCGCGGGGCTTGCGATGCGCCGACGCGCAGGTTCAGATCTGCGTTGATCGACGATGCAATTAGAGCAGGGATTTGCTGCTCGCGGAATAGGGCTCGGCGGCATTTTGCGAAACGGCAATCCTGAAATCGTCACTTCCGCAATGGGTCACCTTTCGACCGATCCCGCGCGGCCGCCATATGTCGGTTGCACCCTCGGAAGCGGACGTCCGGACCGCTGGGCGTTTATGGCTTCGATCACTGCTGGCGGCGCATTGCGCTAGGTGTGACGAGCGTCCGTGACGCCAAGCTCCGCCGTGGCCCGCATCCGAATGGACATAGGATCACGCTCGCCAGTCTGCATGGGGGCGAAGTCGCAACCGCGATCGGCGATCCCGGTAAAAACTTTACCCCAGCCCTATCCGAAGGTTTTCGCCGTCCGGCCGAAGTGCAAGAAGTGCCTGATTTTGCTGGTGCTGCCGCTCAGGATTGAACTGAGAACCTCTCCCTTACCAAGCCTATGCGGCCTTTGTTTCTCAATAGGTTTGCAGGGCTTTTCAGTGGAAAGGGACAGCTTTTACAGGCACGTTTCGGTTACCTTCGTCTTGCATCCACACCATGTCGAGCCCTTTCTGCGTGGTCTTTTCCGTCTACGACGCGATCTATAGGAAAGGTCGTGCCGGCTTAAGGCGGGCGCGTGAAGCGCAAAAACATGCGTAAGAAATATCTACGCGCGAGCGCGGACACGCGAGGAGTTTCGCCACGCGAACGCCCGGCTTTCGAGTCGGGCGAACACGCCATGCTCGAGGACAAGCATCAAAACGACGAACATCATGATCCAGGCCAAGGTTTGCTTGATGTCGAATTGATCGAACCGAAAAAAACATGTAGCCGATGCCGTATTTGAGCCCGAAAGTTTCGGCCAGGGCCACGATTTTCCAGGTCTCGCCGAATGCATAACGAAAGGTGGAAAAAATGTACGGCATGAGTTGCGGTAGGTAGACCCTGCGCAGAAGCAAATACGGCTTGGCCTTGAAAGTCGCCCCATCTCTGCAAGCGACTTGTCCATCGCCTTTGTGCCCTCAAACATATTCACCGCAACGTAGGGGGTGACTACCGCCAGGACGGCGACCAGGCCGCCGGCTTCGCTGAAACCGAACCACATAATCGCGAGAAAGACCATCAGAATGGTCGGCATCGTCAGCATCAACGGAATCACGGCCAGCAGCGAACGTTCGCACAGCCGGTTCAATCCCATCGCCAAGCCTTTGCCAGTTCCGGCGATCATCGACGCCGAAAAGGTAATAAAGATGCGGGCCAATGTAATGCCAATGTCAAAATAGGGCGATTCGCCCTCGGGTAAGCGAGTGTGGAGGTCCGCCACCATCGTTCGTGCGATCGCCCATGGGCCGGGCAGCACTTGCGGATCGTGCATCGCGGCTGATGCTGCCGACCAGAGAAGCAGCAGCACGATGATCGAGCTTATACGCAGGGCGATGCTCTTGAACCGCAAGGCCATTTACGTTTTCGCTTCCACGACGCTGAAGAAATCACGCACCAGGGTTTTTTCCAAATCGAGGATTGCCGAGTCTTCCGGCCTTCGCGGCCGCGGAATATCGATCGTTACGCGCTTGAAAATCCGCCAAGCCGCTCCGAGAGTGAGGCTGCGATAAGACCCGCAACAATGTCAGTCGCATAGCCGGTTGGAAAGCCGACGATGAGATGTACCGGCCGTGACGGATAGCTGTCGGCCCTGACAGCGCGCGAGCTAACTGATAGCGCGGTGGCGGCCGCGAGGCGCAAAACGTCTCGACGGGGAATCTTCATTGCGAACCCCATGGCGCTGTCGCCGTCAAGCAAGTGCCGAAAGCACCAGACGTCGGCTATTGTTTGTGATCGTTGCCCGCCGCAGGCAAAAGCGCTGCCTTTAATTTCACAGGAGCCCGGCATGTCCCGGCGACAGCTCTCAGCAAAGACTATCTGTGGTGGTCTGCGTTTGGTTGCGACCCAGTGTCGCGTTCCTTTAGACGGAACGTCGCATGGTGGGCGGGCGGTCCAAGCACAGAAATGAGCTAGGCATCCCATGGGGCCGCCGAAATGAAGTTGTGAGAAGCACTCTTTGCGCCGCGATCTAACCATCGCCCGCTGACGGAGCTCGGGGCCGCAAAACTTGCGCTTTGAAACGGCGGCTTGCAGCGCGCCGCGGCTATCAACTGCATAGGCGGACGTGCCGCAGGAGTTGGCTTGCAGCTTCGGTATACGATCCAACCAGGCGCCGCGAACCAGCCGTGCCGGAACTCGGGGTGAACCGCCGAGCAGCGGGCGCAAAGAACAATGTCAGATACAACAGGGAGGTCGGAATGCCTAGAGTGAATCTGCTTCAGCGCCGCACCGCCATTTTTCTGGTGAGCGGTTCTGTCGCGCTCATGACTGGCGCGTTTGGCGTGGCGCCGGTCAATGCGGCTCAAGGTGCGCCGTCTCCGATCAAGGCGACCGAACTGATACCGACGCCGAACCCGTCACTCGCCTACAACACGATGGCTCAAGCCATGGGGCTGTTCGCGAAACATGGGCTCGTGCTGCAGTTGGGACCGAAGCTCGGCGGCGGCGGGCCGGTCCGCGTGCAGGCGGTCACCACCGGCAGCACCGACGTTGCGACCAGTGACATCATTTCCGTCTTCGGCGGCATTTATTCCGGCGCCAAGCTCAAAATCCTGATGGTCATGACGCCTTACGGCGATGAAGAAATATGGGCGCTGAATAAATTCAAAAGCATGCAGGACGCCGTGGGCCAGAGCTGGGCAGTCGCCAGCCTGGGTGGCGCCCAACGCTTCAATGCCCAAATGACGGCCGAGGGGATGGGGTTCAAGTCAGATGCTTTTCGATTTATCCCTATTCCAGGCGCCGACGGTCCGCGACTCCAGGCCATGGATACCGGCCGCACGCAGCTTGCGACCTTGTCACATCTGGGCGCTGCACTCGCGGCTGCCAAAGGCTACACGAAGCAGGTCCACGTACTCATTCCGCACACCGCGAAATATACGTCGCCGATTCCCCGCATTGTGATCGTTGCGCGTGAGGACTGGATCAAGAGCCACGAAGCGGTGGCAACGCACTACGTCGAGACCATGCTGGACGCCGGCAGGCAATGGGAGAACCATGCCAGCACGTGGGTAACTCCAGCACAAAAGATTTTCGCAAACAGCGGGTTGGACGCCCAACAGCTGAAGGCTGCCTGGCAGCTGTTCCGCGACGGCGGCTATTTCTCGGTCAATGGCGGCATCAACTATGCTGCCACGCAGAAGATCATGGATCTGTTCTTCAAGTTGCGGAACGAGAGCAGCAATCAATATTTGTCCAAACCGTCCGACGTCTACGACACCGGCCCGCTCAGGGCGGCCCTCGACAAGATGGGCGTCGTCAAGGGTACGCCGAGCCTGCCCGACGTTCCGGACTGGTACGGCAGCAAGGCTGCGGCCGCAAAATAAGCTGGCTGTTCAGTTGCTGGTCGGCGGCCCTTACCTAACTTCCTTCCGGATTGAGTCCGCCGGCCATGCCTGAACTTGAGTTCGTCAACCTTCGCAAGAGCTACCGCAGCCCACGCGGCGAAAACCTTTAGCGCTGGCCGACTTCAGCAAGAAGCTCGGCGGCGGCCGTTTCGTCACGGTCGTCGGTCCCAGCGGTTGCGGTAAGACAACGCTGTTGCGCATGGCGGCCGGCCTTATCGTTGCGGACAGCGGCGAGGTCCGGCTCGATGGCGCGGTGCTGACCACCCCAAGCCCGAAAATGTCGATGGTGTTCCAGGCGATCGGCCTGATGCCGTGGAAGACGATCGACGGCAATGTTGCTCTGGGAGTCCAGCTCCGGGTGCATCGCCGTACGCTCGACGCGGCCGAGATGGAGCGCGTTGACGCGACGATCGCGCTCGTCGGCCTGAAGGGGTTCGAGCATTACATCCGCACCAGTTGTCGGGCGGCATGCAGCAACGCGTCGGCTTGGAGCGCGCGCTGGTGCGCCAGCCGGAAATCCTGCTCATGGACGAGCCTTTCGGTGCACTCCGACGCGCAGACGAGGGCGGTGCTGCAGGACGAGCTGTTGTCGCTTTGGGGCCGCGTGAACAGCACCGTGCTGTTCATCACCCACGATCTCGATGGGGCGATCTATCTGTCCGAGACTGTCGTCATCATGGGGCGCCGGCCGGGACGGATCAAACAGGTGCTAGAGGTGAAGCTGCCGCAGCCGCGTTACAGCTACGATGCGAGGGCCGAGGTGGAATTCACACGGCTGCGCAGCATTGCGTGGCAGAGTATCAAGGAGGAGTTATGAGTGCGGCGACGATCGACGTCTTCACTGCCTTCGTCACGCTGACGGCCTCCGGGGAATTGGTGCGCGCCACCGCGCAGACCATCTGGCCGTTCGCCGTCGGCCTCGTCGTCGCCTTCATCGTCGGCACGGCACTTGGTCTGGTGCTCTGAATCTTTCGTCCAGCAGCCCGCATTCTCGACCCGTATATCTTCGTGTTCTGGTCGATCCCAAATATCGCCTGGCTGCCGCTGTTCATCGCCTGGTTTGGTGTCGGTAACCTGACACTCGTTGTCTTTGTGTTCGTGTCGGCGGTGTTTCCGCAATTGCTCACCGTCGAAAACGGGGCAAAGGAGACGGACAGTTTTCTGGTCGAGGTAGCGCGCTCGCTCGGCGGCACCAGACGTGAAATCCTGCTTATCGTGGTGTTGCCGTCGGCGCTGCCTTATATCTTCGCCGGGCTGCGCATCGCGGTCGGCCGCGCGCTGGTCGGCATCATCGTCGGGCAATTGCTGATCGTCGCGACCGGCATCGGCTACATGTCTCAGTTCTATGGCGAGACGCTGTCGCTCGCCAAATATTTTGCACCGTTGATCGTCATCGCGGCGCTCGCCGTGCTGCTCAATCGCGGTGTCAATTGGGTGGAACGCGTCCTGATTCCGTGGAAGCAGCATGCGTTTGTGTAAGCAGGCGGCGGATGAAATCTCCGCACCGAAAGAAATCCGAGTACAACGAACAGCGCCAGCACCACGAACTGGCCGGTCAAGAGGATCAGCTTGCCACCGTCTATAAGGCCGAAGCACGTCTGGAATCGTATCCCTGACGCAATACGTGAGCGGATCGTTCAAC
>NZ_JBAVCF010000768.1:0-13970 GCF_049586575.1 Bradyrhizobium sp.
GATCACTTTCTCGGCGAGAGCGAACACCACGGCACCGGCGGCGGCTGGCGTATCGAGGCGCCGCGGCTGTCGTGGGCGATCCTCGATGCCGTCGGCGATGCAGCCGAGCAGATGGGGATTCGTAAGATTCCGGATTTCAACACTGGCGACAATGAAGGCGTCGGTTATTTCCACGTCAACCAGAAGCGCGGGCGCCGCTGGTCTTCGGCCCGCGGCTTTCTCAAGCCGGTTTTGAAGCGCGCCAACCTGCGCCTTGAGAAAAACGTGCTGGTCGACCGCCTCATCGTCGAGAACGGCCGCGCCGTCGGCGTTGTGTTCGCAAGAGACGGCAAGGTGTTCGAGGCCCGCACCAAAGGTGAAGTCATCCTCTCTGCCGGTTCAATCGGCTCGACGCAGGTTTTGCATCGATCCGGCATTGGTCCGGCAGAATGGCTCACCCCACTCGGTATCACCAGCGTCGTTGACCGGCCCGGTGTCGGGCGAAACCTGCAGGACCATTTGCAGCAGCGCGCGATCTACAAGGTCACCGGGGTGCGCACGCTCAACGAAACCTATTATTCCCTGGTGCGGCGCGGCCTGATGGGGCTCGACTACGCCTTCCGGCGGCGCGGGCCGCTGACCATGGCGCCCTCGCAGCTCGGCATTTTCACGCGCTCCGACCCGAACCGCGACCGGGCCAACATCCAGTTCCACGTCCAGCCGTTGTCGCTCGACAAGTTTGGCGATCCGCTGCACCGCTTTTCAGCGATCACAGTCAGCGCCTGCAACTTGCAGCCGGTATCGCGTGGCACGGTGCGGATCAAATCGGCGGCTGCGGATCAGGCGCCTTCGATCGCGCCAAATTATCTCTCGACCGCTGAAGACCGTCAGGTCGCCGCCGACGCCATCCGCACCACGCGACGCCTGATGAAACAGCAAGCGCTTGAGCGTTATCATCCGGAAGAATTTTTGCCGGGCCCGTCAGTCGGCGACGACGAAGCCTCGCTGGCGAAGGCCGCCGGCGACATCGGGACGACGATCTTCCATCCGGTGGGAACAGCGAAAATGGGAGCGGCCAACGATCCGATGGCCGTCGTCGACGAGCGCTTGCGCTTTCGTGGCCTGGCGGGGCTTCGGGTCGCAGACGCATCGGTCATGCCCACGATAACCTCGGGCAATACCAACACCCCGACCGCAATGATCGCCGAAAAGGGTGCGGCGATGATCCTGGAAGATTCGCGTTGAAGCGCTTACGCTGACTTGCGAACCGCGTTGTCGACCAGCGTCTTGCCGAGCGACCAGATGGCGCCGGGGACCTTGTGACTGGACGCGATCACGGAATCGAACGCGCGCTCGATCCAGTTGCAGTCTTCTTCGGTGATGGTCAGCGGCGGCAGCAGCTTGATGGTGTGGCTGCCATGGCCTGACACCTGGGTGAGTATCTTGTGGTCCTTGAACAAGGGGACTGTAATCAGCTGACAGAACAGACCCTTGTTGGCGGTCTCCAACACATTCCAGGAAGCTTTCAGCCGCAACGATTTCGGCGAGCCGAACTCAAGGCCTATCATCAATCCCTTGCCACGCACGTCCTTCAACAGCTCGTATTCCGGAACCATCCGGTTCAGTGCGAGCCGCAGTTCGGCGCCGCGCTTGGCGGCGGCCTCGACCAGCTTCTCCGTCTTGATGACCTCAAGCGTCGCGATGCCGGCGGCCATCGCCAGATCGTTCTTTGCAAACGTCGAACCGTGCACAAGTGCGCGATCCATCTGACTGAAGATCTTGTCGAAGACACCCTTGCGCATGAGCACGGCGCCAACCGGCACGTGACCGCCCGAAAGCGCTTTAGACAACAGAACCATATCGGGTTCGACGTTCCAGTGCTCAACCGCGAGGAAGCGCCCCGTTCGCCCCATGCCAGTCTGAATTTCGTCGGCAACCATCAGCGTGCCGTACTTGCGACAGAGCGCAGCCGCGCCGGGCAGGAATTCGTCGGTGGGCATGTTGACGCCCTTGCCCTGGATCGGCTCGAAAATGAAAGCAGCGACTTCACGCGAAGACAGCGCCTGCTCGAGCGCCGCGAGGTCGTTAAACGGAATCGAGGTGCAGCCGGGAAGCAGCGGCTGAAATCCACCACGGAAATTCGGATCGTCGGTGAGCGATAGCGCACCATAGGTCAGCCCGTGATAGGCATGCGCGCAATAGACGATGCCTGGCCGGCCGGTGGCGCCACGGGCGAACTTGATCGCGGCCTCGACGCACTCCGCGCCTGAATTTGCGAAAAAGACCTTGTCCAGATATGGCACATATTTGAGCAATCGCTCCGCGAGCACGCCGGCGAGGGTTGAAACGTCGAGCTGCACCAGGTTGGGAAGATCGCTGTCGATGACACTCTTGAGCGCCTTGCGCAGGGCCGGATGGTTCCGTCCAATCGCAAAAACGCCAAAACCGCTCAATAGATCGAGATAGCGAGCGCCCTCGCGATCGTACAGGTATTGACCTTGGCCCTTCTGGAAACCGACATCATATCCAATCGTTTTGAGAACTCGAACGAGCTGCTCGTTCAAATGGCGCGCGTGCATGGAGCTGCGTTGCCCCTGCAGGTCCACAAACATCTCAGAAACGTCTAGATTGGAATATGTCATCAGCTAGATACTTCGGTTAGTGCCCGTTCCGTCAACCGAAAACGCCCTGTGCGGCGTTTTGCCATCCTTCCCATCATTCTTTTGAGCATAGGTTACGCCATGTTGCACTGCCCACGAGATATCACGCGCACCGCTATTTTTTTTGGAATGTTTTCCGCCTTGACGACAGCGTCCGCATTGGCGGCGGATCCGACCGGAGACTGGCGCGTGGCGGATGGTGTGGCCCATATCCGCGTCGCGGAATGTAACGGCAACATGTGGGGCGCGGTGATCTGGGAGAAGGATCCCGGGGGCGTCGACGCACACAATCCCGATGCCTCCAAGAGGAGCAGACCAACGCTGGGCATACCAATCCTCATCAATATGAAAAAGAAGCCCGGGGTGGTCGATCAGTGGGAGGGCGAAGTTTACAACGCCAACGACGGAAAAACCTACAGCTCGACCATCAAGCCCATTGATTCCGATAAGCTGGAAATCAAAGGCTGCGTGCTTGGCTTTTTGTGCGGCGGGGAAACCTGGACCCGAATCCCCGGCCCCGTTCCACCGACCAGCGCAAACAGCCTAGCAAAAGCTACGAAGACCACGGTACCCCCAAAAACTACGGTTCCCCCGAAAACTACCGGCGCCGACCAAGCGGCGAAAATGGGTCAGAAGCAAACGGCGGCCGCTGCGGCCGCTGACCCCGTCGGAGATATCTGCCTACTCCCCGACATCGCGCGGTTTTCCCATTAACGCTGGCTGAAACAGCAACACCGCGGCAAGCGTTGTCACCAGCGACAGCGCCAGAAGCTTGCCCATGCTTGCGGTTCCGGGGTGGCTCGACAGCCACAGACTGCCGAACGCAGTGGCCGTTGTTAGCGCGCTAAAAAAGATCGCGCGCGTCAGGCTTGATTGCAGCAGATTCGTTCTCCCGGAACGCCACGCCGTAATATAGTAAATCTTGAAGGCGACGCCGACGCCGAGCAGCAAGGGCAGCGCGACGATATTGGCGAAGTTGAGCGGCAGGTCGATCAGCACGCAGATCTCGAGTGTCACCGCGCCCGCCACCAGGAGCGGCACCAGCGTCAGAAGCACATCGGTGATGCGCCGCAACGTGATCCAGAGCAGCAAACTGATCACGAGCAGCGCCCAGAATCCGGCGTGAATAAAAGCCTTCACGACCGTGTCGCCGGACTTGAGAATCGATACCGGACCGCCGATCGCGGTCGGTTCGGCGGCAAGCACGGCGGCGGCAAATTTGCGCAGCGTTTCGTTGTCGTTCGGATCGCCGCGCGGCTCGGCCTCGACGCGCATCAGGCCATCCTTGGTCTTCCAGCCACTCACCAGATCGGCCGGCAAGGTGTTCAGGCTGACTGGCCTTGCCTGCAACGCGTTCTTGAGTTGATCGAGCACGACTTTCAATGGCGCGACGAAGATGGCCTGGGTTTTTTGACGCGTGGCCTCATTCGAATCGGCAAGCTTTGACAGATCGTCGGCAAGCCGCCGCGACGCTACGGCCCCCGGGCCTTTCGCATCGCCCGCCGTCTTGCGCAGACTTTCTGCCGTACCTTTCAAGGCATCGACGTTTTCCGCATCCGACGGCGCCTCGTCGATCGAGTCAGGATTAAGCACCGGATTGAGCACCTTCGCTCCCTGCGCGATCAGCCGCAATTTTTCCGGCTGATCTTCCGGCACGAAACTGTCCAGCGAGACGACGTTGAGCACTTCCGGCAGTTGGGAAAGCTTGGCTTCGATCTTTTTCGCATCGGCTTCCGAGTTCGTCATCACGTTGATGGCGTTGGCGCCGGTGTTCGGATCCTTTCTCAGGTCGAGAAACGTCGCGATCGATTCAACATTGGGATTGCGCAAGTGCATGGGATTGAAATCGAAGTGGAGGAAATAAAGCAGCGGCAGGCCGGCGGCCGCGACCAGCAAGGTTCCGCCAACCACGATCACGCGGTGCTTTTCGAGGAAATGATCGACCGGGGCTAAAAAGGCATAGCCGACCGGGTCGTCTTCCCCTGGCGGATTAAGCAGGCTGAGCAACGCCGGCAAGACGGTGATACTCGAGAGAAAGGCAACCAGCATGCCGACGCCGGCGATCTCGCCGAGTTCGGAAACGCCTTTATAGTCGGTCGGCAGAAACGACATAAATCCCGATGCGGTCGCCATCGCCGCGAGCGAGAGCGGAACTGCGGAACGTTCGGCGGCCTTTGCCAGCGCTGTCTTCAGATCGTTGCCTTTGAAACGCTCCGAACGATAGCGGACGCTGAACTGAATGCCGAAATCCACCCCCAGTCCCACAAACAAAACGGCAAAGGCAATCGAAAGCAGATTGAGCGAGCCGACCATCTTCAGGCCGATTGCTGTCGTGATCGTAAGACCGATCAACAGGTTCGCGAACACCGCAGAGATAATCTTCGCCGAATGCAACGCCAGCCACAGAATGACAAGCACCACCAGAACGGTCCCCATCCCATTGACGACGGCGCCGTCAGCGACCGTCGCAAACTCCTCGTTGGCGATGGGCACCGGGCCCGTCAGCCTGACCCGCGCACCATATTGGCCCGCGAGGTTGATATCGCTCGCGGCCTTTCGGATCGCATCGGTTGCCGCCTTGCCGGGCTCGAGCGCATTGAAATCCAGAATCGGCTTGAATTCGATGAAGGCGCGCCGATCGGCGTCGGTCAGAGGCTTGTCGCTCAGCAGCTGGCGCCAGGAGAATGTCGCATTGCCGTTCTTCAGCACGTCCTCGACCGTCTGGGATATCTGGTTGAGGGGACGCTCAGTGCTGTCGAGTTTGACCTGACCACGCTTGACGCCGGCCAGCACGGTCTCCAGCGCCCCCGTCAGCCCGCGCAGGGACGGATCGCCGGCCATGATCTCAATGAGCGGCGCCGCCGATTCAAATTGTCCAGTGAGATGGGCGACCTGGTCCTTCGGGAGAAACAAAAACGCGTTCTTTTCAAAGAACTCGCCCGAACCGAGCGGCTGCAAGGACTCGAAATGCTGCTTGTCACCGGAGAGCTTCTGATAGAGCGCCGCACTCGCCGAATTCGTCAGTTCAGGGGTCGGCGCCTCTACCACCGCCAGAATCGTGCGGTCGCGGTCGAAAGCATCGTCAAACTGAATGTCGCGCTTGCGCCAGTCGAGCTTGGAAGAAATCAGCGTGTTGATGTCGGTATTGATTTCGAAATGTTCGGCAGCATAAAAGCCGGCCCCGATCGCAAGGGCGAGGGCAATCAAGACAGTCGTGGCGGCAAACCGGGTGCAGGCCTGGACAATCGAAACAACTATCTTTGTCAGCACAACTGATCTTTCTGGAGTTAACGGCCTGCCGGAAACGCCCCGCTGTCTAGCGGAGTTCCCCGGGCCAATCTAATGTTGTTTTGCGGGTTTTTTCCGCGCTGCTGGCCAAAAGAGCCTCAGAAAACGCCAAATCCGGGCCGGTAAGCACGAGATCACGATCTAACCGGGCGCAATGACGCAGCTGTGAGGTGGTTGCGGGTGGCATCTCCGAAAATCTGTACCATTTTACCTAAATTAACTCTGGGCACTGCTATATTTGTCCCGTGAACCATCCCGCCTGAGCAGCCTTTCCTATACGGTCTTTTTTTGACACAAAGCCCTGCCCCAACAGGCCCGGATGCGGTTGGAGTAGATATTGCAGTTGCGGATATTACAAATGTTGGCCGACGTCCTGATCGGACGGAGCGCCAAAACGAGGGTAGCTTAATTTGCGTAACGGCCGTCCAATGGAAGTTTATCTGGCGCAGCCGCGCGGCTTTTGCGCGGGCGTCGTCCGTGCGATTGAGATCGTCGAACGCGCGCTCGAGAAGTATGGCCCGCCGGTCTATGTGCGTCATGAGATCGTTCACAACAAATACGTGGTCGAAAGCCTGAAAAACAAAGGGGCGATCTTCGTCGAGGACCTTTCCGAGGTTCCGCCGCAAGCGGTCACGGTGTTCAGCGCCCACGGCGTGGCGCGGAGCGTCGAAGAGGAAGCCGCCGCACGTGGGCTACCCGTGCTGAACGCCACCTGCCCGCTGGTGACCAAGGTCCACAACCAGGGCAAGCGCTACATGTCGAAGGGCCGGTCCCTCGTGCTGATCGGCCACGCCGGCCATCCAGAGGTCGAAGGTACCATGGGGCAGGTTTCAGGCCCGGTGTTGCTGGTCCAGGATGTCGACGACGTCGCGGCGCTGACCCTGCCGGCTGACGCTCCGGTGGCCTATATCACCCAAACCACGCTCAGCGTGGACGACACCAAGGACATCATTGCCGCCCTCCACCAGCGATTTACAGATATTCAAGGCCCGGACATCCGGGATATCTGCTATGCGACACAGAACCGTCAATCTGCGGTAAGGGATCTGAGCAAGCTCGTAGACGTTATACTGGTCGTTGGGGCCAACAACAGTTCCAATTCAAACCGGCTGCGCGAAATCGGCACCGAAGTCGGCGTGGCGAGTTACCTGATTGCCGATGGCAGTGAACTCAATCCGGAATGGCTGAAGGACGCCAAAGCCGTCGGCATCACCGCCGGCGCTTCGGCGCCGGAGGTACTGGTTGACGACGTGATCGAAGCCTTAAGGCGCATCGGACCGGTCGCGGTTTCGGTGCTTCCGGGCCGCGAAGAAAATATCGAATTTCGGCTTCCGGCTGAGTTAGCCGTAGGCTGATAAACTCCTCAATCCCCTGGATGCAGAAAGACACGTGATGGCAATACCGTTCTTCAAGGAAATTCGCATCGGCGGCTATCTGATGAAGCAGAAGCTGATGGGCCGGAAAAAGTTTCCGCTGGTGCTGATGCTGGAACCGCTGTTTCGCTGCAACCTCGCTTGCGTCGGCTGCGGCAAGATCGATTATCCCGATGCGATCCTCAATCGCCGGATGACGGCGCAGGAGTGCTGGGATGCAGCCGAGGAATGTGGCGCACCGATGGTGGCCATCCCCGGCGGAGAACCGTTGATTCACAAGGACATCGGCGAAATTGTTCGCGGCCTGGTGGAACGCAAGAAATTCGTCTCGCTCTGCACCAATGCCTTGTTGCTCGAGAAGAAGCTGCATCTGTTCGAACCGTCGCCCTACCTGTTTTTCTCCGTCCATCTCGACGGGTTGAAGGATCATCACGACAAGGCCGTGTCGCAGGAAGGCGTGTTCGAGCGTGCCGTCTCGGCGATCAAGGCCGCCAAGGCCAAGGGTTTTGCGGTCAACGTCAACGCGACGATCTTCGACGGGCATTCGGCCGAGGACATCGCCAAATTCCTCGACTTGACCGTCGAACTCGGTGTCGGCGTTTCGATGTCACCGGGCTATGCGTACGAGCGCGCGCCCGACCAAGCGCACTTCCTCAACCGCACCAAGACCAAGAATCTATTCCGCGACGTGTTCGCGCGCGGCAAGGGCAAGAAGTGGAACTTCATGCATTCCAGCCTGTTCCTGGACTTCCTGGCCGGAAACCAGAGCTACGAATGCACGCCGTGGGGTATGCCCGCCCGTAACATCTTCGGCTGGCAGAAGCCCTGCTATCTGCTCGGTGAAGGCTACGCCAAGACCTTCAAGGAGCTGATGGACACGACGGACTGGGACACCTACGGCACCGGCAAGTATGAGAAGTGCGCCGACTGTATGGCCCATTGCGGCTATGAGCCGACGGCGGCGAACGCCGCTTTCAGCAATCCGCTGAAGGCGCTGGCGGTGGCCGTGCGTGGCGTCCGGACGACGGGCCCGATGGCGCCCGAAATCGATCTCACCAAGCAGCGGCCCGCTCAGTACATCTTCTCTGCGGAAGTGCAGAAGCGGCTGTCAGAGATTCGCCGGGACGAGGCCCTCGCTGCCCAGCAGAAGGCCTCGACAGCCGCGTAGGCTGCGAAGAGCCCGGTTGAAGTCGATCCCGGTCGCGACCAGATCGCGCAGCGACCGCGGATTTCGCGCGACGCTGCGCAGGACCTTGCGCAGGTCGATATCGCCGTTCGGCTTGATGGCCGCCCTGGCGAGCGACGGCAAAGCCCGGTGGGCCGGGTCGCTGACGACCCGCAGCGCGGCAAACGGTAGCCCGGCCTTGTCGGCATACTCCGCCGCGATATGGCTTTCCATGTCGACGGCCGCAGCACCGGTTTCCAGGTGCAGCGCCTCCTTGAGGTGACGGGCGGCGACTACCTGCTCAGCGCCCGCCAGGCGTCCCCTGACGATCCGCCGGCGCCCGAAACCAAATCCAGCCATCACATCGTCGTTCAGGGCAAGGCCGGCGAGCCAACGAGCATCGCCCGCCAGCACCTCGGTCGCCACCACGATATCGCCGGACTTCAAGGTAGGATCGAGCCCCCCGGCCACGCCGAAGCTGATCACTCCCCGGATCGTCGCGGGATCGAATACCGTGAGCAGCGCGCGCAATTGCTGCGGATCGCTACTGCTGCAGATAACGGTCATTCCCGGCCCGGACGCGATCCGGGCCTCCTGAATCAGACCAGTCACAATAAGCACCGGCCGCGGGTCGACCTTTCCCACCGGCGTGCCCGCCCCTGTCCCCAATCTCACATTCCGACCCCTACCACCCTGCTGTTGGTCTTTCGCAAATTCCGATACCGCGCCAACGCCCAGAGCGGGAAGAATTTCGAATAGCCATGATAGCGCAGATAAAACACCCGAGGAAAGCCTGTTGCCGTATAGCGTTGTTCATCCCACAGGCCCTTTTGGGTCTGTGTGGCCATGAGGTACTCCACACCACGGACCACGGCCGGATTTTCGACCTCTCCGGCCGCCATCAGGCCAAGCAAGGCCCATGCCGTTTGCGAGGCCGTCGTCGGGCCCCCGTCAAATCCCTGGTCAAAGCCCTTATAGTCGAGTCGGTAGCTGGTCGCATCCTCCCCCCAGCCGCCGTCGGCGTTCTGGATCGAAAGCAGCCAGTCGGCAGCCTTCCGCACCATCGGGTCCTGGTGGCCGACGCCTGCGGCGTTGAGCCCGCACAGCACCGACCAGGTCCCGTAAATGTAGTTCAGGCCCCAGCGTCCGTACCAGGACCCCTCCGCCAATTGGGTCTTGCGCAGATAGGCGACGCCTGCCGCCACCGCCGGGCTCGTACTGGCGTTTTCCCCGAGCTGGGCCAGCATGGAAATGCAGCGGGCCGTGACGTCTTCGGTCGGCGGGTCCAGCAAGGCGCCGTGGTCCGAGAACGGAATGTTATTGAGGTAATATTCGAGATTATTGATATCGAAGGCGGCCCAACCCCCGTCCCTGCTCTGCATGCCCTCGATCCACTCACGTCCACGCGCGATTGCCGCGTCGTAGGCGGGGTTCGGCAAGCTACCGCGGGCGCGATCCATCGCCATGACGACGACCGCGGTGTCGTCGAGATCCGGGTAATGGGCGTTGTTGTATTGGAACGCCCATCCTCCTGGACGGGTCTGCGGGGCCTTGACCGCCCAGTCTCCCTTCACATCCAGAACCTGTCTGGGCACGAGCCAGTCCAGCCCCTGTTTGGCAGGCGCCAGTGCGGGCTCGCTTCCGGCTTCCAGCAAGGCATGACAGACCAGCGCGGTGTCCCACACCGGCGACACGCATGGCTGGCAATAGGCTTCGTCCTCTCCGATCACCAGCAGCTTGGCGAGGCCCCGCCGCGTGACAGCGCGCGGAGGATAGTCCGCATCCTTGCCGAGCGCCTCATACATCATCACAACGTTGGCCATCGGCGGGAAGATCGCGCCCAGCCCGTCTTCGCCATTCAGCCGCTCTTCGATGAAGGCCACGGCCGCATCGATGGCGCGGGCGCGCAGCCTTTTCGGAAACAGCGGCTCGATCACCCGAAGCACGCTGTCGAGCGAACGAAACAGCCAAAACCAGCCCCGGCTCTGGTGCGGCGCCTTGGACGTCATGCCGATCGAGCGCGGGTCCTCGAGGAACAGCTCATCGATGCCGACGCCCTTTGGATTTTTCGCGCGCGGCTTCAACGCCGCCAACACCAGGAGCGGCACCAGCGTCGTGCGGGCCCAGTAGGAAATCTTGTTCAGGTGAAATGGCGACCACATCGGCAGCAGCGTGATCTCGACCGGAAGCACCGGCACGCTGCGCCACGTCGTCACGCCGAACAGCGCGAGCATGAAGCGCGTGAACACGTTGCTTTTGCTGGCGCCGCCGCGCGCATGGATCGCCTCGCGCGCCCGCGCCATGTGGGGCGCATCGACGGAATCGCCGATCATCTTCAAGGCGAAGTAGGCCTTGACGCTCGCGCTCATGTCGAACTCGCCGTCATGGACCAGCGGCCAGCCGCCATGGGCGCCCTGAATCCGCCGCAGATAATTGGCGATTTTCGCTTCCAGCACCGTATCGGCCGGCTCGCCCAGATAGTGAGCGAGAAGCACATATTCGGAGGGAATGGTGCAGTCGGCCTCAAGCTCGAATACCCAGTGCCCGTCCGCCTGTCGATATCCCAGCAGTGCCTGCGTTGCTGAATCGATGCTCGCCTCGAGGGCGCTTCCACCCTCAAGCTTGCTCGTTGCGGAATGCATGCCGTTCGACATTGCCTGACCTTGTCCGTCCGATCTCACTGAAGTCCCGGCCTTGCCGATCACCTGCCGGCGAGGACGAGATCGGCGGCGCGGTCACCCGACCGCACCGAACCTTCGATGGTTGCCGGCAACCCCGTATCAGTCCAATCGCCGGCAAGAAACAGGTTTTTCAAGGCTGTCGTGGCGCCCGGCCGCAACGCGTTCTGTTCCGGCGTTGCCTCAAATGTGGCGCGGCGTTCGCGCACGATCTGCCAGGGCGGCAGTTCGGCTGTGATGCCCGCCGCCTGGCCGATATCCCGCCAAATGGCCTGGGCAAGCTCCTCACGCGGCATGTCGACCAGGCGGTCCGCGCCGCTGATGGTGATCGAGAGGCGCTGAGGGAACGTGAAAAGCCATTCCACCAGCCCCCCCACGACGCCCAAAATCGGCGGCGCGCCTTCCGGGGGGTCGAAGCGGAAGTGAGCGTTCACAATGGCGCGGAATTTGGTCGGCGTTTTCAGTCCCGGAAGCAGCGCGGCGGCAGGCCGCGGCGGCACGGCCAGCACCACGACATCGGAGGGTGCGAGCGAAACCGTCTCCTCGCCAAACTTCAGTTCGTCGACGCGGTCGGCCGTGCTGCCAAATCCGCGCAGTTCATGTCCGAACCGGACCTCGGCGCCGTTGTCCTGCAACAGCCTGATCGCCGGCTCGATCAACACCGCGCTCAAGCCATCGCGCGCGATCAGCGGCCGGCAAGCCTGTCCGCCGGCCAGCAGCGTCTCACGCACAACGGCGCCGGCAAGGCCGGCGGATCCCTCCGGTGGATCGACATTGAGCGCCGCCAGCAACAGCGGCTGCACCAGCCGCTGGTACAGCACGCCCTTGCAGGGGATGGCGTCGCCGATGAGCCTTCTGGGCGAAGACCAGATCAGCGGCATCAACGCCAGATAATCGCTCAAGCCGGTGTCCGGCACCCGTCGCGCCGCATCGAAGACCCAGAATGGCAAACGGCCATCGCCGAGGTCGAGCTGCCAGCGTTTTCCGGTCGAAAGATCGACAAAGGGAAACTGGGCGCGTTTCGGTCCCACCAGCCCCGCTTCGGTGCCGATCGACTTCGCATAGGCCAGCGCGTGATGGTTGCCCGAAAGCAGAAGGTGATTGCCGTTGTCGATGGTCAGGTTGGTGGCGGCATCGAAATAGGATCGGCAACGTCCGCCCGCCTGTTGCGTGGCCTCGTAGAGGTGCACCTTGAAGTTCGCGTTCGCCAGCCTCACGGCAGCTGAAAGGCCAGAAATTCCCGCGCCGACAATATGGGCAACTTTTTGCATGAGACGAGTGTGTTTGAAGTTCGTGAGCGTCAGAAAAAAGCGTGGCGTAGCAGAATGGCGATGCGGGCCACCTTGTTCAGGCGAACCGGCGGTCGCGGGTTAGCGAACCCTCGCGCAACAAGCAATTTCAGAATGGCGCCGTAGTATTTCGACATGATCCGCGGCGCCCGTACGGCGCGGCGCGAATTGCGGGCCATGATCGCGTCGGCTTCCGCAAAATGACCTCTCGCCCGCTCCACCAGCGGCGCGCAAACCTTCGGCAACCTGGGGTCGGCCGCAACGACAAGCGGATCGGTCGAGGTGATCCCCGCCTGCAGCAGACCTTCCTTCGGCAGGTAAAGCCTCCCGATCGCGGCATCTTCGTCGATGTCGCGCAGAATGTTGGTCAGTTGCAACGCGCGGCCGAGATGATGGGCGAGTTGGATACCGTCCCCGCGCGGCAGGCCGAACACCCGCACCGAGAGGCGTCCGACGGCGCTTGCGACGCGGTCACAATAAAGATCGAGCGTCGCAAGATCCGGTGCGCGGATGTCCTGCGGGATATCCATCTCCATACCGTCGACGATCGCCAGAAAATCCTCGCGCTCCAAGCCGAACTGCTGGACCGAGGCGGCATAGTCGCGCAGGCGCGCCGGCGGATGGCCCTGATAGAGCGCGTCGATGTCTGCACGCCACTGCTGCAGCGCCGCCAAGCGTTGTTCGCGCGGACCGTCGGAATCGGCGATATCGTCGACCTGCCGGCAGAAACTGTAGATCTGAAACATCGCCTCCCGCTGCTCCCGCGGAAGGATGCGCATCGCGGCATAGAACGAGCTGCCCGACGCGGTGGTCCCGTAACCGGGATTGGCTGTGGCCACCTCTCCGGTCATGCGCCGGCCGCGGGTTTCGAAACCGGGCGACGCCCCAAGAGACGGCGGGCCGACTCCGCGGCCATGCCGCCAAGGCTGAATGCGAGCAGTTCGAGCGGATTAAGGTGTACCCGCTCGGACAATGGGTCGCGCACCCTGAGAAGGCGCACGATCCGGTCGGCAAAAGACTGGATGACCGATATCTCAAGCCCAAGCCGGAAATCCCTCACCTCCGCTGCCAGCGATTTGCTCTGCTCGAGCAGCACTTCGTTGCGTACGGCCAGCGATTGCAGACATTGCAGCAGCGGCGGCGCGGCACGCACCTCCCCCAGTTGCTCGACGGAAGCGCCGCTGGTGGCGAGCGCATCGCGCGGCAGGTAGACACGGTTGAGATTCCTGAAGTCCTTGCCGCAGTCCTGAAGATGATTGTTGATCTGCAAGCCGGCACAAAGCGCATCCGAGGCCGGCCAGGTGGACCTATCCTCGCCGTGGACGTCGAGCATGAACCTGCCGACCGGCATTGCCGAATACCGGCAATAATGGATCACCTCGTCCCAGGTCTCGTAACGAAGTTTGGTCACGTCCATGCGGAAGGCGATCAGGACGTCGAGCGCATGGCGCGGCGGCATTCCGCGCCCCGCCAGCGCGCGGCGCAGATTGACCGCTTCGACCTGGCTGTCGCCCTGTCCGAGCAGTTCGGCCTCCAAG
>NZ_JBAVCF010000769.1:0-4932 GCF_049586575.1 Bradyrhizobium sp.
GCGTCGCGCCGTCCAGGCGTCGCGCCGCGTCACCCATAAATCGGAGGCATGGTCGAACAGTTCAACCTGGCTTTCGATGGTCGCTCCGAGGCGTCGTGCGACGTTTTGTGATGCGACATTCTCCGGGCGAATGACGTGGACGATCATGTCGATCGCAAAAGTCGCGAAGGTCCAATCGATCGAGGCCGTCGCAGCCTCGACCGCGTAGCCCCGGCCGCGAAAACTTTTGGCGATACCCCAGCCGACTTCAAGGCCCGGCCATCCCTCGGGAAACCACGGGCCGACACGCCCGAGATAGCGGCCCGTCTGTTTTTCCTCGACCACAAACAGACCGAAGCCGTGGAGCGCCCAATGTCCCGCCATGATCGCCGCGTTGCACCAGCCGGCAAACGGATCGAGGACCGGCTTGCCGGCCGAGGTGATGAATCGCGCGCTGTCGGGATCGGCAAGCATCTCCGTGTTCGGCGCCACGTCGGCGTCCCGCCACCGCCGCAAGATAAGCCGCTCGGTCTCGATGACCAGATCCATCGGCATGGGCAACGTGACGCCTGGTTTGACAGGTGGGATCATCGGTGTCGGTCCTCGGAAAGCGGCAAAACGATAAGGCTTTCTTTGCGGCGTTCGAATGACAACTTGTCATTCCCGTCGATTTTTGAAACCCTGATTTCCTGCCGAACGCAGGTCCGACGCCGCGAGCCGGACCAACGAAGCCAAGAATCGCATAAGGGGCAGCGATCATGGAACGTCGGGCCATACCCAGGACATCGGTGGTTACGGGATTCGCAGCGGACGCAGGAGACAAAATGGCCGCAGCACAAACGTCAGCTCAGACCTTCGTGCTGGTTCACGGCGCCTGGCATGGCGGCTGGTGCTGGAGCCGGGTCGCGGATCGCTTGCGCGCGGCAGGCCATCAGGTCTTTACGCCGACGCAAACCGGGCTTGGCGAACGCAGGCATCTGCTCTCGAAGGACATCACGCTCGACACATTCAGGACGGATATCGTCAACGTCATCGAGGCGGAGGAGTTGAGCAAGATCGTGCTGGTCGGTCACTCCTTCGGCGGGCTGGCGATCAGCGGCGTCGCCGACGTGGTGCCGGAACGTATCCGCCATTTGGTCTATCTGGATTCGCTGATGGTGGAGGGCGGCAAGAGTCCGTTCGACAGTCTGCCGGCCGATGTCGTGGCGGCGCGGCGCAAGCTGGCGGAGGAATCGAGCGGCGGCTTGAGCCTTCCCAATCCACCGCCGTCGGCGTTCGGGGTGTTGGACGCCCATGATGCCGAATGGGTCAAGCGCCGGCTGACGCCGCATCCGCTTTCGACCTATACCAGCAGGCAGAATATCAAGGGGCCGGTCGGCAACAATCTGCCGCGGACTTATATTCATTGCACCAACCCGTCCTATGCGGCGCTTCAGGCGTCACGCGACTGGGTGAAGGCGCAAGCCGGCTGGCGCTGGGCCGAAATCGCCACCGGCCACGATGCGATGGTGACCGCGCCGGATGAACTTGCGAAGATGCTGATGGGCGTTTCCAGCTGAGCTTCGAGCGCGCCCGGCCCGGAGTGCATTAGGCGATTTTAGCCGGCGGCGTTACGGCTGATCGTCGCGAAATTCGCGGTTCGCAAGGCTTGCCTCCTCCAGGTCGAGATCGCGTTCGATGTGCCGCCTGGTTTCGTCGGTGATCTTGCCGTCGCGCAGCAGGACGTGAATGAATTTCCGCTCGGCTGAAATCAACTCTCGTGTCAGGTCGGTTCCTGTCGCCGACAGCAAGCGCGCGTCCGGATCGAGCGAATTGGGTAGCTGATTGGCGCGGGTTTCGTGCCGCGCGCGCAAAAGCTGGATGACTTCATCGGATATTTCGCGGTGCTCTGTGATCCTGTCGAGTGACTTGAGCGCGGCGTCGAGAGCCTCGCGCCGCGCCGCGACTTCCGATTCAAGCTCGGAAAAACGCTCGCTGCGGCCGGCCTGCGCGACGCCAAGCCAGCGGACGATCGTCGGCAAGCCAAGTCCAAACCCGACCAGCGTGATGAAAATGACGCCGAAGGCGACAAACAGGATCAGGTCGCGGTAGGGAAACGGGCTGCCGTCCGACAGCGCCAGCGGCAACGCGAGCGCCGCCGCCAGCGAAACCGCGCCGCGGACCCCGGTGAAAGAAATCACAAACGCCCATTGCCATGGCGGCGATGGGTCGCGCAGGCGCACGCGCTTGATAATCCGCGGCAAATAGATTGCGGGAAAGGTCCAGGCGAAACGCGCGATGACGATCATCGCGGTGACGAGGGCGGTTGCGATCAGGATATCGTCGAGCGGAAACGCCTTGGATCGTTCGAACAGGAGCCGCATCTGGAATCCGGTCAACAGGAACAGCAGCCCCTCGATCAGATAGATCACGAGTCCCCAAAAGAAGATGCCCTGCAAGCGCGTGGCAGCGGGGATCAACAACGGTCCATTCCAGCTCATGTAAAGCCCGCACGCGACGGTGGCGATGACGCCGGAGCCTCCGAAATGCTCCGGCAGCCAATAGGCCACATAGGGCGTGATCAGCGACAAGGTGATTTCGACCTGCGGATCGCGCGCCCAGTGCCGCACCCGCAAGGAGAGCCAGCCCACCGCGATCCCGAAAGTCGCCTCTCCGGCGACGATGGCCGAGAATTCTCCGATGGCTTTTGGAAGCGAAAACACGCCGGTCGAAATGGCGACTACCGCGAAACGATACAGGATCAGCGCGGTCGCGTCGTTCGCCAATCCCTCGCCCTCCAGCACCACCATGATACGGCGCGGGATGGCGAGCTTGCGGGCAACCGCCAGCGGCGCCACGACGTCAGGCGGCGCGACGATGGCTCCCAGAAGAAAGCCGACGTTCCACGGCAACCCGATCAGGTAATGCGTCGCGGCGGCGACCGCGAAAGCGGTAAAGATGACGCATCCGACCGACAACAGAATGATCGGGCGGAGATTGAATTTGAACTCGCGCCAGCTCATGGCGACCGCCGACGAATAGATCAGCGGTGGCAGCACCAGCAGCAGGATCAGTTCGGGCGGCAATTCCGGCGTGGGCATGCCCGGCACGAAAGCCAGCGCGATGCCGGCGAGCAGCAGCAGAATCGCTGGCGCCACCTCGATCCGCCGCGCCAGAAGCGCGGTTCCGGCGAGCACCGCGAGCAGGATCACGAATAGCTGAAAATTGGCTTCCACGGTCTCCCCGGCCTGTTCACGGCCAGTTTGCCTGAGAGGCCACCGGGGTCAACCGGGGCGCTTCGCGCGGGCGGCGGTCACGCCTGGCGGCCGGCGCTTCGAGGTGGGCCAGGCGCTCACTCCTTCAGGTCGTAGCGATACGACTTGGAGACGATCTGCCAGCCGTCGGGCAATTTCATCGCCACCAGATAGTCGGTGAAATAGCGCGGCGGCCATTGGCAACGCACTTTGACGAAGGCGGTCGAGGCGTCGGAGTGGTCGATGGTGACGATAAAATCTTCGCGCGCCTTGCCTTCCGACTTGGCAGACGACAGTTTTTTGAGCCGCTCCAGCCAATTCGGTACGCTGATAACCTTGAGGTCGCCCTTTTCCAGCCAGCGCAGGTCGGCTGAGGGGTGAAAGACCGCAGCAAGCTTCTCGGTGTCGCATTCGTACAGTCCATCGAAATAATTCTGGACGACGGCTTCGACGCTGGATCGATCATAGCTCATGGTCTTGCTCCCGGTTTAGAGCGCGCTGGCGGCGATGTTGACCATCAGCGCCAGCAGCGCGGTGTTGAACACGAACGAGATGATTCCGTGCGCCGTCACCGTGCGGCGGATCGCCTTGTCGGTGATGCCGACATCGGACACCTGCGCGGTCATCCCGATCACGAACGAGAAATACACGAAGTCCCAATAATCGGCGTGCTCCTCCCGATCGCCGTTTGGGAACTGAAGGCCGCCCGGCTTTTCGCCGCGGTAATATTCATGGGCGTAGTGTAATGCGAAGCCGGTGTGCACCGCCGCCCACGACAATGCCACCGTCAGCGTCGCGAACAGCAGTTCGGTCGGCTTATGGTTGGCCTGGCCGAGCTCCGACACGATCGCCGCCAGGCTTGCGAAGGCGCCAAGCACGGTCAGAAGCGGAATCAGAAGGCGGCCGTCATCCTGCAGCGAGGCCATGCGGCGGATGGTTGCCAGCGTGCTGCGCAACATCATGATGTAGACGAGGACGATATACACCGCGACGAAACCGTCCCAGCCGATCAAGAGGCGCGTGACCAGTCGAAGCGACGGCGGCAGCAGGAAGAACGCGGCAATGCCGAGGACGATGGCAACGGACGTGCGCGGGCGTGCATAAACGAGGCGGACGGCCTTCGGCAACTTTCGGAAGCGAAGAAGCCGCTCCTCGAAATCGTCGCCGGTCATGCTCTAACTCTTGCGTTCGGCGACGAAGCGGGCGGCTGCCCGCAGGATGTCGCCTCGGGGACCGAAGATCGACAGCGCCTGATCCGCGCGCGACAGCAGATCGCGAACGCGCTGCTTGGCGCCGTCGATCCCGAGCTGGGTGACAAAGGTGGTCTTGCCGAGCGCAGCATCCTGTCCGGTCTGCTTGCCGAGCGCGGCGGCATCGCCCTCGACGTCGAGCAGGTCGTCGGCGATCTGAAAGGCCTCGCCAAGCGCGCGGCCGTAATCATCGAGCGCCTGATATTCCTTTTGCGACGATTGACCCAGGATCGCGCCGGCGATGCAGCCGAAGCGCAACAGCGCGCCGGTTTTCATCTGCTGCAAGCGCGCGACGTCGACCGGTTCACGGTCGCCGAAGCGACCTTCGCCGGCGAGGTCGAGCATCTGGCCGCCGACCATGCCCCCGATGCCGGAGGCGCGCGCCAGTGCGCGGGTGAGCAACAGGCGCACTGTCGGGTCTTTGTGAATCTCGTCACGGGTGACGATGTCGAAGGCGAGCGTCAACAGGC
>NZ_JBAVCF010000770.1:0-1981 GCF_049586575.1 Bradyrhizobium sp.
AACCACTACCATAAATAGGTTCGAGTGTCCGCCCGTCAAACCCACCGATTTGTGATGAATTTGGCGCGTGGCGCGTGTTAGCCTTTTGTGGGGTCGCTGAAACGGGAAGCGAAAGTCAGAACTGACCACCACTCGTCCCACTAGTCCCATCCTGATCCGGCAAAATGATGCGCTTGTTATCGATCATCGCCGCTTTCGCATGTCTTGCCGTGATGTGGCCTTCGCGCGCGGCGTCGTTGCCGCAGGCGATCGAGATTCCTTCGGGAACCACGGTCCTCCACGCCCAGCTCTACAAGCCGCAAGGTAACGGTCCGTTTGCGGTCGTGATCGGGCTGCATGGATGTGGCGGTTTGTCCGGCCATTCCGAGCCGGTCCAGGTTCGCTATAGGGACTGGGCCGAGCAATTGCTCAGGAACGGCAAGGCCATTTTGTTTCCCGACAGCTACGGCTCGCGCGGACTTGGCCCGCAATGTCACGTCAAGGAACGCAGGATCACCGCCCGCCGCGAGCGCGTGGCCGACATCCTCGCGGCACGGCAATGGCTGATGCAGCAGCCGTGGGTCGCGCATGATCGCATCAGCCTGTTGGGCTGGGCCAATGGTGCGAGCGCGTTATTGTGGGCCGTTCGCCCGCAGTTATTGCTGCGCCATGCCGAGCCGGATTTCCGCTCGGCCGTCGCCTTCTATCCCGATTGCCGCCTTTCGTCAGGGCTGGGCTGGAGTGCGCGTGTTCCAACTCTGGTTCTGATCGGCGCCAAGGACGACGTCAGTTCGCCGCCCGCCTGCCGCCAGATGGTCGAGGGCGCCCATGGCCGCAGCGCGCTGACGCGGATCGTGGTCTATCCGAGCGCCTATCACGATTTCGATCGCCCCAATCTGCCCGTTCACGCGATCGATTCAAATGCCGATACCGCCGATCCTGAAAAAGGGCACGTCGGGACGGACGCGGAAGCACGCGCCGATTCGCAAAGGCGGGTCGCGGAGTGGCTGGCGCGGTGAGGGGATAGGCGAGCCCGCGCGCTGATCTAGAACAGATTTCCCTGGTCGACCGGTTTTGCCGCGCGTTTCTGCGCCGGCGGCTTGTGCTCGCGGGGCTCAGGTTTCGGCGCTGCTGACGTTGCCGTCACGTCGCGTCCATCCGCGGTAACGCCCACACGCCCGTCAGCAAACTCGATGCTCATGCGCGCGCCCGGTCCGACGTCGGCGCTTGCATGCAGCGGATGGCCGGCCTCGTCGCGCACGAGCGCAAAGCCGCGCGCCAGCACGCCGCGATAGGACAATGCGCTCAGCAATTGCCCGCTGTGGGCGACCCGTGCCGAAAGGCGTTGTGTCGAGGTCGCGAGCGCGCGGCGACCGCGCTCGGCGAGTCGAAGTATGCGTTCGCGATCGCGAGCAATCGCCTGGCGCTGCGCCTCAGCGTTCGAAAGCTTCGAAGCCTTGAGCCGGATCGCCAGACCGTTGAAGCGATCGCCGCGGTTTCGCAGCAGGCTTCTCGCCGAATGCGTGATCCGTTCGCCTGATACCGTGAGCCGTTGCCGGGCTTGCGCGAGCTGGCCGCGCAGCACCCGCATGGTCAGCCGCGCGCTCAACCCAGCAAAGTGCCGGAAATGCGCGTGCGTGTTGGCCCTCAGGCTGCGGGGCAGCGCGAAGGTGGCGCCATCAAGCCGCTGGCGCGGAATGGCGAGGAGTTCGCTTAAATTCGGCAGCGCGCGGGCGGCGGCGCGCAGTTCGTTGCGGCGCATCTCCTGGCCGCGTTGCCAGCACAGCATTGCCCGCCGTGCCAGAGAAGCCACCTCAACCGTCAGCTCGCTTCGGACCGGAACCGCCATCTCGGCGGCCGCTGTCGGCGTCGGCGCGCGCTTGTCCGCGGCAAAATCGATCAGCGTCACGTCGGTCTCGTGGCCGACTGCCGAGATCAGCGGAATCATGCTGTCGGCGGCGGCGCGAACCACGATTTCCTCATTGAACGACCAGAGATCCTC
>NZ_JBAVCF010000771.1:0-7134 GCF_049586575.1 Bradyrhizobium sp.
CTGCCGGCAGGGCCTGTTCCACAAGCGAGCGATCCCGAAGGGCCCGAATGGAGCAGCCTGCATCGGCGGCTCGACAGCAGCTATCGCATCTTTCCGCTCGCCAATGAACAAAACCCTCACAAGGTTGGCATCGCGCTGCCCGACGGCGCGATGATCTCGGCGCGGGTCCTTCGCGACCAGCGGCCGCGTCCGTTCTGGACCGGATCGTGGGGGGTGACGCTGTTGTTTGCGATCGTCAGCGTCAGCCTGCTCAGCCTGTGGGCGGCGCGGGCGCTGACCGCGCCGCTGTCGGCCTTCGCCAAGGCAGCCGAGAATTTCAGCGTCAACGGTGCGGCGTCGGCCCTGCCCGAGCGTGGGCCGGAAGAAATCCGCTCGGTGGCGAAAGCGCTCAACCGGATGCACGGGCGCATCACCGCCTTGATCGACGACCGTACCAAGATGCTGGCTGCCATCAGCCACGATCTGCGCACGCCGATCACGCGGATGCGATTGCGGGCGGAGTTCATCGAGGATGCGGCGCATCGGCTGCGCATGATGGGCGATCTCGACCAGATGCGCTCGATGCTGGAATCGGTGCTGTCGTTCCTGCGTAACGACCGCAAGCTCGAGGCCATGACGCTAACCGACATCGCCTCCACGTTGCAGCTCGTCGCCGACCAGTTCGCCGATATCGGTCACAAGGTGACCTATGAGGGTCCCGAGCATGCGATGGCGACCGTGCGGCCGGACGACCTCGCGCGCAGCATCACCAACCTCGTGCAGAATTCCGTCAGATACGGCGCGCTCGTCACCATTCGGCTGGCAACCTCAGATGACGCAGCCACCATCGAGGTCGAGGACGACGGTCCCGGCATTTCCGATGCCCGCAAGGAAGTGATGTTGGAGCCCTTCGTGCGCGGCGACGATGCGCGCAACATGGACGAGACCGCAGGCTTCGGACTTGGGCTTTCGATCGCACGCGCCGTCGTGCTGGCGCATGGCGGCAAGTTGTCGATGCACGACCGCCTGCCGCACGGGTTGATCGTGCGTATCGAGCTGCCGGTCCGGCAAATCACCCGCCAGGCGGCGGAGTGAGCCAAGGATTGCGCTAACCGATGTTCGTGGGTCGCGTGACAGGTTACGCCGCGATGGCTTCGTTGTCCGCCTCGACCTGTTCGAAATAGGCGACCGACTCGAAACGATAGTCGCAGGCCATGCAGCGCCAGAGGTAGAAGGTGCGGCCGGGTTCGGTCTCGACCCATTCCGGCAGCTCAATCGATCTCCCGCATTGGGCGCAGGGATTTTTGCGAGGCAACGAACGGAATCGCATTCCGGCCATAGCGTATCTCCCGTTTTTTTGATTTCTGACGTGACGTCCGAACTGGCGCCTGAAAACGCGATTGCGACAGCAGCACTGTCGGAACGCGCGCATCGACGCATGATATTCTGAAACTGTAATAGGGCAATTCAACGGCGATGTCACCGCGACGCGACGCCGCGATGATTCAAATTTTTCGCTAACTGAACTCTATTTGGGATTCTATTTGGGTTCCACTGGGGGTTCGGCCGCGTGCGACCCACCCGCTTTCCGAACGTGGATCGTTGCGACATCGTCGTTATAGACCTTATGCCAGCCATCGACGTGATCGAGCAGCCTGGCCGCCGCGCTCTGCGTGCGCAGCAACGTCGCCTGGATGTGATACTGTTCCAGCAGGCGGAACAGTTCGTCCGGCTCGCTGAGGCCGGAAGCCCTGTTGTAGTCGACAAGGAACTTCTCGCCGTAAAGCTCGGTGCGGCCGTCGATGAAGGGGGGGACCCCGCTCGCGATCAGATAGCCGCCGAAATCGTAGTCGTTGAAGACGCGCTCGACATTGAGCTTCTTCAGCTCGGTCACCGCCTCGACCGGCGAGTTGGCGGTATTGGGCGCGAAGCGATGCATCGCGGCAAAGGTCAGCGTGCCTGCCATGAGCACCACCGCAACGCCAGCCACCATCGCACCGCGAACGGGCCGCAACGAAAGCGAAGATGCGGCCTCAGCCCCGCCGATCTGGCGCGCCAGCGGCTGGGCGAGAACCAGCGGCGACAGCAGGGCGAAAATTTCAGCCGCGCGGCCCTGCGACAGCGCCATGTGAACGAGCCCGAGCAGGATCACGATGCGCAGCGGCGGCAATGTGATGCCGCGATAGAGCGCAAGCCCGATGCCACCGAGCAGGCAGATTTCGAACGGATGCAGGAAAGTGAAATCGGCCGCGTGCCATTCGGTGATCAGCGGCAGCGCGTTGCCGAGCGCCAATATCTTGCGCGACGCCAGCAGCGAGTCCCAGCCATAGGGCGTGCAGCAACTCGCGGCGAGCGCGAGCGCGGCAAAGACCCCCCAGCGCGCCGCGAGCGCCATCCTGCTGTTGGCGTCCGCCTGGACCACGGCATCGAGCGCGATCGGCGCAATCATCATGAGACCGAAGACAAAGCCGCCATGGACGTTGGCCCACAGCGCCATCAGCGGCAGCAGCCAGAATGACGGCGCCCCGCGCCGGTCGGCCGCCGCGATCAATTCGCCGATCCAGGCGACCATGATGGGTAACGCCAGCACATGCGGCCGCGCCAGAAGATGCGGCGCAGTCAGCGCCAGCGCCACCGCGACAAAAACCAGCGCGGCGCTTTCGTTCAGATTTCGGACCAGATACCGCGCCAGCAGCGCGAAGGTCGCGCTACTGGCGGCAGCCGCCAGCACCACCGGCCCGGCCCAGCCGAACCAGGCATAGATTTGCGCGTAGAGAACCTGCGCCAGCCATTGCGTCGAAATCCACGGCGCGCCGCGCATGGTGAAGGAATAGACGTCGGTGTGAGGCACCGCGTGATGGTCGAGAATCCATTGTCCGACCGTGATCTGCCACTGCGTATCGGGATCGTTGAGCAGGCGATTGCCGGCGAAGATCAGCACCGCATAGCTCACGACGCCGACCCACAGCGGCAGCGAGCCGCGCAGGGCGCGCGTCTCTCGCATGGTGCCGGCGGTGACCAAGGTCATGGCGGAATTCCTGAAATATCGGCCCAATCGAAGCACATCAGGGCATAATTCCCGGTAAACCGTCGGCGTGGTATCGAGCCAGGTGCCCGGAACAAAGCCGGCTTTTCGCCATATCGACGCACATAATCGCGAGGCTTTTTTCGCATCTGGCCGCGGCTTAAGCCTCACGCTACCGCTAGGAGGCCTTCTCATGAAGCGTCTGTTAACCCTCGCATCGCTTGCCATGGCGGTCACCCTGCTACTCCCGGCCGGCGCCCACGCCCAGCGCAGCCAGTATGAGGAGATGGTCGCAAGGCACGCGCAGGCCAACGGCGTGCCGGTCGAGCTGGTACATCGGGTGATCGTGCGTGAGAGCCGCTATCGCCCCGGTCTGATCGGACGCGGCGGAGCCGTTGGAATGATGCAGATCAAACTCGCGACCGCGCGCGGCCTTGGCTACACCGGGAGCGCCGAAGGGCTGCGCGACCCTGAAACCAACCTGACCTACGCGGTGAAATATCTCGCCGGGGCCTATCGCGCCGCGAACGGCGATCAAAATAGAGCGGTTCATTACTATGCCGGCGGCTATTACTATGCCGCCAAACGGGAACGATCAGAGCATATCCGGCATCGCGAACCCCAAGCCTCTGGCGAGTAGGTTCCCTCACGCATCCCGATTCGAGTTTGCGAAAAGCGCTGCGCTGCGTCCGGGCACACATGCAGATCATCAGGGGCATGCACGTTGACACCCGGCCTGAGGGGACTACATTAGGACTGTTCCGAGGGGAGCTCCGACGAGGAGCTGAGAGACCGCATCCTCTGGTCCCCGGACTGATCCGAAGGATCACGTCCTAAGGCCTGGAGACCGCGGTGACCCTTTGAACCTGATCCGGGTCATTCCGGCGAAGGGACAGGGATGCAGCAGAGTTCCACGAATCCGCGGGGGCAATCTCCGATTTCCGTCATCGGCGCGGGCGTCGCTGGCGCCTGGCAGGCGTTGTTGTTCGCCCAGGCCGGCCACCGCGTGACGCTGCACGAGCGCAGCGACGCCGCGATGACGCAATCCACCAGCCATTGGGCCGGCGGCATGCTCTCGCCCTATTGCGAGGCCGAATCCACCGAGCCCGTGATCGTTCGCCTGGGGCTGCGTTCCCTCAAACTCTGGCGCGACTATTTTCCGCAAACTTCCTTCAACGGCTCGCTGGTAGTGGCGCATCCGCGCGACCGCGCCGACTTCGAACGCTTTGCGCGGCTCACGACCGGCTACCAAAGGCTCGATGCGCCGGCCATCGCCGGAATCGAACCTTCGCTGGAGGGGCGTTTCCGCGAGGGGCTGTTCTACGCCGATGAAGGCCATGTCGAGCCGCGCAAAATACTGCCCGAACTGCATGCGCGCATTCGCGGCTGCGGCGGCACGATCGAATTCAACAGCGACGTTGAACCCGGCGACGTCACGGGCACCGTGATCGATTGCCGCGGGCTTGCGGCGCGCGACACGCAAAGCGAGCTTCGCGGCGTCAAGGGCGAACTCATCCTGATCGAAACCGACGAGGTCGAGCTGAAGCGTCCGGTGCGGCTGATCCATCCGCGCTTTCCACTTTACGTGATCCCGCGCGGCGATGGCCGCTTCATGCTGGGAGCGACCTCGATCGAGACCGAAAACAAGGGCGTCAGCGTCCGCTCGGCGCTGGAGTTGTTGGGCGCGGCCTATGCCGTGCATCCCGCCTTTGGCGAAGCGCGCATTCTCGAATTCGGCTCGGGCCTGCGGCCGGCGTACCCTGACAACCTGCCGCGCATTGCGGTCAATAACGACAAGATCGCAGTGAACGGGCTTTATCGCCACGGCTTTTTGCTTGCGCCGGCGCTCGCCGAACTAACGCTCGGCTATGTCGAACGCGGCACCATCGACAACGAGGTGATGCAGTGCGCGTGATCATCAATGGAGAGGAGCGCGAGATCGCCGCCACCAGGCTCGATGCACTGCTTGGCGAGCTCGACTTTGAGGGCACACATTTTGCGATTGCGTTGAATTACGACGTGCTGCCGAAAAGCCGTTGGGCGGCGACGACGCTCAAGGCCGGCGACGAGATCGAGATCATCACGCCACGACAGGGAGGCTGAGGATGGCTATGACGTTCGCAAGCTCTCCCCTTACATCGTCCCTGCGAAAGCAGGGTTCCATAACCACCGGCGTTCGTGGATCGAAAGGTCTTTACCAGCGTGCCAAAATGAAGCGGCACGGTGTATGGGTCCCGGCTCGCGCTTCGCTTGGCCGGGACGACGGGGATAAAAACCGATGCTGAAATTCTACGACCGCGAATTCACCTCTCGCCTCCTGATCGGCACGGCGCTGTATCCCTCGCCCGCGATCATGCAAGGCGCGATCCGCGCCTCGGCTGCCGAGATCGTCACGGTGTCGCTGCGGCGCGAGGCCGCGGGCGGCAAGACCGGCGACGCATTCTGGAAATTGATCCGCGAACTCGGCGTCACGGTGCTGCCGAACACCGCTGGCTGCCGCAGCGTGCGCGAAGCGGTGACTACGGCCAAACTGGCGCGCGAATTGTTCGGGACGTCCTGGATCAAGCTCGAAGTCATCGCCGACAACGACACGCTACAGCCCGACGTGGTCGGACTGGTCGAAGCCGCCGATATCCTGATCAAGGACGGCTTCGAGGTGTTTCCCTATTGCACCGAGGATCTGTCGGTGGCGATGCGGCTGGTCGATGCCGGCTGCAAGGTCGTGATGCCCTGGGCCGCGCCGATCGGCAGCGCCAAGGGCGTCATCAATCCCGATGCGTTGAAGTTGCTCCGTGACCGCCTGCCTGACGTCACGCTTGTGGTCGATGCCGGCTTGGGCGCGCCGAGCCACGCCGCGCGCGCGCTCGAACTCGGCTATGACGCCGTGCTGCTCAACACCGCCATTGCCAAGGCCGCCGATCCCGTGGCGATGGCGAAAGCGTTTCGCCAAGGCGTCGAGGCCGGCCGCACCGCCTTTGAAGCCGGCCTGATGGAAGCACGCGACTTCGCCTCCCCTTCAACCCCTGTCGTTGGGACCCCGTTCTGGCATGCCGTATCCTGATCGCTTTTATCCTGTGGTGGACAGCGTCGCCTGGGTCGCGCGGCTCGCGCTGCTTGGCGTCGGCACGATCCAGCTGCGCGCCAAGAATTTGAACGAGGCTGACGCGTTGCAGACGATAAAGGATGCGCTCGAAGTCATCAGAGGCACCGCGGCCAGGCTCGTGGTCAACGACTATTGGCGCGCCGCGATCGAAGCGGGCGCCAAGCATCTGCATCTCGGCCAGGAAGACCTCGCTGAAGCCGATGTCGCGGCGATCCGCGCCGCAGGGCTCACGCTCGGCATCTCCACCCACGACGATACAGAACTCGATACGGCGCTGCGCGCAAAACCCGATTATGTCGCGCTCGGCCCGATTTTTCCGACGACGCTAAAGTCGATGCGCTTCGCGCCGCAGGGCATTCCAAAAATCGCCGAATGGAAGAAGCGCGTCGGTGAGATTCCGCTGGTTGCGATCGGCGGCATCAAGCTCGAACGCGCATCCGAGATTTTCGCCGCCGGCGCCGACTCGATCGCGGTGGTTTCCGACATCACCCAGAACGCCGACCCGGATAAGCGGGTCAAACAATGGCTTGGCGAAAGCGCCAAAGCTGCCTGAACAGGATTACAAGGAGGACACCATGAACATTCGCTCCAATCCCGACACGACCCTTCCCGCCGTGACCACGGGCCCGCTGCCCTCCTCGCGCAAGATCTTTGCCACGCCGGACGCGGCGAGCGATCTGCGCGTGCCCTTGCGCGAGATCATCCTGAGCGAAGGCGCGGGCGAACCGAACCTTCCCGTGTATGACACTTCCGGCCCCTACACCGACCCCAACGTCACGATCGACGTCAATGCTGGCCTGCCCCGAAATCGCACTGCGTGGGTCAGGGAACGCGGCGGCGTCGAGCAATATCAGGGGCGGCAGGTCAAGCCGGAAGACAACGGCAATGTCGGCGCCTCGCATGCGGCTAAAGCCTTCACCGCACACCATCAGCCGCTGCGCGGGCTCGACGGCCACAAGATCACGCAGCTCGAATTCGCCCGCGCCGGCATCATCACCAAGGAGATGATCTATGTCGCCGAGCGCGA
>NZ_JBAVCF010000772.1:0-1902 GCF_049586575.1 Bradyrhizobium sp.
CCCTTCCGCTCGTACAGCACCGGCACAGCGGAATCGACCATCACCTCAACGAGGCTCGTTCCCTCATACGCAATACTGCGCTTGAGCGCGGCCGCCAATTCGGATGACTTGGTCACGCGGACGGCGGCGCATCCCATGCCCTCGGCGATCTTCATAAAATCGATGCCGGGCATGTCGAGGCCGGGCACGTTGCGCACCTGCATCACCTGGCTGAACGCGCGCATCGCGCCGTAGCCTTCATTGTTGATGACGACGACGGTCAGCGGCAATTTCCTCTGGGCCGCCGTCCATAGCGCCTGGATCGAATACATCGCCGAGCCGTCGCCGACGAGGCAGACGGTGCGGATGCTTCCGCGGCCGAGTGAGATGCCGACCGCGGCCGGCAGGCCGTGGCCGAGCCCGCCGCTCGCCATGGTGTAAAAGCAGTCCGCACCCGCCATCGGCATGAACTTCTGCATCGCCGGGCGGTGCGACGGCGCTTCTTCCACCAGCACGGCATCGCGGGGCATGGCGGCTGCCAGGCTGTGCAGCAGAAATTCCGCCGTGATGGGATCAGACGCCACAGGCGCAGGCGGCAGAACGCGGCCCTTGGGCGCTGCGCGCTTGCTCTCGCTTGTCATCTCGATCAGCGCGGCGAGTGCGGGTTTCATGGTGGCGATGATGCTGGTGCCGGCCGGCGTCACCGCAGCCGCGTCGGGATCGTCGGTGATCTGGAACAGCGTCGTTTTGCCGTCCAAAATCGCCGCATGGCCCTCGACGTGAAAGGTGAAGACCGGCGCGCCGACCACAACGACCAGATCATGGCCGCGCAGCGCTTCGGATAGCTGACCCGGAGAGGCGTGCAGGAAGCCCGCAAATTGCGGGTGACGTTCGGGGAAGCTGCATCGCGCCGAAAACGGGCTGACCCAGACGGAAGCGTGGGTCTTCTCGGCAAGCCGCACCATCAAATCGACGGCTTGCGCGCGATCGATACCGGGGCCAACCACAAACGCTGGCCGCTCGCTCGACGCGAACGCCTCGGCCAGTCCCCTGATGGCGTCGGGATCGGGGCTCAATTCGCGCGTGATGCTGCGCGCCTCGATCGCCTGCGCAGGCTTCATCCAGTCGTCGCTCGGGACCGAGACGAATGTCGGCCCGCAGGGTGGCTGCATCGCCACGTAATAGGCGCGCGCGATCGCCGCAGGCACGTCTTCGGCGCGCGCCGGCTCGATTGCGAATTTCACGTAAGGCCGGGGAAATTCGGATGCGCGCTCGGCAAACAGAAACGGCTGCAACGGCAGGATGGAGCGCGCCTGCTGGCCTGCGGTGATCACGAGCGGCGTCTGGTTGCGATAGGCGGTAAAGACATTGCCGAGCCCATGTCCGACGCCGGCCGCCGAATGCAGGTTGACGAAGCCGGCGTTGCGGGTGGCCTGCGCGTAGCCGTCGGCCATGCCGACGACGGAAGCTTCCTGCAAGCCGAGCACGTAGTCGATGTCGTCCGGCCAATCGCTCAGGAACGGCAGTTCGGTCGATCCGGGATTGCCGAACACTTTCTTGATCCCGAACGCGCGCAACAGGTCGAAGGTGGCCTGCTTGACGGTGAGGGGACTCACCACGTCGCGGTGCCTTTCATGGTTGGCTGTCCTGCGGAATTGGCAGTCCACGTCTCAAGGCCGGCCGCCGTCTCGTTGGCATTGACCGAGAATTCAGAGCCCTCGAACAGCGGCTGTACGCCGCGATAGGCGAATTTCTTCGGAACGATCCCGCGCAATTTGGCGGCGAACTCGATCTGCAAGGCGGCCTGCATCGGCCCGTGGAAGACCAGGCCGGGATAGCCCTCGACCTTGGTGACATAGTCGCGGTCATAGTGAATGCGGTGGCCGTTGAAGGTCAGCGCCGAGTAGCGAAACAACAGCACGG
>NZ_JBAVCF010000773.1:0-13135 GCF_049586575.1 Bradyrhizobium sp.
GGCCGCGCGCTGCTGGCGTGATGGGCGCGGCACCCAATACCCGTGACGGCGGCCGATCGTGACCTCAGTTTTGCACCGCCATCAAAAAAATATCAGGCGGATCAATGAGCAGGCTTCGATATTAACTCTTTGATAACCGACATTACTAACGGGAACTCCACGGTCGGATTTTATGCTTTTGGCCGGGGAGCAAAAAAATGCTGATGAACAGCAAAAACTCGGTCGGTGGAAAGGGTGTGGTGGACGCCGGCATTTTAGCCGACGGTGAACTGCCTGGCCGACGCAATCCAATTCTGTGGCTCATTGTTTGCGGTATTCTGCTGATTGCAGCCATTGCGATCGGCACCGTCACCATGATCGGCAACTCCCGCGACCACGCGATCGAGAGCAGCGAACGCGAGCTGGAAAATACCGTCTTGCTGCTGGCTCGTCACTTTGACCAGCAACTTGACGATGCGGAAGTGCCGTTAGTCGACATCATCGAACAAATACATCAAGCCGGAATCGATTCTCCTGACGATTTCAGGCGTCAGATGTCCACTCCCGAGATGCATCTGCTGTTGAAGGAACGGGTTAGCCGCGCATACAAGATCGCCGGCGTCAACATCTATGACGCTGAGGGAATTCTCATCAATTCATCGGAAGTGACCGCCGTTCCAAACGTCAAGATCGACGATCGCGCCTATTTCAAAGCGCTCAAGTCCGACCCAGACGTGGCGCGACCCCAAATCGAACTGGTGCTCAGCCGCTTCACCGGAAAATGGAAAACACTGATTGCCCGCAAGGTGGTTGGGCGAGATGGCGAGTTTCTGGGCATTGTTTCGCGGGCCATTGCACCGGCAAAATTCGAGGAGTTTTTCTCCGCCGTCGCGCTCGGAAAAGATGCTGCGATATCGATGCACCATCATGATGGAACATTGCTGGCGCGCTATCCACACGTCGAAGAGGCGATCGGCGAGAACTTTATGGAAGGCCCGACACCGCAGGCCGCCTTGCTGAGACTGGACCACGGTACTGCCCGGTTGATCAGCCCTGTCGACGGCGCCGAGCGACTGGTGTCCGTCCGGAGCCTGGTCCGGTTTCCGCTTTCAATCGTGGCGACGACCACCGTAGAATCGGCGCTCGCCGAATGGCGGGCGCAAACCAAATTCCTGGTGGTGGCCGCGAGTCTTGCAGCGATCATCACCGCCATGATTCTTGTGCTGATCGTTCGCCGCCTGTCGTGGCAGCACCTGGCATCTCAGAACCGGGTGAAGCTGGAAAAGCAGCGTCTCGATACCGCCGTCGAAAATATGACGCAAGGCTTGACGTTGTTCGATCGGTTCAGGCGGCTCGTCGTCTGTAACCAGCGATATATCGAGATGTACGGGTTGTCGCCCGACGTGGTGAAACCGGGCTGCTACCTTCGCGATCTGATCGTCCATCGAAATGAGTTGGGATTCATTCAGGTCGAGGTCGACGAATATTGTGCCCGGATATTGGAACATGCTGCTCGCGGAGATTCGGTCACCCTGCGATCCTCGGACGGACGTTCAATTCAGATCACCCACCGGCCGCTGCCCGACGGGGGTTGGGTGGCGACCCATGAAGACATCACCGAACGGTCACGCCAGGAAAATGAGGTCCTTCAACAGACAGCCGAACTCGCGCGCATCAACATGCAATTTGACGCCGCCCTGAGCAACATGACGCAGGGGCTCTGCATGTTTGACAGCCAGAGGCGTCTCGTCGTCTGGAATGAGCGCTATGCCGAGTTATACCGGTTGCAGCCGGACCTGCTGAAGGTCGGAACGCCTCACGGGGCGATCATTGCCGATCGAATCTCTCGCGGCATTCTCAAGGGAGAGACGAGCAAATCCGCGGCCAAGAAAAAGATCGCTTCCTTGAATCAGCTCCCGCGCGATACTGCATCGTCCAGGGTCGAAGAATTTTCCGATGGGCGCTTCATCCTTGTGACCCGGCAGCCAATGGCCGAAGGCGGGTGGCTGGCCACGCACGAAGACATCACCGAACGGCGGCGTGCGGAAGCCGAGATCATCCACCTGGCGCGCCACGATGCGCTGACGGGTCTTCCAAACCGCGCAGAGTTCAATGTGAAGCTCGAAGAGGCGAGCAAGCGCCTGAAGCGGAACGGGGGCACCATCACCGTCATGATGATCGACCTCGATAAATTCAAGGTCGTCAATGATACCCTGGGGCACCCGGCCGGAGACAAATTGCTGATTGAGGTCGGCAAACGCCTGCAGTCCACGGTTCGGGAAACCGATGTGCTGGCGCGATTGGGCGGCGACGAATTCGCAATCATCCAGGAGGATGCACCCAATCAGCGCGAGGCGGCAATTGCGCTCGCGCTTCGGATCGTCGAGGCGATATCGCAGCCGTTTGATCTCAATGGACATCGGGCGAGCCTGGGGACCAGCATCGGGATTGTCTTGACCCCGGAACACGAGACTGATCCGGAGGGACTCCTGAAGAGAGCCGACCTTGCGCTCTACGACGCAAAGGCCAATGGAAGGAACGACTACCGGTTTTTCCGACACGAGCTTCTCGAGGTTGCCGATACGCAGCGCACGGCAGAGAACGAACTGCGCGACGCGATCGAACGCAAAGAGTTTGAGCTGCATTACCAGCCCGTGGTGGATGCGAATACCCGAATGCTTTGCGGCGTTGAGGCTCTGGTCCGGTGGCGACACCCGACCAGGGGTCTGATTGGTCCGGACCAGTTCGTTCCCCTCGCGGAATCAACAGGTCTTATCGCGCCTCTCGGAGAATGGATTTTGCGCCAGGCTTGTGCGGACGCGGCTTCGTGGCCCGCGCACGTCAAGCTGGCCATCAACATCTCGGCTATTCAATTCAAGAAGGACAATCTCTTCGAGATCATCCTGTCGACGCTGGTGGAGACGTGTCTGGCGCCGGGACGGCTGGAGCTCGAGATTACCGAAACTTCCCTGCTTGAAAATCAGGAAGCCCATCTCACCACCATACGCCAGCTCAAGAATCTCGGGATATCGATGGCGCTCGACGATTTCGGCACCGGCTATTCTTCCGTCAATTATCTGTCGAACTTTCCGTTCGACAAGATCAAGATCGATAAGTCATTCACGCAAGGCGTGCTCAGTCGCCGCGACTGCAAGGCGGTCGTGGCCTCGACGCTCGCTCTCGCCCAAGGCCTCGGCACCGTTACGACCGCCGAGGGCGTCGAGACGGAAGAACAGCTCGAATACATGCGTGCTGCGGGCGTAGACCTCGTACAGGGCTATCTGTTCGGCCGGCCCGTTCCGATTTCCCAGCTCGATCTGCACGCCACGCTCGCGCCCAGGGAAATGGTGGCGTAGTCAAAGCGATCGGTTTGGATCGCGCTTATTGTGGAGCGTGCGAAGCGCGGGCTCGGAATCCATCACACCTGCGAAACAAAACGCGCCGCGATTTTTCGCGTCACGCCGGATCGCAGGACTAAAGTCTAAAAACCAAAGTCTGATCCGAAAACGGCCGACATCACTCACTTGTAATTGGTCTGCCAAACTTTTTCAAAAGTTGGGCGCGATTGTGGGTGCCTCTCGCGCCCCGTTCGGCGGCGCAATACAAGTTCCAAATATCTCACTCACTTCGAGGGGTGTTGTCATGCGAGCGTCCGCTCTCGCCCATACTGCTTTCATTGTTCTCACTCTCGCTCTGCTCAGCCCCGCTATGGCAGCGGACGAGCACGACCCCAACGTCAAGGGCCTTTATCTGATGACCGATTATCCGGCGGTCACGATCAGGCCGGGCACCACCTCCAACATTCCGCTGCGTCTGCAGAACTATGGCCTCGCGCCGGATCGCTACCAGCTCTCGGTGTCCGGTGTGCCGAGCGGCTGGACCGCCACGATCCTCGGCGGCGGACAGCCGGTGGCGGCTGCGATGCCTGCACCCGACAAGGACGTCACGCTCCAACTGCGGCTGGACGTGCCGGCCAACAGCAAGCTCGACCAGCAAACCCTGACGGTCGAGGCGAAAGGGCAGGGCAACCAGACCATCCTGCCGATCCAGGTCGCGCTGGCCAAGGAATTGCCAGCCAAGCTCACGGTGAAGGCGCAGCTGCCCTCGTTGCGCGGCAGCCCGAAATCCAACTTCGAATACACGCTGTCGATCAAGAACGACTCGGGGCGTAACCTGAACGTCAGCTTCTCGGCGCAGGCGCCCGAGAATTTCGAGACCTCGTTTACCGAAGCCTATGGCAGCCAGGAACTCTCCTCGATTCCGATCGACGCCGGCCAATCCAAGGACGTCAAGCTCAAGGTGCGGCCGCCGAGCACGATCGACGCCGGGCACTTCCCGGTCGCCGTGACGGTGAAGGCGGAAGACGCCTCCGCCAACGTCGATCTCGCGCTCGATGTGGTCGGTGAGCCGCAGCTCCAGGTCGCCGGGCGCGACGGATTGTTGAGCGCGCGCGCGGTAGCCGCGAAACAGACCTCGATTCCGATCGTCGTCACCAATAGCGGCAGCGCGCCGGCCGAGAACGTCAAGCTTTCGGCAAGCTCGCCATCGGGCTGGAAGGTCACGTTCGATCCGGCCACCATCGATCGCCTGGTGCCGGGCAAGGACGCCGAGGTGCAGGCGCTGGTCACACCGAGCGACAAGTCGCTCGCCGGCGACTACATGGTCTCGGTGCGCGCCAACTCGCGCGGCGAAAATGCCTCCAGCCAGTTCCGCATCACCGTCAATACCTCGACGGTGTGGGGGATGGCCGGCGCCGGCGTCATCGGCATCGCGCTGCTCTTGATGCTGGGCGCGGTTGCAAGGTTCGGACGGCGATGACCGACGTTCGCAACGAAGCCGCGCTTCCGTCCACCGATACCGTCATCGTCGCGGAAGGCCTGACCAAGCGCTACGGCGAGACCAGGGCCGTCGACAACATCAGCTTCGGCATCCGGAAGGGCGAGGTGTTTGGCCTGCTCGGCCCCAACGGGGCCGGCAAGACCACCACGATCCTGATGATGCTGGGCCTGACCGAAGTTTCGTCGGGCCGCATCAGCGTGCTCGGGTTCGATCCGGTCCGGCAACCGCTGCAGGTGAAGCAGCGGGTCGGCTATCTGCCCGATTCCGTCGGCTTCTACGATCATCTCTCGGCGGTGGAAAATCTGGCCTACACGGCCAAGCTGATGGGGCTTTCGCTGAAGGAGCGGAGGCAGCGGATCGAGCAAGCGCTCCAGCGCGTCCGCCTCGACGAGGTCGCGCACAAGCGCGTTTCGACCTTCTCGCGCGGCATGCGCCAGCGGCTGGGGCTTGCCGAGATCATCGTCAAGAAAGCCGAGATCGCCATTCTCGACGAGCCGACCTCCGGCCTCGATCCGCAGGCGACCCTCGAATTCCTCGACCTGATCCGCGAGCTCAAGGCCGAAGGCATCACGGTGCTGTTGTCGTCGCATCTGCTCGACCAGGTGCAGCGCATCTGCGATCGCGTCGCGTTGTTCCAGTCCGGGCGCATCGTGCTGATGGGCTCGGTCGCCGAGCTGTCAGTCCAGGTGCTGGGTGCTGGCTTCGTTGTCGAGGTCGAGGCGGAGGGCAGTGGCATCGCGCGGCGCCTGTCGACCATCCCCGGCGTGTCCCATGTGGAGACGCTGGCGGAAGATCGATTCCGAATGACGGCCGAGCGCGACGTCCGGCCGGATGCCGCGCGGGCGGTGGTCGCGGTGAACGGATCGTTGAAGCGGCTGTCGGTCGACGAGCCCAGCCTGGAGGCGATCTACGCCCGCTACTTCCAGGGCAACCAATCGGGAGAAACGCGTCATGCGGCGTGAGGGCTCACCGTTCCAGGGTCTTGGCACCGTGTTTGCCAAGGAACTGACCGACAACATCTCCAGCGTTCGCATGCTGGTGCTGGAATTGCTGATCGTGCTGACGGCGCTTGCCGCGCTTTACGGCGCGATCGACAATTTGCGCACCAATACCGCGGAGGACCCGTTCCTGCTGCTGCGATTGTTCACGCTGTCGAACGCGCCGCTGCCGTCCTTCGTGGCGATCCTCGGATTTTTGATCCCGCTGATGGCGATCGGCCTCGGCTTTGATTCCGTCAACAGCGAGTTCAACCGCCGCACGCTGTCGCGCATCCTGGCGCAGCCGATCTACCGTGATGCGCTGCTGACCGGGAAATTCCTCGCCGGTCTCGCCACGCTCGCCGTCAGCCTCACCGCGTTGTGGCTGCTCGTGATCGGACTGGGGCTGATCTTCCTCGGCGTGCCGCCGGGCACAGAAGAGATCGCGCGGTCGCTGGTGTTTCTGGTGATCGGCATATTCTATGCCGGCGTGTGGCTCGCGCTCGCCATGCTGCTGTCGATCGTGTTCCGTTCGGGCGCCACGGCGGCTTTGGTCGCGCTCGGGATCTGGCTGTTCCTGACCGTGCTATGGCCGATGCTGGCGCCCGCGATGGCGCAGATCATCGCGCCGCCCGATCCGCGCTATGCCGCGCTCGGCCTCGAGACGCCGGCCACCGGCCTGTGGGCGCAGTTCCTGCTGCGTTTCTCGCCGAACGATCTGTTTGGCGAGGCGATGCTGGCGATCCTGTCGCCGACCACGCGTACGTTGGGCGCGGTGTTCCTGGATCAGTTGCGCGGCGCCGTGATGGGTGCGCCGCTACCGCTCTCCGAAAGCATCATGATCGCCTGGCCGCAGACCGTCGGACTGATCGCTTCGACCATCGTGCTGTTCGTGGCCGGGTACATCACGTTCCAGCGGCAGGAGGTGAGGGCCTGAGCACGTTTTTCTCCCGCGTGGCCAACGCGCTGCAAGTTGCGCGGGCGCTGTTTCGCTGCCGGGCAGCAATTGCTTTCGGCATTAGCCAGACCCTGTTCGCGCTGTGAATCGGCCGAACGATTGAAGTGTGAGGCCCCGCACCTTCGCCGAGCGCCTCACGCCCTCTTTGAGACTTTTGCGCAACAGCTCGCGAAATTCCGTCGCCATTTCCGATTATTTCTGAAATGGCATCTTGCATACAAGAACGTCGTTGAACTTTGGTAGCGGGGTGAGCAGGCTCGGCCTATTCTTTGGCTGATCCTTGCCCGATCCTGCTCACACAACCGTTCTCGATCCTGCTGCTCTGGCGGGGCCGGAAAGCACGGACAACAATATTTGGGAGGTCCTTATGGTTCACACCGCATGCGGTGCGCCGTTTCGCGTACCTTTTTCCAGAAAAAACAAACTATCCCGGCTTGGCGTTGCGAGCTTGCTCGCGACCAGCTTCCTGGTCGCAGCGCCCGTTGCGCAGGCGCGCATTACGCAAATCCAGATCCTGGCCCGAGGCACGGCCTTCGGTGGCCATTCCTTTGCTGGCGTCGGTCAATATGAGTTCATCACCGGCATCGCGAGCGGCGAGGTCGACCCGAAAAATCCGCAGAATTCGCTTATTACCGACATCCAGCTCGCGCCGAAAAACGCGCAAGGCCACGTCGTCTACCAGCACAACTTCTACATTTTGCAGCCTTTGGACCCGAGCAAAGGCAATCACAAAATGATGTATGAGCCGCCGAACCGGGGCGGCAAGACGTATCAGACGCTGAACAACACGCCGACCGGAACCAACGATCCGCAGGCACTCACCGATCCGACCGTGCTCGACGATTCCTTCCTGTGGACCCGCGGCTACATCACGGCGTGGTCCGGCTGGGAAAACAATCTCGGGCCGCTGACCGGCCTCGTCGCGACAGCCTTACTCCCGATCGTCGGCACCGATCCGAACAATCCCGTGACCGGGCCGGGATACGAGTACATCGTGAGCCCCGGCGCCACCTACACGCTGACCTATCCTGCCGCCTCTGCCGACCAGAGCAAGGCAACGCTGACCCATCGCGTCCATCTTGACGATCCGCCACAGGTCGTGCCGGCGAGCGCCTGGGTCTACGCCAACGGGACCAGCCCGGTGGACGGCAGCGCGATTCCCAACGGCGCGATCAAGTTGAGCTCGGGGAGTTTCGTCGCCAACGACATCTACGAGTTCTCCTACACCGCGAAGAATCCGACGGTGAACGGACTTGGGTTCGCGGCCATTCGCGATTTCAATTCGTTCCTGCGGTTCTCGTCCCATGACGACTTCGGCACGCCGAATCCGATCAGGGGCCACATCGACCGCATCTACACCGAGACATCCTCGCAGCCGGCGCGGACGCTGAATGATTTCGTGCACCTCGGCTTCAACGAGGACGAGAGCCACAGGCAGGTCTTCGACGGGATGATGCAGTGGATCGGCGCCGGCGACGGCATCAACATGAACTACCGCTGGTCGCAGACCAAGCGCACCAACCGCAACCGGCAGGAACTGCTTTATCTCGAAGGCCTCTACCCGTTCGCCAACGTGCCGACCTTCGACCCGATCTCCGGCACCAGCGACTGGCGCTACAGGAGGTGCGAAGAAACCCATACCTGCCCGCTGGCCACCGAGTTCTATTCGGCCAACGAATTCTGGGTGAAAGCGGGCTCGCTGATGAGCACCGACCCGACCGGCCGGTTCGATCTGCCGGATCATCCGCTGACGCGAAACTATCTGCTGTCGAGCAAGCAGCATGGCGGCGCCGGCAACCCGACGTCGAAGGGGCTGTGCCAGCAGTTCCTCAATCCGCTCGACTCCGCACCCGTCCAGCGGGCGCTGTGGACTGATCTGGACGAATGGTCGACCGGCGGAATCCAGCCGCCGGCATCACGGGTGCCGCTGCTGCGGGATCACACGCTGGTGCCCCCCAACCAGTCCTCGGTTGGCTTCCCGAGCATTCCGGGCGTCACCTATACCGGCCTGAAGACGACGCGTTATCGCTTCAACATGGGGCCGGATTTCTACAACACCTTCGTGCCGACGATAAACCCGCCAGTGTTTGTGCCGAACTACGAAGACAATCCGGCCAACGGCAGGATCTATCCAAGCTTCGTGCCGAAGACCGACAGCGACGGCAACGACATTGCCGGCATCCGCTTGCCGGAACTGGTCGTGCCGCTTGCGACCTACACCGGCTGGGGCTTGCGCTCCGGTGTCTGGGCGAATGACGGATGCGAAGCATCCGGCCAATACATTCCGTTCCAGTCAACGAAAGCGTCGCGCCTGACTGCCGGTGATCCACGGCCTTCCGTCCAGGAGCGTTACCCCTCCTTCGGCGACTATCGGGCCAGGGTCGTGAATGCCGTCGACAATCTCGTGCGAGAGCGCTTCCTGATCTGCGACGATACGCAGGACATCGTGAACCGGCTGCTGCAGGCAGGCATCACCGCAGGCGTGCCCGCACCAACCGCGGGCGAGAACGCGTCGGCGCCCGATCCGGTGCCGGCGTGCAGGGGGCGAATGCCGCCCAACCACCACTATCATCTGATCTATGATCCTGACGCAGGCCAAGGCTCAGGAAAGCCATGACTACCTGAAGCCGATTAGCTTCATGATTGCGGGTAGCGAGCAAGCTTGCTACCCGCAACACGTTTCAGCTTTCCTGTCGCCGACCACGCGCACGTTGGGTGCGGTGTTCCTGGATCAGTTGCGCGGCGCCGTGATGGTGCGCCGCTGCCGCACTCCGAAAGCATCATGATCGCCTGGCCGCAGACCGTCGGACTGATTGCATCGACCATCGTGCTGTTCGTGGCCGGATACATCACGTTCCAGCGGCAGGAGGTGAGGGCCTGAGCTCATCCTGCTCCAACGCCGCGGACGAGGGCCCACTTCGTATGTGAATGTCAAACAGCGAATAATCCGTCACATGCCGCCGTCATTCCGGGATGCGCCGAAAGGGCACCCCGGAATTCATTGCGCCGCAACGGCGGCCGGAGAAATGGATTCTCAGGTGCGCAATTGCGCACCATAGTTCGATGCTTCGCATCCCCCCGGAATGACGACCTGAGTGCGGACGCAATTCTACCTTCCCGCGACGCAAATGCGCCCGAGTTGTTGAGCAGAACCCTCCAGAGAAGAAGGGCGCAGGGAATGCCGGGTGCTCACCGCACCCGCAGCCTCGCACGCAGAGTTAAAAAGCGCACGAGCGTAGTCACCACAGGTACGCCGAAACATTCCGGCATTCCCCGCGCGATGGTTTAGCGGCTTGCTTCGGGCTCTCCCTGGTGATCGGGCTTTCTTGCCACCATCCCCGCGCAATGCGTAGCATTGCTGCGAGTTGACATCAGCGTCGAGATGTCAGGACCACACGACTTCGCCGTCCGCCGCAATGTCGTTCGTCTTGTCGACATCGCGGCGTCCATCGCATCCCGCGCCAACGAATCGTGACGATCGCGAAGCGCCCCTCTTAATCGGGCACGGGACGGCGCGGGCTTATAAAGATGATTTGCCCGACGGGCAGAGCGGAATATTTTTGCGCGAGGGGGTGGACAGTAGAATCAGCGTTGATTGCGCTAGCGAAATTAGAGTTTTGGCGCAATCGCAAGCAGGCGTCATCGAATGCTGTTATTCGACAAAGCGGCCGTTGAACCCTTCGGCCTCTCGCAACGGCTTTGAATCTGCCATAGTGGCGCCGCCACCGATCTACCGATCCGGTAAGGACCAATGTCGACTGACGCCCCGACCGTTCGATCGCCGTGGCTTACCGTATGGCTCAGTCCGCGCCAGACGATTGAGCGCCTTGTTGCGGCGAGGCCGACCTATTCCGTCTGGCCGCTCGCTATCCTTGGCACGATCGCGAGCCTCTACAGCCAGATCTCGGTCATCGACGGCGCAGGCTATCTCCTGAGTTGGCCGTTGGCGCTGAGCCTGCTGGTGTTCGGCGCTCTCGCCGGCATCGTGTGGCTCTATCTGTCAGGCTTCATGCTGAGCTGGATCGGCAGGTTGTTCGGCGGACAAGCGAGCGCGCTTCACATGCGCACCGTGTTCGCCTGGAGCACGTTGCCGACCATCCTCGGCTTTGTCATCATTCTCGCAATAGGCGCCAGCGCCGGCCAGGGCGGCGCGCTGGACAGCGTTCCGCTGCTGGTCGCAGCCTTCTCGCTGTGGTCGTTCGTTGTCTTCCTCTTGATGCTGGGGCGCGTCCAGCGCTTCGGCCTCTGGCGGACCGTGCTGACCTACCTCTTCAACACGATTCTGGGATTGCTGGCCGTGCTTTGCGTCCGCAGCTTCCTCTACCAGCCCTTCAATATCCCGTCGTCCTCGATGAAGCCGACGCTGGTTGTCGGCGATTACGTTTTTGTCTCGAAATTTGCCTACGGATATGGCCGATTTTCGCTGCCGTTTTCGGATCGGCTGCCTTCGGGGCGAATCTTTGCGGCCAGGCCTGCGCGCGGGGACGTCGTCGTGTTTCGCGTTCCAAAGGACGCGGTCGACTACGTGAAACGCGTCGTTGGACTGCCTGGCGACCGCATTCAAATGAAGCAGGGCGAACTCTTCATCAACGATGTGGCGGTCAAGCGCGAGCCGCTCGCCGCTGTCGTCGCAGACGATGCCTGCGGAAGCACCACGCGCGGCACTGTCAAGCGCTGGCGTGAGACGTTGCCGAATGGCGCGAGTTACGAGACGCTCGATTGCGTCGACAGCAGCCCGCTCGACAACACCAATGTCCATACCGTTCCGGATGGCGATTTCTTCGCGCTGGGCGATAACCGGGACAATTCGACCGACAGCCGCAGTTCAAGCCTCGGCTATATTCCCTTTGAGAATTTGATTGGACGCGTCAGCGTGATCTTCTTTTCGCGCGAGACAGGCGAAGCCGGCGCGGCGGCGCGCGTGCGCACCGAGAGGCTGGGCAGGGTGGTGCGGTGACTAGCGAGGTCCCTTTGTCATTCCGGTGAGCCCCAAACCCGTCACCGACCCGCGGGTTTAAAAATTGCCGTTTTGCGAATAATGTTTAGATTAAAATGCCAGCCGTAGATTGAGGCCCACCCGGGCGAGGGAGTTGTGGTCGTGCGACAAATCTGGATTACCCGCGCTGGACCGCCGGAAGTACTGCAAGTCAGAGAAGCCGCCGATCCAGCGCCGAAGCCGGGAGAAGTCCGCATCCGCCTCGAGGCGAGTGGGGTCAATTTCGCCGACATCATGGGGCGCATGGGCATATATCCCGATCTGCCGCCCGTTCCAGTTGTGCCTGGCTACGAAGTCAGCGGTCGAATCGAGGCTGTCGCCTCTGGCGTCGACGAGAGCTGGATCGGTAAAGACGCAATTGCGATGACCCGCTTTGGCGGATATGCCGACGTGGTTTGCGTGCCGGTGAAGCAAATCTTCCTGCGGCCGGCCGGACTGTCAGCGCTCGAGGGCGCCGCAATTCCAGTGAATTACTTTACCGCCTGGCAGCTTGTCGTGGTCATGGGGGCCCTCAAAGCCAATGAGACCGTACTGATCCATTCAGTGGGGGGTGGGGTTGGCATCGCTGCGACGCAGATCGCGAAGCACATCGGGGCGCGCGTGATCGGCACGGCATCGGTCGGAAAGCACGACGAAATGCGCGCGTTGGGCGTCGACCATCTCATCGACTATCGCACCGAAGATTTCGAGAAACGGACCCGCGATATCACCGCTGGCCGCGGTGTCGAACTGATCCTCGACGCGGTCGGCGGCGAGTCCTGGAAAAAAGGATACCGCGTGCTTGCCCCTACCGGCCGGCTGGGGATGTTTGGCGTTTCTTCGCTCGCGAGCGGCAAGGAGCGCAATATTTTGTCAATGCTTTCCATGCTGGCCAACATGCCATGGTTTCAGTTTAATCCGCTTGGTCTGATGAACGCGAACAAAGGCGTATTTGGCGTAAATGTCGGCCATATGTGGGACGAGATCGATCGCCTGCGCGGATGGGGCGAGGCACTAATGGAGCTTGCCGCACGCGGTATCATCAGACCGAAGGTGGCGGCAACCTTCAAGTTTGATGATGCTGCGAAAGCGCATCACTTCATCCAGGATCGACGCAACATCGGCAAGGTGCTCCTTGTCCCCTAAGGCGCGAAACGCGGTTCGCCTAATTGCCGCCAGGAAGACGTGGGCTGCCGTCGCTACGGGGGCAAAGCCGACGTTCTGGGGACGCGGCCAAAAGGGCGCCTATGACCCATGTCTGCCATGGGGGGAATTTGATGAGACGCACAACGCTGCCTCTGGTAGGGTTCGCCATCGATCGGCAATTCTGCACGCGACGGCGCAAATTCACTGCATTCCCCGGCAGCCGGGCCGTCGCATGGCCGCTCGACGCACGCGCACAATGGT
>NZ_JBAVCF010000774.1:0-2544 GCF_049586575.1 Bradyrhizobium sp.
CCACAATAGTGGGTCTCCAAGTCCACAAAGGTACATCGCGGCCGCGGTCGCGACCCCGACAGTTTATCGTCCACCGCGCGGGGCACGAGCGTCGAATAGCTTGGGAATTCATTGCAGTTTACAACGATCACGCCACGTCGAACGAAAGAACTGCCCCAGCCCACGATCCTCTGAAATCGTTGCTCACGATCCCGCGAAACGCGCATCCTAGTCGAACGCTCAAGTCACTAAAATGTTGCTCGCTTGCAGAGTTAATCGACGCCCGTGGAGCCAGCAGCCATGTCGTGAACCTGACCAATCTTGGCGAAAAGGACGGCACCTCATCGGCCCGATGGCTTTGTCTCCGGCATAAAAAGCCAGACCATTGCAACCGCTGCCAAACCCGTCAGCGTCAAGGCCAGGAACCCGGCGGCGCGCCCGAAGCTCGCGGTTATCACGCCGGACAGTGTGGTGCTAACCGAAGCGCCAATGCCAGACGTGACGCCAACGAGACCTTGCGCCAAGTTGAATCGGCCGGTGCCGCTGGTCAAGTCAGCAATGACCAATGCTTGCAGCACGCCGAGCACGGTTCCGCTGACTCCGTCAAGGAGTTGTACGGCGAGGAGCAGCATCGGGTCGGCGACGACGGTGAAGAGGAGAGCACGAATCGGCAAAACGCCGAATCCGAGGAGCAGAAGCGGTCGTCGGCCCCAGCTGTTGGCGTGCCGGCCCGCCCATGGCGCCATCACGGCGACGATGATCTGGGGGACGATAACGAGTCCGGACATGATGAGCGCTGATCGACTTCCCTCAGCGTGCCCCAACGTTCCACCGATCAGCGGCAAGATCGAAGCATCGACCATCTGAAACATGAACAGGCAACCTGCGAATATCAGCAGATAGCGGTTCCTCCAGAACGCTCGGCGACGGATTCGAGGAGGCCGCGCAGAATGGTGGTGATCCGGCGCGCCCACTGACCGGCCAAAATGGATGTCGTCGGCACGAATCCGGACGAGGGCGACCAGCGCCGGAAGCACAAGTACGGCAGTCGTGAAAAAGATATCGCGGTTTGAGAGGAAATATCCGACGACGCCCAAAATCCCTGCGGCGGCCAGGCTCCCGATGGACTTGAAGCGCTGATTGCGCCCGAGCCGCTCACCAAGCAAATCGTGACCGACAAGACCAAGGCTGATGGACGCGATAGCCGGTCCAAGAAACCCGCCGGTAATCCCTTGCAGCACCAGGGCGACTGAGACCGGTGTAAACGTCGGCCAGAGGGCTATGATGAGAGCACCAAGGCCGACCATGATGGTGCCCAGGCCGACAAGGAATCTTTTCGACCGGACCACATCAAGAAGCTCGCCGCTGGGCAACTGGGTCAACAAGCCGGCTATGCCGCCGGCACTTAATACTAAGCCGATCTTCTCTTGCGACCATCCCTGATCACCAAGAAAGACGGCCACGAATGGTCCAAAGCCGGCCAGAACTCCTGCTACAAACAAGTTGACGCCGTCTAGGGCCCGCAGGCTTTGATCGGATGGTAAGACGCTTGCGTTGAGCGGCTGTGCTGCAGCGATCGTCATCTCTATGCCTCTGGCGGTTTAGGAGGGCCACGCCCGCTGCCGCAATGCATTGTTTGGTTGTCCAGATGGGCTAACCTGAACGATCAGTCGTCTACGTCTCGAACATCAATCCGTTTCCGCACGCCGGATAGTCTCTTTCGGAATTGCCGCGGCGAACCGCGATTACAGCGCGGCGAGCCGGACGGTATCATTTCGACCCGCCCACCGTCAGCCGAAGAATAACATGGCTGTCGGTCAGCGCCGTTCGGGGCCCATTTTGGCGGGGTTATGTAAGTATTCACTGATGGCGGGTGCTGCAGTCGTGCGGTGGCCATCGGCGCAGTGACTGCATCCATTTCGTCCATGTTGTGCGTGCAGATGTGTGATGGCTCCGAACGATCAAGCCGACAGGCGCCGCTGGGATGGGGCGACACCGACGTTCACCGTGAAGTACCGATTGTGAAAGCAAAATATCTCGTGCACGCTCAACACTGCGCCAGCGTGAAGAAAACGGTCAAGAAGGCAACGGCCGTTGGCGCCTCGAGTGGGGACTTGCAGGTCTGTGAGTGAACGGCGGCAGCACCGGACAGCTTCAGAGGACGGTCCGAGCTGCCGGGTTGCTTTTGACAGCCGTTAAAACCGCTTACACTGCGTCCGTCGCGTTGCGGCCAGGACGATTGCCCACGAGAGGCATGCATCGGCAACGCCCACTTCCGTGTCCGGGTCTGCGTAGTTTCCGAGGCTCCCGCCGTTATTTCCCCCCGCTACAATCGGTTGCGTTACCTCGGGAGAGCTGCGTATGCCGGCTCGCGCAGGTCGGCGGAAGTTTCTCTATGGCGATGTCCCGGGTCGATGCGTCACGGGGCAGGTCAAGACGGAACGGTGTCGCCACGCTCGTCGTAGATCGAGGTCGATCGCCGAATATTCGGTAGGTTCTCGATCACGGACGCGCCGATCGACCTTATGTGCGGCTACAGGAGTGAGGGAATGTTGTGGGATGCAT
>NZ_JBAVCF010000775.1:0-5781 GCF_049586575.1 Bradyrhizobium sp.
CCTCAACCCCGCGCTGGCCGTGTCCTTCATGCTTCACCACGGCCTGATCGGTTTTGTCACGCTCGGCGCCGTGTTTCTGGCCGTCACCGGTGCGGAGGCCCTCTATGCCGACCTCGGGCATTTTGGCAAACGGCCGATCCAGACGGCATGGTTGTTCATCGTGTTACCGTCGCTGGCGCTGAATTATCTGGGCCAGGCTGCGCTGGTCATCGCCGATCCCAAGGCAATCGAGAATCCCTTCTTTTTGATGTTCCCGGACTGGGCGCTGATTCCAATGGTCACGCTCGCTACCGTTGCCACCGTGATCGCCAGTCAGGCGGTGATCACCGGCGCCTATTCCCTGACGCAGCAGGCGATTCAACTCGGCCTGCTGCCGCGATTTGAGATCAGACACACTTCCGAATCTCAATTCGGCCAGATCTATATTCCGCGCATCAACATGCTGCTGTTCTTTGCTGTGATGCTGTTGGTGCTGCTGTTTCGCTCTTCGAGCGCGCTCGCTTCGGCCTACGGCATCTCGGTGACTGGCACCATGGTGGTCACGGGCATGATGGGATTCGTCGTGATCTGGAAGGTCTGGAAGTGGTCGCCATTCGCGGCTGCGGCGTTGATTGCGCCGTTTCTGTTTCTCGATTTGACGTTCCTGGCCGCCAATCTTCTGAAGGTGCTGGAAGGCGGCTGGGTTCCGCTGGCGCTCGGCTCGATCGTCATGCTCTTGATGTATACGTGGCGCCGCGGCAGCAGGCTGCTGTTCGAGAAATCTCGAAAGCTTGAATTCCCACTGGTCGATCTGGTGGCGATGTTGGAGAAACGGCCGCCACAACGCGTGCCCGGCACCGCCGTTTTTCTCACCAGCGACCCCGTCAGCGCGCCGACCGCCTTGATGCATAGTCTAAAGCACTACAAGGTGTTGCACGAAAAGAACGTTATTCTCACCATCGAGACCGCAGCCACCCCGCGTGTCGACCCGTCCGAACGCGTGAGACTGGAATTGGTCAGCAACACCTTTACCAAGGTCACCCTGCGATTCGGATTTATGGAATCGCCGAACGTACCGAAAGCGCTGGCGATTGCGCGCAAGCTCGGCTGGCAATTCGACATCATGTCGACGTCCTTCTTTCTGTCACGCCGCGCGCTCAAGCCGGCTGCGCATTCCGGAATGCCGCGGTGGCAAGATCACCTCTTCATCGCGTTGAGCCGTACCGCGAACGATGCGACCGATTATTTCCAGATTCCGAGCGGCCGCGTGGTCGAGGTGGGAACGCAGGTCACCGTCTAGGGGCAATACGGCGGCAGGCCTTCTCAAGCGCTTGATTTTCGTCCCGCTAGTGTGGTGGATTTGACTGGCGGCGATGTGGACGGCCGACAGACAGGCGTTCGAGTGGAGGAGTGAGTGACGGATCAGGGACATCGGGTTCACGACTTGACGGCTGAAGAAGTGTCAAAGGGCATGGCCGACGGCCGTTATCTGCTTGTTGACGTCCGCGAGCCCAACGAAGTGGCCGTTGATGCCTATCCCGGCGCGGTCGTGGTGCCGCTGTCGAGCTTCGATCCGCAAGGTATCCCCGATCCGCACGGCAGACAGGTGGTGTTCGCCTGCCGGTCGGGCAAACGGTCGGTGACGGCTTCGCTGGCGGCGCAGGCCGCGGGGCTGCCTTACGACAAACATCTCGCAGGCGGGATGCTGGGCTGGAAGGCGGCGGGCTTGCCCACCAATTCGGGCGGCTGATCATTCCGATGATTTCCATCAACAAGGTATTTGGCGATCTGCCGGTCACCGTCTTTGAGGCGATGTCGCAGCTTGCCCGCGACAACAACGCCATCAATCTCGGCCAGGGCTTTCCGGACGACCCGGGACCGGAGGACATCCGCAACGCCGCCGCCGATGCGGTGATGAACGGTTACAACCAGTATCCCTCGATGATGGGTATCCCCGAGTTGCGGCAGGCGATATCAGGCCACTATCAACGCTGGCACGGCCTTGCGCTCGATCCGATGACCGAGGTGATGGTGACCTCCGGCGGCACGGAAGCGTTGACCTCGGCCATTCTGGCGGTGGTCGAGTCCGGCGACGAGGTGGTCGTATTCCAGCCGGTCTATGACTCCTATCTCCCTATCATCCGCCAGGCCGGTGGCATCCCGCGTCTGGTGCGGCTTGAACCGCCGCATTGGCGGCTGACGGAGGAGGCGCTGCGCGGCGTCTTCAATCACAAGACCAAGGCGGTTCTTTTCAACAATCCGCTCAACCCGGCCGCTGTCGTCTACCCACGCGAAGACCTCGAATTGCTGGCGCGCTTTTGCCAGGAGTTCGATGTGGTCGCGATCTGTGACGAGGTTTGGGAGCACGTCATCTTCGACGGGCGGGCGCACATTCCGCTGATCACCGTTCCCGGCATGCGCGACCGCACCATCAAGGTCGGCTCGGCGGGGAAAATATTCTCGCTCACGGGCTGGAAGATCGGTTTTGTCTGCGCCGCGCCGCCGCTATTGCGGGTTGCAGCGAAGGTGCACCAGTTCCTTACCTTCACCACCGCGCCCAACCTTCAGGCCGCTGTCGCCTATGGCCTCGGCAAGCCGGATGAGTATTTTCACGAGATGCGGGAGGATCTCGCGCGCAGCCGCGACCGGCTGACGAGCGGATTGGAAAGACTTGGCTTTCCCGTGCTGCGTTCGCAGGGCACCTATTTCCTCACCGTCGATTTGTCGCCGCTCGGCCTGAACGAAACCGACGAAGCTTTCTGCAAGCGAATCGTCACCGACTACAAGGTCGCGGCCATTCCGGTGTCGGCCTTCTACGAAAAAGATCCGGTGACGACGGTGGTGCGCTTCTGTTTTGCGAAGAGGGATGCAACGCTCGATACGGCGCTGGAGCGTTTGTCCGATGCGGTGCACCGGCGATAGCGGAGACCAAGGATGCCGTCCCGCCTGCGCGTCATGGCGCAAATCCGGTTTGTCATTGCTGCGGCCGCGCTACTGACGCTGCCAGTAGCCGTGAAGGCTGAGGAGCGGACGGTCAATTTCTACAACTGGTCGAGCTATGTGGCGCCAGGGGTGTTGGAGGACTTCACCCGCGAGACCGGCATCAAGGCCGTCTACGACACCTTCGATGCCAACGAGACGCTGGAAACGCGCCTGTTGGCCGGCAAGTCGGGCTACGATGTCGTGGTGCCGACGGCCTATTTTCTGCAGCTCCAGATCAAGGCCAATGTATTTCAGAAGCTGGACAAGTCGAAACTGCCGAATCTGGTCAATGCGTGGCCGGTCGTGACCTCGCGGCTCGCTACTTACGATCCGGGCAATCAGTATGGCGCCAACTACATGTGGGGCACCACCGGCATCGGCTATAACGTCAAGATGGCCGAGACCATCCTCGGCCGCGGCGCTGCAATTGACAGCTGGGACATCGTCTTCAAGCCGGAGAACCTCGCGAAATTCAGGGATTGCGGCGTCCACATGCTGGATTCGCCCGACGATATTTTCCCGGCGGCGCTCAACTATCTCGGGCTCGACCCGAATTCGACGAAACAGGTAGATCTGGAGAAAGCAGCCGACCTCGTCAGCAAAATTCGCCCTTACGTTCGCAAGTTTCATTCGTCCGAATATTTAAGTGCGCTGGCGACCGGCGAAATATGCCTGGTGGTTGGCTGGTCCGGCGATATCATGCAGGCAAGAAGCCGCGCGGCTGAGGCCAAGAACGGGATTACGATCGGTTATGCGATTCCAAAGGAAGGCGCGCAGATGTTTTTCGACAATCTGGCGATCCCTGCCGATGCGAAGAACGTCAACGAAGCCTACGAGCTGATCAATTTCCTCTACCGGCCGGACATTGCCGCGAGGAATTCCAACTTTCTGTCGTACGCGAGCGGCAATCTCGCGAGCCAGAAATTGCTCGATCCGAAAATCCTGAACGATAAGAATATCTATCCCGATGAGACGACGTTCGCGAAGCTGTTTGTAATCACCGCGCGTGATCCCGTCACACAACGCATCATCAACAGGCTGTGGACCAAGGTGAAGACCGGGCGTTAACGGCTAGCCGCTTGCTACCGCCAGCGGCGGTGCAGCCACAGCCACTGGTCCGGATATTCGCGTATCCATCCCTCAACCACCGACGTGATGGCCTGCATCGTCTGCTGAACGTCGATTTGTCCGGAAGCATCGCGCACGGGCTCGATCTCCTCCGAGAGTTCGGCGCGGAAGCGATGATTGGGCAGGCGGATAATGCGCGTGCCGTGAATCGGGCAGTCGATCTGTCGCAATAAACGAGCAAGCGTCGGGTTGGCTTTGGTCTTGCGGCCGAAGAACGTCACCTCCACGCCGTTGGTGAAATACTGGTCCACCAACATTGCCACGTGCTGGCCGTTGCGTAATGCCTCCGCCATTTTCAACGGTGCGTCGCGGCCGGCGGGAATCAGGGTTCCCATCTTTACCGCGCGCAATTTCTCGATGATCTGGTTGGCGGAAGCGCTATTGGGCCGGCGAAACAGGATGGCAGCATCCAATCCATGCGCTACCGCCGCCACGGCCGGTAGTTCCCAGTTGCCGAGATGGGTCGCAAAGATCAGCGCAGGCTTTTCGTCCAGGCGAAGTTTGGCAAACAGCTCATGCGTACGCGGCCCGATTTCGATCCGGCTTTTTTCAGGGAATGCGGGATCGTGCTCCCAGATATGATCGAGATGGGCAAATTCGGCAGCCAGGCGCCCAAGGTTGTCCCAGACGCCGGTAAGAATAGTCTCGATCTCCTCCGGCGATTTCTCAGGAAAAGCTGCCCTGAGATTGGCGCGGCCGATCCGCTGCTCGCGGGTCAAAGGACCGATCAGGCGGGTGAGGCGGCCGAGAAAGTCGGCGGTCTTGATCGGGTCGAAATAGCGGGCCGTGCGCAGGAGGCTTACGGTCACCGCGCCCACCATGGCATCGCCGACGAACTTGGTCGTGTCTCGAATTCGGGCCTTGGCGCGAAGCAGCAGGGGAGGCATCAGCATCCAACGATCATGCCGGAAGTCTGCGAGCCTTCCGCGCGCCAGCTAAACCGGTTCACGAGTCAAAACCAGCGAGGCATTCTGACCGCCGAAGCCGAACGAGTTCGACATTACCATGGTGACGCGCGCGTCGCGCGCCTTGTTTGGGACGACGTCGAAGGGAATCGCGGGGTCCGGGATGTCGTAGTTGATAGTCGGCGGGATTCGCTGATGCTCGAGCGTCAAAAGCGAGAACACGGCTTCGACCGCACCCGCCGCCGAGAGGGTGTGTCCGACCATGGATTTGTTGGACGATACCGGAATTTGCTTGGCGCGCTCGCCGAACACGGTCGAGATGCCCAGATACTCCATCTTGTCGTTCTCGGGCGTACCGGTGCCGTGGGCATTGATGTAGTCGATCTGGTCCGACGCAATGCCAGCATCGGCCAACGCATTGCGCACGCAGCCGATGATCGGCTTGCCGTCGGGGCTGGAACGAGTGCGGTGAAAGGAGTCGGCGAGTTCGCCGCAGCCGGTCACGACGCCGAGGACCTTTGCGCCGCGGGCGGTGGCGGCTTCAAGACTCTCCAATACCAGCGCGCCGGCGCCTTCGGCCATCACAAAACCGTCGCGGTTCTTCGAGAACGGTCGTACGGCAGCGTGCGGCGGGTCGTTATGGGTCGACAGCGCCGACAGGAGCGAGAAACGCACCAATGCTTCCGGATTGACCGAGCCGTCGGTGGCGACGCAAAGGGCTGCGTCCGCTTCGCCGCGCCGGATCGCCTCGACGCCGAGCTGGATGGCGGTCGCGCCGGATGCGCAA
>NZ_JBAVCF010000776.1:0-15506 GCF_049586575.1 Bradyrhizobium sp.
ATATAAGACCTTGCAAGGCTTGATGGTGTTACCCCGCGCCGAAGCAAACATTCCCTCCCCCTCACGCCAACGTGAGAGGGAGGGGTTCTATCTCGCAACGGCCACCAGCCGGGTCCGGCACTACGTCTTCCGAGGGACCTACTGCGGACGCGCGGACGTCACTCGGCTGCGCCAGCGGACTCGAGCGCCGGGTAGTCCGTATATCCCTTGGCCCCGCCGCCGTAGAAGGTCGCCTTGTCAGGCGTGTTGAGCCGCGCGCCGCGCTTGAAACGCTCGACCAGATCGGGATTGGCGATGAACAGTTTGCCGAACGCGATCAGGTCCGCCTCGTTGGCCGTCACCACCTTGTTCGCGAGTTCGAGGTTGTAGCCGTTGTTGGCGATGTAAGCGCCTTTGAAGCGATTGCGCAGCGAGTGGTAGTCGAACGGCGCGATATCGCGCGCGCCGCCGGTCGCCCCCTCGATGACGTGGATATAGATCAGCTTCAACGCGTTGAGGTGATCAACGATGTAATCGAACAGCGGCTGCGGATTGGAATCGGAGATATCGTTCGACGGCGTCACCGGCGAGATGCGGATGCCGGTGCGCTCCGCGCCGACTTCGGATGTCACTGCCCTGGTGACCTCCAGCATCAGCTTGGCGCGGTTTTCGATTCCGCCGCCATAGGCGTCGGTGCGCTTGTTGGTGCTGTCCCTGGCGAACTGATCCAGCAGATAGCCGTTGGCGCCATGGATCTCGACGCCATCGAAGCCGGCGGCAATCGCGTTGGCCGCGCCCTTCTTGAAGCTGTCAATGATGCCTGGAATTTCCGACAGCTCGAGCGCGCGAGGTTCTGAAACGTCCGCGAAAGTGCCGCCTACAAAGGTCTTGCCATTGGCTCGGATCGCCGACGGCGCCACCGGTGCGCCGCCGTTCGGTTGCAGCGAGGTATGCGAGATGCGGCCGACATGCCATAGTTGAAGGAAGATGCGCCCGCCTTGCGCGTGCACACGATCGGTCACTTTGCGCCATCCGGCGATCTGATCCCTGGAATAGATGCCGGGGGTATCCTGATATCCCTGTCCCTGCTGTGAAACCTGCGTGGCCTCGGAGATCAGCAATCCTGCAGAGGCCCGCTGTCCGTAATATTCAACCGCCAGGGGATTGGGTACGAGACCCTCCAAGGCGCGGTTACGGGTCAAGGGCGCCATTACGAAGCGATTGGAAAGCGTAATCGAGCCAAGCTTGAACGGTTCGAGGAGTTTGGACGTGCTCATGTCAGTGATCTCGGCGAGGGAGGAAAGGAAGCGGGACTGCTATCGACGTGTGCATTCCGGCTGGCCGTGGCAAGCCGGTCGCCATCACGAAATCGAAAGCCGGCATGATTTACCCGAAATTGGCGTCTGATGATAAGGATCATCCTATTCGGGGACCTATTTTGGAAGGCTCAACTCCACTTGTTGTCTGCGTGTCGGTTGCGGCTCAGGCGACGCCCAGAAAATCCCGCTTGCCGATCTCGACGCCGTTGTGACGAAGAATGCCGTGGGCGGTCGCGGCGTGGAAGTAGAAATTCGGAAATACAAAGCGATTGAGGAATTCCTGACCCTTCAACGTCAGGGTTCGCTCGGGACCTGCCGGGAAAGTGACGTCACGGCTGTCCGCGCCTTCGAATTGCGCATGCGTGAATTTCTTCAGGTAGTCGCTGGTCTTGGACAGCCGCTGCCGCAAATCTTCAAATGTCTTCTCGGTGTCCGGGGTTGACGGCACATCGATATGGGCGAGCCGGGCGCAACCCTTGCCGGCGAAATCGCAGGCGAGCTGGATTTGCTTCGACAGCGGCAGCATGTCCGGATAGAGCCGCGCGCCGAGCAATACTTCCGGTTGGATATTCTTGGTGGCGCAGTGCGCCTCCGCCTTGGTGAGAATGCCGGAGAGACTGCCGAGGATCTGGAGAAAGGCAGGAACGGAGGCGTCGTAGAAGGACATCTTGATGCTCTTTCGTGGCGTGGAATTTTTGCAGCCGAACGGCGTGTGCTACAGATGGGATGAGTTGTAGGACAATACAACTCTCCCGATGACCGGCTCGGATATTATCTGACCGGCTGCGCCGCGGCTGCCGTCGCAGGCTGGGCGCGGGGACCGCGCATCCGCGCCAGCAATTCGGCTGTCGGCCAGGAATCGGCCGGCAGGCCGTATTTGATCTGCATCGCCTTCACCGCGCTGCGGCTCTGCTGGCCCATCACGCCATCGACCTTGCCGACGTCGTAGCCGGCGCGCACCAGGAGCTGCTGCAGTTCGCGCAACTCGCTGAAAGGCAATTGCGCAACATGCGCGGTCGGCCGCTGCATCGGTGGCGCGCCCGCGATGCGGGTGGCGAGATAGCCTGCGGTGGTCGAATAGATCAGCGAATTATTCCACTCGGTATAGGCTGCGAAATTTGCGTAGGCGAGAAATGCCGGTCCCGCGCGGCCCATCGGCAACAGCAGCGAAGCCGCCATGTCATCGTCGGGCAAGGGCCTTCCGTCGGGATATCTGACGCCAAGCTGCGCCCATTTCGAACGTGGCAGGCGGATGGTGAGATCGGCCTGATCCCACGGAAAATTGGCGGGCGCGCTCACCCTTACTTCCTGCAGCCACGGTTCGCCGCGCCGCCATTTCAAACCGTTGGCGATGTAATTCGCCGTCGAGCCGATCACATCCTCCGGGCTGCTCAGGAGATTGCGGTGGCCGCCGTAGTCCACCGCATAGGTGAAATAATGCGTCGGCAGGAATTGCGTCTGGCCGAGTTCGCCGGCCCACGAGCCGATCATCTCCTCGGGCGTCAAATCGCCGCGGTCGACGATCTTCAGCGCGGCGATGGTCTCGCCTGCGAAGCGTTCCGAGCGCCGGCAATCATAGGCGAGCGACACCAGCGAGCGCAGCGTCGGCAGGTTGCCCATATTGGCGCCGAAATCGCTTTCAAGCCCCCAGAACGCCGCGATCACCGCAGGCGGCACGCCATATTCCTTTTCGGCGCGCGCAAAGGCGGACGCGTAGGTCCTGATATGCGCCTGGCCCTGCTGCATCCGGTAGGGCGCGGCCATGCGGCCGGAAAATTCGGTGAACACCTGGCCGAATACGCGCTGGCCGCGATCGCGGTTGACGATGCCCTGGTCGTAAACGAGATAGGGCGCGGCCTCGCTGATCGCTCGCTGCGACACGCCATCGGCAAGCGCCTGCTGTTTCAACTCCGCCAGGAAGCGATCGAAGCTCGCGCCGTTATGGCAACTGGCCGCACGCGGAACGACCGCGCGGGCAGTTCGCGCCGGCGCGGGAAATCCCGGCGCCGCGGATTGCGCCCACGCGGTGCTTGCGAGCATCGCAAGTCCGATCGCGCCAGGCAGCGCCCGGAGTTTCATTGTTAGCCGCATCACATAACCTGCTGAATTTCCCCCGAAGGAACTTCCACTAGCATCCTTTTTGTGCCGCCGCGCCGAAAAAAGGGCTGCCAAACATGACAGCCCAAAACCCAAACATGGTGGATCATCCAACCGGATCGTTCAATTGGGCAGGCCTGCCCCGCAGCGGCTGAAGGCTGGGCAATAGCTGCCCGCTCCGAAGCCGGCCAGCCCCCGTCGGGTTCCATAGTAGTGCGGATGGTAGAACCGCCGGCTACCCCATTCGCCATGACGCCAGCCGCCAAATCCGCGGACTCCCTCAAAACGTCCGCTGTGGAAACCGCCATCATGGTCAAACGCCATCGCGTTGGCCGTCATCCCGGTGGCGAGTGCAAGCGCCATTGCGCCCGCAAGAATTCGCTTTCTCATCAGAACCTCCTCAACATCTTGAAGTCACTGTTGAGCCAACAGCCGTGCATCCGCGCCATTGCCACAGGAACGCGGAATATCGCCTAAAATAACAGGTTGCGGCTTCGCGCCGCCTACCGCGACCAGGCGTCGATGGGCGTGCCGTAGCCGGAATAGCTGCCCGGCGGTACCGAGGTGAAACCTAACGGACCAAGGCTGTAATAGCGTCCGCCGTAACTGGGCCCGGCATCGCGGTCGCCGTAATAAGCGCGGACGAGGCGGTGGCTGTGATGCCCGCTTGCGCCGCGATGGTCGGAAGCCGTCGCTGACGTCGTCGTTCCGGCGGCGAGAACAAGCACTATTGCGCCTGCAAGAATCGGTAATTTCATCGGATTCTCCTTTCCCGAACCAATCGTTCACAACGATTGTGGTTCCGCCTCCGACTCGATCGGCGGCAGCGGGTCGCCGTGGATCTTGGCTTCGAAGCCGCGCAGCCGTTGATAGATCGAGATCAACTCGACGATCGTGCTCCAGGAGTTGATCAGATATTGGAACGACTGCCGCACCTGGGTAAACGCGTTCAGGATTTGCTGGAACGGGCCCAGCGTAAGCTTACCGGCAACGACAGTGGGTATCAGTAAGATGTAAGGAAAGACAACGTCGGTCTGCAAATAGACGATGCGGCCGACATTGAAATACAGGAAGTTCAGGTAAAGGCGGAAATAATTTCGACGAATGTCCGCGAAAAGCATCGCCAGCGTCTGCGGGTCAGCTCGGGTAGGGTCGTCCTCGCCCAGCACCAACTCCTTGCGGTAAGCCGCTTCGACGCGCTGGTTATGAAACTCGATGCCAGGCAAGCGAATGCCGATCAAGGCGAGTCCGCCGGTACCGATAATTGACCAGATTATTGCTGCGATAACGAGTGGATAGCCGATTGAGCCAATCAGAGGCAGCTCGGTGATGTTGCTTGACAGCCGCAACAGCACAGGCAGGAATGCTATTAGCGTCAACACGGCGCTGATCAAGTTGACACCCAAACCCTCCGTCGTGGTTGCAAATCGCATGGTGTCTTCCTGCACGCGCTGCGATGCGCCTTCGATGGTGCGCAGGCGCGGCCAGTTGGCGACATAGTAATCGTTCATCGCGGTACGCCAGCGGAAGATGTAATGGCTGATGAAAAATCGCGTCAGCACGCCGACCACGACCGCAACAAACGCAATACCGGCAAAGATTGACAATGAGCTGTAGAACTCCTCGGCGGTTACCGTTCTCGATTTTGAAAGGGCGGCCTGCAGGAGATCGTAGAATGGCCCATACCAGCTGTTGATGGCGACGCTAACCTGGACCTGGAAGTAAGACGTGAACAGGATCAAAGCCGACCCCAGGATCGACCAGATGGCCCACGGATGCGGCGAGAACACCATCCAGAAGCCGGCAAAGATCGCAACGGCAATGAAAAAATAGAGGTCGAACCAAAGCTGCGACGCAGACCAGAACAGCGATACGCCGATGGTGTTCGACGGCGCGACCAGCCCGTCCGCAAAGCCGTACCACACCGCCATCGACAACGCGGTCCAGATCAGCGCCGACCAGAAGAACATCTTGGGGCGAGGGAAGAACGAAACGAACATTCGGGGTATCCATTTTCGGGGGGCTGGACGGGCGGAGATTCAGGACACCATAGCGGCTCAGGCGGATAAGCCAACCGCCGCTATTTTTGCGTCAATGCGAGGCTTGCCGGTACTACTCACAATTCTCGCGCGTTGGAGAACGCAAACGACGACATCCGCCGCGTGTTTTCGTCGAGGATCAGCGTTCGCGTGATTGGCGGCTCGGCGCGCTGGCTGCAATTCTCGCGCTCGCAGAGCCGGCAATTGACGCCGATCGGCGTGCCTTCCGACGTTTCCAGATTGAGCCCGCTGGCATAGACAAGCTTGGAGGCGTGGCGGATTTCGCAGCCCAATCCGATCGCAAAGCGCGGCTGCGGCTGCGCATGTGGCGCTGCCGGACGGCGCACCACTTGCGCGATCGAGAAATAGCGTGTGCCGTCCGGCAATTCGATCACCTGGCTCAGCAGGCGATCCGGCGTGTCGAAAGTGGAATGCACGTTCCATAGCGGACAGGTGCCGCCGAATTTCGAGAACGGGAAGGTGCCGGAGGAAAACCGCTTGGAGACGTTACCGGCATTGTCGACACGCAGCATGAAGAAGGGCACGCCGCGCACATTGGGCCGCTGCAACGTGGTCAGGCGATGGCAGACCTGCTCGAAGCCGGCATTGAAACGCTGCGACAGGATGTTGAGGTCATAGCCGAGCCCTTCGGCGGCGGTCTGAAACGTCTGGTAGGGCATCATCGCCGCCGCCGCGAAATAATTCGCAAGCGTGATCCGATAGAGTCTTCGCGGGGTATCGTCCAGCGGTCCGGCGCGGCCGACGATGGTCTCGATCGCGCTTGTGCACTCGGTCAGCCCGATCTGAAAGGCGAGCTGAAACGCGCGGCCGGGGCTGTCCACCAATTCGGAGATCAGAAGCTGCCGGCGATGCCGGTCGAAACGGCGAAGCGTCTCGCGCATCACATCGACCGGCATGATGCGGGTCAGAATCGAATGCTTCTCGCGCAAGCGCTCCGAGAGCGCGGCAAACAGTTCTTCCGCGGGCACATTCAATTCGTCGCGCAGGTTTTCCGCCGCCGTCTCGAGCTCGGGAAAATAGTTGCGATTGGCCTCGATCAAATCGCGCACGCGCTCGATCGGGTTGGCCTCAAACCGCGCGCCTTCGTCGCGGTCGGCCATTTGCGCCGCCACCATGGTTTCGCCGCGGCGGGCCTCGGTATAGGCGGCATACAGCCGTTGCAGCGCGTGCGTGACGCCGGGGCAGAGTTCGGCGAGGTCGCGCAGTTCCTGCTTCGGCAGATCGATCTGCCGGAACAGGGGATCGGAAAAGATCTCGTTCAGTTCGGCGAAGAAGCGGTCCTCGTCGGCGCTGGCGAGGTCGCGCAGGTCGAGATCATAGGCCTCCGCGAGACGAAGCAGGATCTGCGCCGTCACCGGGCGCTGATTGCGCTCGATCAGGTTGATGTAGGAGGGCGAGATACCAAGGCCTTCGGCGATCTGGGTCTGCGACAGCCCCAGTTGCTGGCGGATACGGCGAAAGCGGGGCCCGACGAACAGCTTCTTTCCGGAATCTGCTGGCATGGCGTTGTCCTGACAGCGGCCCGGTTCCGGCTAAACCCGGCCGCTTGGTATGGGTTTTACAAATAATTGGCGGTTTGACTTGCCGTTTTGTGACAAGAATTACAAAATAACTAATACTACAAGTATAAATGTTACATGACATCACCATTTAAAATCAAGCTGTATTTACGAAACAGCGAGTCTCGCGTTTATCTCCTGTCACGCATTTTGCGATGCACTGTCAAGAATGTCGAGAATGGTGAGGCCATGCTGCAGGTCCGTCGCCACCGAAAGGATTACGAACATGAACTACCAGCCACGTGGGATCGGTGATCAGGCGCTCCAGGGTCCGGCTTCGTATCAGAGTGAGATCGAGGCGGCCCAAGCGCTCCTTGACACCAAGCCGACCTGGAACGGGGTGAAGGCTGAGGCCGTCGCGCGCATGCGCCTGCAGAACCGCTTCAAGACCGGCCTCGACATCGCGCGCTATACCGCAGCGCTGATGCGGGCCGACATGGCCGCCTATGACGGCGACCCCACCAAGTACACCCAGTCGCTTGGCTGCTGGCATGGCTTCATCGCCCAGCAGAAGCTGATCTCGGTCAAGAAGCATTTCGGCACGACTGATCGCCGCTACCTGTACCTGTCCGGCTGGATGATCGCGGCGCTCCGCTCCGAGTTCGGACCGCTGCCTGACCAGTCGATGCACGAGAAGACCTCGGTGCCGGCTCTGATCGAAGAACTCTATACCTTCTTGCGTCAGGCCGACTCGCGCGAGCTGAACGATATCTTCCGAGCGCTCGATGCCGCCCGCAAGGAAGGCGACAAGGCGAAGGAGAAGGCGTTGATCGAGAAGATCGACAACTTCCAGACCCATGTCGTCCCCGTTATCGCCGACATCGATGCCGGCTTCGGCAACGCGGAAGCGACCTATCTGCTCGCCAAGAAGATGATCGAAGCGGGCGCCTGTGCTCTCCAGATCGAAAACCAGGTCTCGGACGAAAAGCAGTGCGGACACCAGGACGGCAAGGTGACCGTGCCGCACGACGTCTTCCTTGCGAAGATTCGTGCCTGCCGCCACGCGTTCCTCGAACTCGGCGTCGAAGACGGCGTCGTCGTGACCCGCACCGACTCGCTCGGCGCCGGACTGACGCAGCAGATCGCCGTGAGCCACAAGCCCGGGGACATCGGCGACCAGTACAACAGCTTCCTCGACTGCGAGGAAGTGACGGCGGAGAATGCCCGGAACGGTGACGTTCTCATCAACCGGCACGGCAAGATGATGCGTCCGAAGCGGTTGCCCAGCAATCTCTATCAGTTCCGCCCGGGCACCGGCGAAGATCGCTGCGTGCTGGACTGCGTTACCTCGCTGCAGAACGGCGCAGACCTGCTGTGGATCGAAACCGAGAAGCCACATATCGAGCAGATCGCCAGGATGGTCGATCGGATCCGCAAGGCGGTCCCGAACGCGAAGCTGGCCTACAACAACTCGCCGTCTTTCAACTGGACGCTGAACTTCCGTTGGCAGGTCTACGATGCGATGAAGGAAGCAGGCCAAGACGTCAGCAATTACAATCGTGCCGAGCTGATGAAGGCGGAATACGACGACACGCCGCTGGCGAAGGAAGCCGACGAGCGTATCCGCACCTTCCAGGCCGACTCAGCGAAGCGCGCCGGCATCTTCCACCATCTGATCACGTTGCCGACCTATCACACGGCGGCGCTCTCGACGGACAATCTGGCGAGGGAATATTTCGGCGAGCAGGGCATGCTCGGCTATGTGAAGAACGTCCAGCGCGCCGAGATCCGTCAGGGCATCGCCTGCGTGAAACATCAGAACATGGCCGGCTCCAACATCGGCGACGATCACAAGGAGTACTTCGCCGGCGAAGCTGCCCTGAAGGCGGGTGGCGTCCATAACACGATGAACCAGTTCGGCTAACGGTTAAGTTGATCAGTCTGGAGTCTGGTCCAATTCCAGACTGGTCGCGCAACAGCAACAGGAGACTGACAATGACACATGGCAGCAATTTCTGGGTAATCGGTGGCGAGTTCGGCTCGATGAACTTTCACAAGCTGGTGGAAGGCTCGGCGCAGGTCAAAGGCCCCTTCAAGACGCGCGCCGATGCTGAAAGCTGCTGGCGCGAGGTCTCGGAGGAGAGTCGTCATAAGGCCGGCGTGCGCTTTTCGATTGTGGAGGAGCCGGCACGCGTGGTGGCTTGATCGATCGAAAACGCTCAAGGACGGCCGCGGCCCTCTGCATCCCCCATGCAGGGGGCCGTTGCCGTTTGGCCACGGGTGTCCCGTGTAAGTCCCTGTGAATAAACGACCTTTGCGGACCGCTCGGTTACTGATAGGTTAACGGTATTTTAGATTGCATCAGGATGGGACGAGTAGGCCGATGGCAGAGGCACAAAACATCGAAAGCGAAGCAGCCGGCGAGGTGCGTCCGACGCGATTGCGCGATGCGCTGCGCAAGGCGCGCATCGAGGCCGCCGATCGCACCGGTGTCGTCGTGGATCTGCGTGATGCGGAAGTCGCCCGGCTCGAAATCCTGAGCGAAGCGCTGGATCCGCTGTTTGCGCAAATTCCTGACAGCGTCGATTTGTTCGACCGTGGCATCAGCCAGGGCGAGACGCCGCGGCTATGGATCGATGTGGTCGCCCACATTGTGATGGGCCGTGACAAGCGCGCCTATCGCTTCGTCCAGGACACCCGCTTCGGCCGTATCCTGCTTGCGGAGTCTCATGACGTGCCTGAGATCGTCGATGCCGTCACGGACTATGTCGCGCGCCGCATGGTGGAGCGCGAACATGCGATGGTAGCTTCCGCCGTCGCCGTGCCGGTTCGGTCTGAAGAGCCCCGCCGCCGCAGCCGGATTTGGCCGTTCGCGCTCGGCTTTCTCCTCGGTGCTGTGGCGCTGTTCGGCGTGGCACTGTACGCAAGCCTGAGCAGTTTCTAGCCGAGGCTGGGGCGTTTTCGAGCGAAGTGGAACCCGTTCGCATAGCAATCAAGTTTATGCAGATTGCGTAGACTTATCTGCGGTAGAAAACGCGTCAACAAGAGATTAGAGCCCGGTTTTGATCCAATCAAAACCGAACAGGCTCTACGTCAGCAGAACGCGTCTGATTTCCCGAACCTGACGGGCTTGGTTGATTCCGCGCACCATTTGCTGGCAGCGCCAGCCGTCGCCATCTCGTGAGATCGAAAACAGGTTGTAGGCCGCATCGGGATATTGACCATGCGCGACCGCGGATGCAGAGGGCACGCCCACCACAGGAATCGACGATCCGTTCGGCCCCTCGACCCACGTCGTGGAATGAACGTGATCGTGCCCATGCAGCACCAGTTCCACGCCATACTGCTTTAGAAGCGCAAGCAATTCAGATGAATCGGTCAGGCGCTTGGCGCGCGCGCGGGAGCGGAGCGGATGATGAATCAGCAGGACGCGAAACGCTGGCTCGGAGGCAAGGGTGGCGAGCATGGGCTCAAGCGCATCCATCTGGCTTCGTCCGAGCCATCCCGTCGCCATCAACGGCGGCGTTGGCACCGCCGAGGATACGCTGATCAGGGCCAGCGCGCCGCGGCGGCGCAGCGCCGGAAAGATATCGTCGTCCTGACTACGTACCTCGTCGCCGGCGAGATAGCTTCCCCATGCCTCAGCAAAGCGGTGACTTGTCGCGCGAACATAGGCGTCGTGATTGCCGGGAACGACGGTGACCCGTTCCGGCGGTCCGACACTTTCGAGCCAGGCCAGTGCCGGTGCAAACTCGGTCTCTAACGCCAGGTTGACGAGGTCGCCGGTGATCGCAATGTGATCCGGCACCTGTGCCCGCAGGTCGGACATCAGCACATCGACCACGTCCCGCCGATGGAAACGGTGCCGGTTGCGCGTCCAGTTGAGATAACCGAGCGCCCGCTTGCCGGCGAGTTCGGAAAGCCGCGGGGCCGGCAGCGGCGGCAAATGCGGGTCGGATAGATGCGCAAGCGTAAAGGCCGCCATCACCGGCCCCCGCTTTCATTTCCCTTCCGAAAGGCCCACATCGTCACCTCATCCTTGCTCGACGAATGTATTGGCAAGCCAGTGCGCGTGATGCAAGGATCAAACGCAACAACCGCGACTCCAGGGCTTGACGTGACAGCGACATTGCAGCGCATGCGAACAAGGTTTGAACCGGCGCTGCGGCAGGTCTTTCATCTTTACTGGCGGTTTGTGCGCGGCATGACGCTCGGTGTTCGCGCCGTCGTGCTCGATAGCGAAAATCGCGTCTTTCTGGTCAAGCACAGCTATGTCAGCGGCTGGCATTTGCCAGGCGGCGGCGTGGAAACGGGGGAGACATTTCGCGAGGCCTTGCAGCGCGAATTGGCGGAGGAGGGGCGGATCGAGCTTGTTGGCGAGCCCGCCCTTTTAGGCATCTATCTGAACAGCCACGTTTCCCGACGCGACCACGTTGCGGTCTACCTTGTAAGGCAGTTCAGGCAGGATCGCCTGCCCGAGCCGAACCGCGAGATCGTCGATTGCGGCTTTTACGAAACGCGGGCCCTTCCGGCGGAAACCACCGCCGGGACGCGGCTGCGGATAGCGGAAGCGATCGAAAACAGGCCGCCAATTCGGACCTGGCGTTAGAGAACGTTAGCGATGCGTCCTTATGATCGGGCCTCAAACCCTAACGATCGTTAAGGAATAGTTGATGAGCGCCGCACCGGAACCCAAACGGCCGCCGACGCCTCGCGGCGATCTGGCCGGCATGGCGGAGGCGCTGGCGGAATTTGCGAAATCCGAATTCACGCAAGTCCAGCCCGCGCAGCCGCGAATCGCCGTGCTGGTGCCGTGCTTCAATGAGGAAGCTGCGGTCGCAACGGTGATAGCCGATTTTCGCGAAGCGCTGCCGTCGGCTGAAATTTTCATCTACGACAACAACTCATCGGACCGCACCGTGGCGGTCGCGCGTGAAGCCGGCGCTTTCGTGCGCAGTGAACGCCGCCAGGGCAAGGGTCATGTCGTCCGCCGCATGTTCGCCGATGTCGATGCCGACATTTACGTGCTCGTCGATGGCGATGCGACCTACGATGCCGCAAGCGCGCCGCGCATGATCGATGCGCTGGTGTCGGACCATCTCGACATGGTGGTGGGCCTTCGCGTCGATCAGGCGGAAGCCGCCTATCGGCTCGGCCATCGCACCGGCAACCGGCTCCTGACCGGCTTTCTGTCGGCGGTGTTCGGCGAGGCCTTCAAGGATATTCTTTCGGGCTACCGGGTATTTTCCCGCCGCTTCGTCAAATCCTTCCCGGTATTGTCCGATGGTTTCGAGATCGAGACCGAGCTCAGCGTTCATGCGCTTGAGCTCGCGCTTCCGGTCGCCGAGATCGAAACGCCGTATTACGCCCGCCCCGAGGGATCGGTCAGCAAGCTCAACACCTGGCGCGACGGCATGCGGATTCTCAATACGATCCTGAAGCTTTATCGCTCGGAAAAGCCGCTGCGCTTTTTTACGGCGATCGGCGCGTTTCTGACTCTGGTCTCGGTCGGCCTCGCGTTCCCGGTTTTCGTCACCTATCTCGACGAAGGCATCGTTCCCCGGTTGCCGACCGCAGTCCTGTCGATGGGCCTGATGATCCTGGCCGTGCTCTCGGTCTCGTCGGGTTTGGTGCTCGATACGGTGACGCGCGGGCGCCGCGAGATGAAACTGCTCGCCTATCTGTCCCAGGCCCCGGTCGCCAAGGATTGACCGGCGAGTGTGCCTTTTGAATTTGACGTTTCTATCAATAGCTTGCCGCGACACCGATAGGAACTTCAAATTCGCCGCACGAGATGCTATCTCGCGATCATGAGCGATCTCTCTCTCACCATTCTGGCCGAAACCGTCAACGACGCGCAGGCGATCGAGCGCCTGCATGAGCGCACGTTCGGGCCTGGCCGTTTCGTCCTCAGCGCTTACCGGATCCGAGAGCACGTCGATCACGTGCTCGATCTGTCATACACTGCCCGGATAGGGACGCTGCTGGTGGGCTCGGTACGTCAGTTGCCGGTGGTCGTTGGAAGCGCGAAGGCCTTGCTGCTGGGTCCGCTCACCGTCGAGCCGCCGTTTCGCAGCCGTGGGGTCGGGCGTGCGCTGCTCGAACGCGCGCTTCGCGACACCAAGGCCAAGGGGCACCGCTTGGTGCTGCTTGTCGGTGACGAGGCCTATTATAGCCGTGTCGGTTTCAAGGTCGTGCCGGCTGGCCGGGCAACCATGCCCGGGCCGGTCGACTATAATCGTTTGCTGGTCGCCGAACTCGTCGATGGCGCATTCAAAGATGTCTCCGGCGCCATCCGCCCGGATTGGGACTTCGCACAATAGAAGTTTCGATCGGAGGAGGCCGGAGGATCGAAATCTCACAATCAATCCTGCCATCGCGCGTCTCATATCTTTTTTGAAATGCCGAGGAAGAAACCGCGGCGCGGTCCGAATTGCGGGGCGAACACGCCGATGCCGCTTCCATCCCTGATTTCGTAGATATTGTCGAACAGGTTAACAACGTCGAAGCGGATGGTCATCGGCTTTGGATCGTTCGGCAGCAGGAATTCGCGCTTGATGCCGATATTGACCTGCGTGTAACCCGGCAGCGAGGAGATATTGTCGTCGCCGTTGCGCAAGCCGCTTCCGTAGATCATGTCGGCACTCAGCTTGACGCCGCACCACGAAAATCCGTTGTCGCCGAATGCTTCTGCCGCCGTAGCCGTCCTGCCGCAGAACTGATAGAGCGCGCCGGCCGAGGCGGTGACGAACTGGTTGTGATCGGTATAGAGAAAGTGCGTCTGCGCGTATTGAAGCGCGGTCAAGTCGCCGAGGTCCGCAAGCGGCGTGGTGTTGTCGAATAGATATTGGTTCGACGCCGGGTCGCTCGCTCGCTGCTGGGCCACCGAGAGATTGCCATAGAGCTGAAAGTTGCCGGTCGTGTATTTCGCCTTGAACTCAATGCCTTCATTGTATCCGCGGGCGTAGTTGAAGGCGCTCAGCACCAGGGCCTGGCCGAACAGGCCGTTGTCAATCAAGTCAGTCGCGATCTTGTAATAGGCATCGACGCCGAGATCGAGACTCGAACAGCCTTTCCCGTCTGAGCCGCATCCGAATTTGAATGTCTGGTCGACGCCGGCGTCGAAATAGTGCGAGCGCTCCGGCAACACCGGATCGCTTTGGCCGGACAATTGGCCTGTGGTGCCGTTGAACAGACTGATATTGGCGGGTGCTGCTTCCACCAGAACCGGCGGGGTGAAGTAGCGAGCATAGCCGGCGTGGAACGTCGTGTTCTCGTACGGCTTGTAGGTGAAGCTCAACCGCGGGCTGAGCTGGTTGGCGCTGACGAACTGATCCATCTGATCGAATCGCAAGCCATAGTTCATGGTAAGCTGATTGGTCAGTTTCCACTCGTCCTGAACATAGACGCCCGCCAGCCATCCCAATTTGGAGACGTTGTCGGTGATGCCGATCGGTGCGCCGTTGTCGGAGCCGTCGCACAGCGTGCAGGGCTCGGCCAGCGACGTATTGCTGACGGACGCCTGCTCGCCACTGACAGAGAAGCCGGCACGCAGAGTATGCGAATCGCTGAGCTTGTAAGAGCCGTCGCCCGCAATGCCGTTGGTGTAGGAGATGCGGCCGACATCCGACGCAATGCCGTTGATCAGGAGATCGCCGATTGGATCCGGCGTGAAGCGCAGTTCGTTGTAACGGGTGAAATAGGACAGCTGCCCGTCGAATCCGTCGACCGATTTCTGGACCGACAGCACGCTGAACCCGGTCTTCTCGACCTGGTTTTCATTGAGCGCCGCCGAATTGAAGCTGGTCGTACCGAATGCGTTCGTGACCGGCGTTGCGCTCTGCCCGGTCGGCGCACCGGGAACGTTGGGAATCTGAAAATTGTTGTACGCCGTTCCGGCGATCAGGCTGATTCGCGTGGTTGGGTCCACGAAAGCCGACATATAGGCGAAGCCTCTGTCCTGCTGCGAGAAATCGTGAATCGCATTGTAGGCGGGCGTCGGGTTTTCAATTCCCACCGTGTTCTGAAGATAGCGGCCGGTGAAGTAGTACTGGACACCGGCAAAACAATCGGTGGCGGAGGCCTGAGCCTTGACGTAGCCGGTCGTGGTCGTCGCGGTTGTCGGGCACGTGCTGCCGAACGTGCCGCCATATTCGATGCTCGGCTGGATGGCTCCGTGGCTGCCGCCATACATGCTGATGGTGCCAGTGTTGTTGAAAAGGTCGGTGCGGGTCGTGATGTCGACAAGGCCGGTGGTGCGCAGTCCGTACTCGGCAGGCAGCGCGCCGGTAACCAGCGACAGGCTACCGATGAAACTGGTATCGAAGATGCTGCCGAAGCCGGTGACGCCGTCCGGCAACAGCACTCCGTTGATCCGGTATTGGAGGTTGGCGTGGTCGTTGCGGACATGAAGCGAGCCGCTGGCCGCCGAATCCTGCGAGACGCCGGGGGCCTGCAGCAGCACTTGTTCCACCGACTGATTGGCGCCTTGCGGCAGATCCTGGATCGTGTCGTGGCCGATCTGGTTGGAGGTGGTGCCGACGGTCGTAAAG
>NZ_JBAVCF010000777.1:0-3732 GCF_049586575.1 Bradyrhizobium sp.
GTGTCAAGGGAATACTGTTATTCCGGTGCGTGAGTGCAATGAGCGAACCCCACGATGTCCGCTTTCGAGGCAAGAGACGGTGTCACCCGCGCTCAGTGTCAGGTCGGCATTTGGACCCATCTCAGAAGTGAATAGTCTCTAGACCCGGTGCCGCGCTCCCTTGTCCACTTTGCCTTACCTCGCTCTAGACCCGAGTCATTCCTGTGGACACCGCCTCCACCAGAGTTCAAATTGTTTGCCGCCTTGTAAGCTGGGTTCGAAGGCAAAGGGAATCTGACATGAAGACCAAGCTGCTGATCACGGTGTTGTCGTTGGCGGCCGGCTTTGCCCTCGTCGCTTCGGTCCCGGCGGCTTTGGCCCAAACGCCGCGGCCGGCAGCAGCGGAAAAACCGGCCGCGCCAATGAAGAGAGCCGCGCCAGCTGAGGAGGTCGCGCCGAAAGGCGTCTCAATCGCCGAAAAGGCCCAGAAGTGTCTCAAAGTCCCAGTTGATCCCCAAGCCCGGCTGGATTGCTACGACGCTGCTGTCAAACCGGAACTCAATCCGAATCCGCCGCCCGTCAAGGGCATCCGGGACTGCCGCCACCTCGTCGACAAGAACGATCGACTGGGGTGCTTCGACGGCTTTGCCGAACAAATTCCAAAATTCACGCATTAGGGCGCGCGGACGTCGCTTCTATCAGGTGCAGTCTGGGCCACCGACGGGTCTCGAAAGGTCACCGGACGTCCGTTTGTTGGCACGAAACCGACCAGCCGTGCCGATGCGTCGATGTCCGTTGGTAGGGGTAGATCAGAAGTGATGAGCAGGCGCTCAAAGCGACGCTCACAACTCGGATATCGGCCTGACCAAATCGGAGGTCGATTGTGTGCCGTTTCTGGCTCCCGGCCCGGGCGCAAAGTGCTAAACTGTGGGGCCGGGGCTCCGATGCAACGCTCGGGCTTCACACCCACCGGGAGCGAGCCCGTGACCGACGATCCAGTCGCACTCGACTTTGCCGATCTAGCCCGCGTCGAGAGCGCGGCCCTCGACCTTCTGCCGAGTGGCATTGGAATTTTCGACAACGACTTCAACCTCGTCTACGCGAACCGCTCTTTTTGTGAACTGCGTTTCTTGCCCGAATGGCTCTGCATTTGCGGGACCCGGCTTGAGGATATCGTCCATTATATAGCTGCCCGCGGCGACTACGGCACCGGCGAGGTCGACGCCTTGGTCAGGGATCGCATGGCCGAGATCCTCACGCTTAAGCCGTGGGAGGACGAACAGGATATCGAGGGTCGACGGCGGCTTGCGATCCGCCATACGCCTATACCTGGCCGTGGCCTGATGATCACCTATGCGGACGTCACGGAGGAACGCGCGACGGAGCGGAAGCTGCGAGAAAACGAAGAGCGCTACTCGCGCGTCACCGAGGCTGTCGCCGAGGGAATCTACGACTGGAACATCGCTGATAGCTCCCTCTACGTTTCCGACCGGGTGATGGAGATTTTCGGCTTCGAAGGACAGCTGACTTCGGACGACTGGTTCTCACGGGTTCATCCGGACGAAGCCGAAATCTACCGCGACGCGCTCCGGGAATGCTTCGGGGGAAAAACCGCCACGGTCGCGTGCGAATATCGCATCAAAGCGCGCGATGGAAACTATCGATGGGTCGAGGACCGTGGGTTGCCGATCCGTGACGCGGCAGGACGCGCGACCAGGCTCGTTGGTTGCGTCAGCAATGTGACTGCACGGCGAAGTATGGAGGAGGCACTTCGCAACAGCGAGCAGCGCTACGCGACCGCCATGCAAGCGATCAACGAGGCTGTCTACGAGTGGGATATCGCGACCGGTGAAATGTACTACTCGTCTCGGCTCTATGATCTCATAGCGTTGACGCCCCAGGAACTCTCAACGCGGCAGCAATGGCTCGATCGCGTCCATCCCGACGACATGCCGCGCTATCGTGCCGCGATTATCGCTCACCTCAAGGGAGAGACAGAACGCCTCGAAGTCGAATACCGTTACCGCCATGCCGATGGCTCCTGGCACTGGGCACGCCAGCACGGCGTCGCGAGTCGCGACCAAACCGGACGCGCCTGCCGCGTTTCAGGGTCCACCGGCGACATCACGACCGAAAAGCGCTTGCGCGAAGAGCTCGACCGCGCCAGGCGCCAGCTCGAGGATGCACTGGAATCGATCGCGGAAGGTTTCGTGTTGTTCGATCCGCAAGATCGCATCGTGATGTGCAATTCGCACTATCGCGGCTGGTTCACGGATGTCGCCCACATGGTGCACCCTGGCAACACATTTGAATCCTTCATGCGCGCCGCCGTGGAAATCGGCATGTTTCCCGCCGCCGCAAAGGACCCGGAAGGGTTTATGGCGGCGGTATTGGCGCGACGACGCAATCCGAGCGGCCCACGCGAGCAGCATCTCAGCTCCGGAATCTGGCTTCAGGTCAGCGACTACACGATGAGGGACGGCTCGCATGTCGGCGTCTACACCGACATCACCGAGCAGAAGCGGCGGCAGGCCGAGATCGCAAAGGCCAAGGCAGAGGCGGAATCCGCGCTTGAGCAGCTCAAGACAGCCCAACAGCAGCTGATCGTGCAAGGAAAGCTGGCTGCTCTCGGCCAGCTTACGGCCGGCATTGCGCACGAGATCAAGAACCCGCTCAATTTTGTCAATAATTTCTCCGCGCTGTCGGCGGAGCTGACCGATGAGCTGAATGACTTGCTTAAGTCTGCCGCGCTCGGCGAAAAAATGCGGAGAGAAGTCGAAGAATTGACAACCATGCTGAAGGACAACCTCGAAAAGGTCGTCCAGCATGGCAAGCGAGCCGACTCCATCGTGAAAAACATGCTGCAGCATTCCCGTGAGGGTTCCGGCGAGCATCGTCCTGCTGATATCAACGCGATAGTTGATGAGAGCCTGAACCTCGCTTATCACGGTGCCAGAGCGGAAAAGGCGGAATTCGCGATTACTCTGGAACGCAATTTTGATCCGGCCGTCGGCTTGGCCGATGTGTTTCCGCAGGAGATAACCCGAGTCTTGCTCAATTTGATATCAAATGGATTCTACGCGGCGACTAGACGTAGAACGGAAGGTAGTGACGGCTTTAGTCCGACGCTAAGCGCCGCCACGAAAGATCTAGGCGACAAGGTAGAAATTCGTATTCGTGACAACGGCACCGGCATTCCGACCGAAATAAAGGAGAAGATATTCAATCCTTTCTTCACGACTAAACCTACGGGTGAAGGTACCGGGCTCGGTCTTTCAATGAGCCACGAGATCATCGTGAAACAACACGGTGGCAGCATCGATGTGGATACGGAGCCCGGGAAGTTCACCGAGTTCAAACTCGTTTTGCCGCGGACCGGCCAAAAGAATCCGCCATACAACTGACCAACGCCACGCAAACAGGGAGGCAGTACCATGACGCTAAGGCCCGACCCTACGTTTCATGCATCGCCAAAGCTTGCAATGGAAGCTCCGCCAGAAAGCTTCGCCTATACCTTGCTGCTTAGCCCGGATTTCTCAAAACCAGACGCGCTCGCGGTAATCGACGTAAAGCCTGGCTCTCCCACTTTCAGTCAAATCGTTCACACCGTGACGATGCCCAATAAGGGTGACGAGTTTCACCATTTCGGCTGGAACGCTTGCTCGTCGTCTTTGTCGCCGCTCACGGGGCACGCTTTCCTCGAGCGGCGCTACCTCATTATCCCCGGGAGTCGTTCCTCGCGAATCTATATTG
>NZ_JBAVCF010000778.1:0-8457 GCF_049586575.1 Bradyrhizobium sp.
GTCAGGCGGCCCTCGGACCAGTCCGGGCCAACCTCGACGACGTGTCCACGCTTGCGCAGGTCTTCGATCGTCGCCTTGGGAACGCGGTTCTCAGCCACCATCACGCCGGGGCGCGAGGTGCGCGGCCAGAACGAGATCGGGAAATGCTCGGAATGCCAGGCCGGTGCATCGATCGCTTCCTGCAAATTCATCTTCGCATGCACGTGCCGGAGGAAGAATTGCGTGATCCATTGATCCTGCTGGTCGCCGCCGGGCGAACCCCAGGAAAGATACGGTTCGCCATCGCGCAATGCCATGGTTGGCGACAGCGTGGTGCGCGGGCGTTTTCCCGGCGCGAGCGAGGCCGGATGATTTTCCTCGAGCCAGAACATCTGCGCGCGGCTGCCGAGGCAGAAGCCGAGTTCGGGAATTACTGGTGAGGATTGCAGCCAGCCGCCGGACGGCGTCGCCGAGATCATGTTGCCGGCCTGATCGATGATATCGAAGTGGACGGTGTCGCCGTTTACTTCGCCCATACGGCCGACGGTGGGTTCGCCCGCGCCCATGGCGCCGACAGCCTCGCGGTTTCCTTCCTGACGCCGCAGCTTCACGACGCCGCCAAATCCTTCGACCGAGCCCGGAATGAAATCCAGCGAGGCCTTGTTCGAAATCAGCTTGCGCCGCTCGTCGTTGTAGGCATCCGACAACAACGTAGCGATCGGGATTTCCGTGAACTTCGGATCACCGTAAAATTTCTCGCGGTCGGCATAGGCCAGTTTGGCGCATTCGACCTGGGTGTGGATGAATTCGGGACCGGTGGGATCGAGCCCATCGAGCTGAAAACCCTTCAGCAGCGCCAACTGTTGCAGCATCACCGGCCCCTGGCTCCAGACCCCGGCCTTGCAAACCGTATAGCGGCCGTAATCATAAGTCAGCGGCGCTTCGATCGTTGGCTGCCATCGCGCCATATCGTCGGCAGAAAGCACGCCGCGGTGTCGCGATCCGCTCACATCCATCACTTCCTGCGTGCGGAAAAACTTGTCGATGGCTTCGGCCACAAAGCCTTTCGACCACGATTTTCGTGCGGCCTCGATCTGGGCAGTGCGGTCGCCGCCGGCACTTTCGGCCTCCTTGAGGATGCGGGTATAGGTCTCAGCCAGCTTGGGATTGGTGAAGATCGAGCCGGGTTTCGGCACCTCATTGTTCGGCAGATAGACTGCCGCAGAGGTCGTCCAGTATTTCCTGAACAGCTGCTCGACGGTTTTGACCGTGGCGGCTGCGCGCTCCAGGAATGGATAGCCGTCGCGGGCATAGGCGATCGCCGGCTCCAGCACCTCGCGCAGCCGCAGGGTGCCATAGTCACGCAGTAGCAGCATCCAGGATTCAAACGTGCCGGGAATGCAGGCCGCGAGCAGCCCCGTGCCGGGCACCATCTCCAGCCCTTCGCTCTTGTAGTGCGCAATCGTGGCGCCCGCGGGCGCGGGACCTTGGCCGCAGATCACGTCGGTGCGCCCGCGCTTGACGTCATGCACGATGATCGGCACGTCGCCGCCGGGGCCGTTCAGGTGCGGTTCGACCACCTGCAAGGTGAAAGCGGTGGCGACGCCGGCATCGAACGCGTTGCCGCCTTTTTCCAGGATGCCCATGCCGACCGCGGTAGCGATCCAGTGGGTGGAGGTAACCACCGCGAACATGCCCTCGATCTCAGGGCGGGTGGTGAAGGGATCAGGATTGATATGGCCCATGGCTATCCGTGGTTTTTTTGGACGTTATTTGGAAGCGCCGCAATTGACCACAGGCGGCGGGCTCTGCCAACTGGTGTCCCAGTCTTGTAATCATGCTCCGATCATAGCCTCGGCGGGATGGTTGACGGCATGGCAGGCAACCCCATCGATTAGCTTGGGCGTCTCTCGGCGGCAGCGGTCAAAAACAAGCGGGCAGCGCGGATTGAAGGCGCAGCCGGCGGGAGGGTTGATCGGGTTCGGGATTTCACCTTTTACGGGAATGCGCTGGCGGCCTGACATCGCGAGATCCGGCACCGCGCCGAGCAGCATCTTCGTGTAGGGCATGCGCGGCGCATCGAACAAGTCGTGAGCTTCCGCGATCTCGACGACGCGGCCGAGATACATCACGCCAATGCGCGTTGCCATATGCCGGACCACGGCGAGGTTATGGCTGATCAGGAGATAGGTGAGACCAAATTTGTCTTGCAGGTCGCGCATCAGATTGAGGATTTGCGCCTGAACCGAAACATCAAGCGCCGAGGTCGGCTCGTCACACACGATGAGCTCGGCCTCCGAGGCGAGCGCGCGCGCAATCGCGATACGCTGGCGCTGGCCGCCGGAAAACTCGTGCGGATATTTCCAGCCGTCATCGGCATGGAGCCCGACCAGGCCGAGCAGTTCGCCGACGCGGGCGCGAATGTCGGATTCGCTTTTGATCAGATCGAAGGCGCGGATCGGTTCGGCAACGATCGCATCGACCCGAAGCCGTGGATTGAGGCTTGCATAGGGATCCTGGAAAATCATCTGGATACGGCGGCGAAGTTGCCGCCGCGCCTGTGCCTGGCGCGGATCCGTCATCGAAACCCCGTCGATGACGACTTCCCCTGAACTCGGTGGCAACAGCCCGACCACCATCCGCGCCACGGTGGTTTTCCCGGAGCCGGATTCTCCGACCAGTGCAAAGGTCTCGCCTTTGGCAATATCGAAGCTGATATCGTCGACCGCTTTCAGAAATTCCAGGTGTCCGCCTTCGAGAAGACGGTTGAGCCACGGCTTGGAGACGTCGAAGATGCGGCGCAGGCGTTTCACCTCGACAAAGGGCTTTTCCGTCATGCCGCGGTTTCCGTCGTGGCGGCATCATAGAGATGACACGCGACCGCCTGCGTTCCGTGAGAGATCGGCTCCGGCCGCTCGATGCGGCAGCGGTCGAACGCGAATGCGCAGCGCGGATTGAACGGGCAGCCCCGCGGGATCGCGGACAGGCGCGGCATCGTGCCGGGGATCTGGACCAGACGCGCGGCGTCGCTTGCCAACGTGGGGATCGCGCCCATCAAACCCTTGGCATAGGGGTGCAGAGGATTTTGCACGACATCGCGCACCGGGCCGATTTCGGCAATGCGGCCGGAATACATCACCGCGACGCGGTCGGACGTCTCCGCGATCACGCCCATGTCGTGAGTCACGAGCATGACGGCGGTGCCGTGGTCGCGGCCGAGGCGTTTGATCAGCGTGATAATTTGCGCCTGCACCGAGACGTCGAGCGCGGTGGTCGGCTCGTCGGCGATGATCAGTTCGGGCTCGGCGCAGATCGCGAGCGCGATGACAACGCGCTGGCGCATGCCGCCGGAGAATTCGTGCGGATAGGCGTCGATGCGCTTCTCGGGTGCGGGAATCCCGACTTCGGCGAGCAGATCGATCGCGCGCTTGCGCGCGGCTTGCTCCGAGAGACTGGTGTGGGTCCGGATAGTCTCGATCAGTTGATCGCCGATCCGGTAGAGCGGGTTGAGGCTCGTTAGCGGGTCCTGGAAAATCATCCCGATCCGTTTGCCCCGGATGCGGCGCATCTCTTCCGGCGGCAGGTTGTCGATCCGCGAGCCGGAGAGATAAATCTCGCCGCCTGCAATCCGGCCAGGCCGGTCGATCAGGCCGATCACCGCAAGACCCGTCACCGACTTTCCGGCGCCGGATTCGCCGACCACCCCCAACACCTCGCTCTTGGCGATATCAAAGGAAATGCCGTCGATCGCGCGAAGCACTTGATGGCGGGTGGCAAATTCGACCCGCAGGTTACGCACAGAAAGAACCGGTTCGCTCATCGGAGTTTCGGGTTGAGGGCGTCGCGCAGCCAGTCGCCGAGCAGGTTGATCGACAAGATCAGGGCCGCGAGCGCGATGCCGGGGAAGGCCACGATCCACCACTCGCCGGCGAACAGGTAGTTGTTGCCGATGCGGATCAGGGTGCCGAGCGAGGGCATGGTGTCGGGCATGCCCGCGCCGAGAAACGACAAGGTCGCTTCGGTGATGATGGCGAGCGCAAGATTGATGGTCGCAATCACCAGGATCGGTCCCATCGTGTTGGGCAGGACGTGCCGGAGCATGATCACCGGCGCCGGCAGCCCGATCAGTTGCGCTGCGGCGACGTAATCCTTGTTCTTCTCCACCATCACCGAGCCGCGCACGGTGCGGGCGTATTGCACCCAGAAGCTCAGGCCGATCGCAAGAACCAGCACGCCGAGCATACTCATGGCCTCCAGCCGATTGCCGAACAGCGATTTGGCGACGCCGTTGACCAGCAGAGCGATCAGGATGGCAGGGAAAGTGAGCTGCACGTCGGCGATGCGCATGATCAGGGCGTCGATCGCGCCGCCGAAATAGCCGGCAATCAGGCCCATGCCGATCCCGAGCGCGCCCGAAAACACCACGCCGAGAATACCGACGATCAATGAAATGCGCAGGCCGTAGAGGATCGCAGAGAGGACATCACGGCCCTGTTCATCCGTGCCGAGCAGGAACGGGGTCTGGCCGTCGGCTGTCCAGAGCGGCGCGATCCGCGAATTGATGAGCTGCAGCTGCGCCGGGTCGAACGGATTCTGAACCGCAAAGAGCGGCGCCGCGATTGCCAGCAGAAAGAAAAGCAGCGTTACGGCGGCCGCGACCATGGTGAGCCTGGAGCGGCGAAACGAATAGAAGATGTCACTGTCAAGCGCACGCCGCATGAGACCGGCCGTCGGCGCGCGGTTTGAGGCGGCTTTGTGGGAGAGGGCGGCGTCGGACATGTCAGCTCTCTTACGCCGGCCGGCCGACGGTGGCGCGCAGGCGCGGATCGACCACCGTATAAAGAACATCAACCACAAGATTGATCGTGACGAAGATCAGCGACACCATCAGCAAGTAGGCCGCCATGATCGGGATATCGACATTTTGGATGGCCTGAACGAACAGAAGCCCCATGCCGGGCCATTGGAAAACGGTTTCGGTGATGATCGCAAATGCAATAACCGAGCCAAATTGCAGGCCGGCCACAGTGATGACGGGCACCAGCGTGTTTTTCAGGGCGTGGCCGAAATGGATCGCGCGGGTCGTCAGCCCGCGGGCGCGGGCAAAGCGGATATAGTCGGTGCGCAACACCTCGAGCATCTCGGCCCGAACCAGCCGCATGATCAGGGTCATCTGGAACAGGCCAAGCGTGATCGAGGGCAGGATGAGGGCCTTGAGACCCGAGGCGGTGAGAAGACCTGTGGTCCACCAGCCAAATCGCACGACATCGCCGCGGCCGAATGACGGCAGCCAGCCGAGCGTCACCGAGAACAGATAGATCAGGAGAATGCCGATCAGGAACGTCGGCAGTGAAACGCCGATCAGCGAGATCGCCTGGAAAATTCCGGCAAGAACCGTGTCGCGGCGGAGCGCCGAATATACTCCCATCAAGATGCCGAACACCATCGCAAGAATGGTGGCGCAGGTCGCCAGTTCCAGCGTCGCCGGCATCCGCTCTTTCAGAAGGTCCGCGACCGGCAAGCGGAACTGATAGGAGACGCCGAACTTGAATTGCGCAGCATTGGTGAAATAGCGGGCGAACTGCACGGCAATCGGATCGTCGAGCCCGAGCGATTTTCTGATCTCGGCCCGCTGAGCCGCGGAAGTGTCGATCGAGACGATCTGGCTCACGGGATCGCCAACGAAGCGGAACATCGAGAACGCGATGATCCCAACGGCGATCATGACACCAATCGCCTGAATCGCCCGGCGAAGCGTGAAAGCGAGCATCTTTTCCTTTCACTTCTTCTTCACAACGTCACGCACGCGTTAGGCAGTCCGCTATTCCTGCTTCGTGGCCCAATAGAACAGAACCTGATTGTCGGCCCGTTGCGTTATTTTCACTTTTTTCGAAACACCCCAGGCCAGCGCCTGCTGATGCAGCGGGATATAGCCATAGTCCTTTATGACGATTTCGAAGGCCTGCTTGATCATCTGGTCGCGCTTGGTGGTGTCGGGCTCGACCAGAATCTTGTTGGCGAGCGCATCGACCTCCTTGTTGCAATAACCGCCGAGATTGGCTTCGCCGCGGCTGGGCTCCTTGGGATCGTGACAGCCCATGATGTCGTACAGCACATTATGTGAGTCCATCGAGGCCGGCGTCCATCCCAACAGATAGAACGAGGTCTGGTAGCCGCCGGGCTTGAGCACCTTGCCGAAATACTGCGCCTTGGGCTGCGCCAGCAGATTCACCTTGACGCCGATGCGTGCGAGCATGCCGACCACGGCCTGACAGATATCGGCGTCGTTGACGTAACGGTCGTTGGGGCAATCCATCGTGACCTCGAAGCCGTCGGGATACCCAGCTTCGACCATCAGTTTCTTGGCCGCTTCGGGGTCGGCCTTCGGCCGGATGAAGTCCTTGGAAAGCGAGAACAGTTGCGGCGCGATCATCAGCGCTGACGGCGTCGAAAGGCCGCGCATCACCCTGTTCTTGATCAGATCGACGTCGATCGCCTTGTAAAAGGCTTCGCGGACACGGATGTCCTTGAATGGGTTCTTGCCCTTGATGTTGGAATAGAGGAGCTCATTGCGCTCCTGATCCATGCCGAGAAAGATGGTGCGGACTTCAGGTCCGGTCAGGACGGTCGCATTGCCACCGGCATTCACGCGCTGAATGTCTTGCGTCGGCACCGGCTCGATGACGTCGACTTCCCCTGATAGCAGCGCGGCGACCCGCGTTGAAGCGGACGCGATCGGCGTGAAGATGATCTCTTTGAGATTGTGCTCCGGCTTGCCCCACCAGTTCGGATTGACCTTGAATACGGTCTTCACGCCGGGCTGGTGGCTTTCGATCATGAAAGGGCCAGTGCCGTTCTCGTGCAGCGCCGCGTAGCTCGGTGTGGTGGCGGAAGCCGGCGTCGGTGCGACGGAATTGTTTTCCTCGCACCATTTCTTGTCCATGATGAACCAGCCGTCCCATTGCGAGATCAGAATGGGGTTGGGTGCGTCCAGTTTGACGTCCACCGTGTAGTCGTCGATCTTGACGAACCTGGCATCCGATGGAACGTTGGTGAGAAAATTCGATCCTTTGGCTCGCACGCGTTCGGCGGAAAAGATCACGTCGTCGGCCGTGAAGGGATCGCCGTTGTGGAATTTGACGCCTTTGCGCAGATGAAAGCGCCAGCGGGTCGGCTCCGGGGTTTCCCAACTCTCGGCGAGCGCCGGGGCGATCTTCAATTCCTTGTCGCGGGTGACCAGCCCCTCATAGACATGGGCATGATGGGCGATGGTCGTGGTTTCCTTGAGCGTGTAGGGATCGAGCGATTTGAGTTCGCCCTGGTTGGCGTAGCGCAAGGTCTGGCTTGATGCCGGCATCGCGGTAAAAGCGACGATCGAAGCGGTGGCCGTTGCAAGCAAGATCTGACGTAACGGCATTGGTGAACGCTCTCCACGCTGGTGTATATTTCGCTCATGCAACAACGACTGCACTAACGATGCCAAGCTATGTTGCCAGAGTTTAGCCGCCGCGCAAAGGCGATTTCCTCTGGCCGCAATGACTTGCGGGCATCTTGTCCTACCTAAGTTCAACCTGGCGGCTTCGTGCATCGCGCCAAATTTGACAGGAGCGCCTGATGACGGAACCGAAAGCGGATATTCTCGTGCTGGGGGCTGGCATGGTCGGCGTCAGCGCGGCGCTGCACCTGCAAAAGCTCGGGCGCGACGTCATCCTGGTCGACCGGCACGAGCGCGCCGGTGAGGAAACCAGCTACGGCAATGCGGGGTTGATCGAATGCGCGTCGGTCTTTCCCTACATGTTCCCGCGGGAGATCAAGCAGATTGTCAAGTATGCGTTGAATCGCTCGCCACAGGCATACTTTCGTTTTTCCGAGTTGCCTGATTTTCTGCCCTGGTTGATGCGCTATTATTTCGCGTCATCGCCCGCGCGGGCCATGCACAGCGCAATGTCGGAATTGCCGCTGATCCAGCGCAGTCTCGTCGAGCACGAGGCGTTGATCGCGGAAGCGGGCGTGCCGGAGCTTTTGCGCCGCACCGGCTGGATCAAGCTGTTTCGTTCGCAGGCAAGCCTGGCCGCGGCCGGGCGCGATGCCGAGCGGGTCAAGCAGTATGGCGTTCCCAGTGAGATCCTCGATAGCCGAGCGATCGCCGCGCGCGAACCGAGCCTGACCGGAGATTTTTCGGGCGCCGTCTACTGGCCGACGCCAGGATTCATCGCCGATCCCGGCGCTCTGGCCAAAGCCTATGCGGATCTGTTTATTCGCAAGGGCGGACGCTTCGTCGTCGCGGATGCGCGCACGCTCACACAGGAATCAGGCGGATGGCGTGTCAACGGCGCGACGGCGCGCGAAGCCGTGGTGACGCTCGGCCCGTGGTCCGATCTCGTCTTTCGCCCGCTAGGGTATTCGATCCCGCTTGGCGTCAAGCGCGGTTATCATCTTCATCTGAAGCCTGGCGGCAACGCCGTGCTCAATCACCCG
>NZ_JBAVCF010000779.1:0-12098 GCF_049586575.1 Bradyrhizobium sp.
AAACATCATTTGGCGTTTACAGGGCTGAGGGCTTCCACAGTGACGGTCGTTCTGTCAGCCGTATGGGCCACGATTTGCACGCTCTAATCAGGGAGACAGCGGAAGATGCCCGAAATCTTCCTGATAGACGGAAAAAATTGTAAGGCAGCAGCATTGGGCCGCCTCTTTTCGCGTCTCTAATGTCGGCTTGTGGCCCTTCTCGTATGTCACAGAGGCTGCTCGGGATTTCTGCTATTGAGGGGGGTAACCGAACCACCCGACAATATCGGGGATCCAAGAGGCGTAGTGCTGGATCGCAGAGCATCCCAGACTTGCTAATTGGAGCGTATCACCGGCTATGGCATCATAGCGCCACAGCGAAACTATAGTGCCCATCTTCATCGGCCGTGGCGCGCCACTCTACAGCCGGAGCACGCTATGACGGTCGTTCGGTATCCGGCTGCGCGACGCCGTTCTACGATGATCGCCGGAGGCACGGGTCAGGCGGCTCGCTCAGTCTTGTAGGGACGAACCAGAAGATCAGCCGGAATCTTCCACGCTTCGCCGACCTTGTGAATCATCTCGACCGTGAGCGCTCGCCGACGCGAAAGAACCTCCGACGCACGGGAGCGCGAGCCCAGAAGTTCTGCTAGCTCGGCCTGGGTATGGCCGAGTTCGTCTATGGCATACCGGAGCACGTCGATAGGATCGAAGGTCTCGTCGATCTCGATCGGCCATCGCTTTGCCTCGTAGATTTCGACGAGCGCGAGGAGCACATCAAGCTTGTCGCCCTCCTCCGTACCCTCCGGTGCGCCCCAACAGGCCTCGATCGCTGCGAGCGCTGCGCGGTGATCCTGATCTGTGCGAATGGGCCTGATTTCCATGTCGTCTCCTTAGAACTGCGACACCTTCAATGCATCGATGCGATCATATTCTGCGTGGGTGCCGATGAACTTCACGAAGGCGATCTGCCGACGGAAATCGAAGGCGGCCACCAAGCGATAGTTTCCTCCTGCCACCTCAAACCTCACACGCTCGCGGTTCAGTACCTTGGCCTTCGGAGCTGCCTTCTGGACCTCATCCGTTGACGTCCATTGCGCGGCTCTCACGATCGTGTGCCAGCGTTCAAGCGAGACCTTTGCTTCCGGGTGCTTGCCCCAGAAGCTGACAAGCACGTTTCGAGCGATGACCCGCATGCCTTAGACTAGCATGTTCCCAGAACGGGAACAATCGAATTATCCCGGATCAGGGAAAGCGGCCACGTCTCCGGCATCGTGCAAGATCGCGGCCGGTCGCAGATCCGCCGATTGGCGCGCGTCGCGGGCTGCGGCCTCATAGCGCCACGGCGAAAGAATATTGCCCATCTTCATCGGCCGTGGCGCGCCATTTCACGATTTTCCACGATATTCTTTCCGGAGCGCGCGTAATCGCGCTCACGTGCGCGAGGCTATGCCAGGAGTTTTGTCGCGCCGTGCTTGCTGCACCCCCGACAAAGGCACATTAGCTGTGGAATTCAATGATTTTGAAGGAGCCGCGCCGCGCCGCGCGGCTAACGTTTCATGATTCGTGGAGGTAACGTCGATGGTCCGAGCCCAGCCAAAGTCTTCGTCGACGGACGACTATGCGAGACTGATTGCGCGCGCCGTAGCGAAGGGCCGGCCACCCCCGTTCAGCGACGACCTCGATCGGTACTGCGAAAGCTCCCCGCGCGAAATTTTTACGGCTTTCGCGGGCGCAGCCCGGCACATGCCTCCGGCCGGCAAGGATGAGGCGCTCGGCATCGGTTATCTGTTTCTGTTGCAGCGGCTGCTCGAGCATCTGCGCTATCGCACCGATTGCGGCTATGCGGATGCGGCCAAGTTGATCGCGGATTTTCAGGCTGACGTCGTCACACGGGTTGAGGCGGGACAGGTTGATGCGCGCATGCTCGTCTTCGTTGGAGGAGCGCTGCACCAATCGAAGATCCCGGCGTCGCCGGAACTTGCCGCCGCATCGGCCAAGCTTCCCAACAATGAGGACGAGGGCGGGTCGCTTCCGACCGACATCCGCGCCGCACTCGGCGGTATCCTCGAAGCCTGCGGCGGCGATCCGTTCATGGTCGTCGGCTCGCTGATCGAGAGCAGCCACGCTATGCCAGTGGAAAACCGAAGCTCTCTGGCAGGAGCCATGGCGCTCGCGGGGATACCGGAAGCCCGCGCCGCTGCGGTTCTGTTCCTGCTCGATCCGGATTCGGCCGTTCGCCGCGCGGTCGCTGGATCGCTTGGTCAGGTTGCCGCCTCGCTGACGTCGACGGACGTTCGGCGGCTGATTGCGATGCGAAATTGGCGGCCCGAAGACGAGCGAGCCGAAGTCGACGCCGTCATCCGCAAGGCGCGCGGGGCTGGGGTCGATTGTGCGCAGTGGCAGGCGGGCGGCATCGAAGCAATTGTCGCCTCAGCCATCGACGGCTCCACAACACAAGGTTTCCTGCTGGTGTCGCCGGCCGGACGGAAGAAGCGGGTATCGTCGGTTCTGACCAAAGGTGGGATTACCGATGCCTTGAGCGGCGAGCCGGAATCAGTTCGCCGGATCGAGGCGAACTTGGCCGGCGCGGGGACGAATACCCCTATGCTTGCGGTGTCCCGACCATATCTCGACCGCGCCGTGGCGCATCATTTGGCGCTCACCACAGAGAAGCGAGAAGCCGTGCCGTTGGGCCTGCTTCAGGTTGCCGAGACGATCGGGGGGGCTGACTGGCGACCCACGCGGATAGCTTTCGGTGAAGCGCTTGCCGGGCTGATCGCCGACGTCCCGAAGACGATGTGCGAGCCCGCGGCGCTCGCTTCGGTGTTGCGCAAGAGTGACGAATTGGCCGACCTCGATGCCGTTGCCCCGTCTTGGTTCGAGGACGACCCAGAGGTCGCACAAGTGGTGGACGGCGCGCGCGGTCGCGATCACGCGAAGCTTGCCAGTTATCTCTTGCAGAGCGTCCTTGCGCGGCATCGCGACAGATGGGCCGAGACCGTTCTGCGCACGGCCCTATGGATGCACGAGGCGCCTCCGGAGGCCGATCTGTGCTGGCGTGAGCTCGCGCTCGTTGCGAAAGCGCTCGCCGACGGTCGGGATATGACTGAGATCGGATTGATGCGCGATATCGCACTACGGACGATCGCGGTTCTCAAAAGCGCCGGACGAATGTGAGTGAGACACGTGTATCGCTCCAATCGGAGCGGAGTGCGGGATCGCAGGCCCTCGCAGATTGGTCGGGTGAAGCGCGTGGCTGGCTACGCCATCATAGCGCCACGGCGAAACAATTGGAAGCGCAATGCCAGTCGCAAGCATCGAAAAGACAAAGCTGCTGCTGCTCGAGGGCGTGAACGACAGCGCGGTAGAGCTGCTCCGGGCTTCCGGGTTTTCAGCCATCGAGCGGCTCCCGAAGGCGCTGGAAGGCGATACCCTTCGCAAGGCTCTTAAGGGTATTTCGCTCCTCGGCATTCGTTCCAGAACGGCGTTGACGCAGGATGTACTTGCCGCAGCCGATCAACTGACTGCGGTCGGCTGTTTCAGCGTCGGGACGAATCAAGTCGATCTGAATGCCGCCCGAAAACGTGGCATCCCCGTCTTCAATGCGCCGTTTTCAAATACGCGGAGCGTCGCTGAACTCGTCATCGGCGAAATCGTCATGTTGCTCCGGCAGATTTTTCCGCGTTCGGTCGCGGCGCATGACGGGGGCTGGGACAAGTCCGCCGCCGGCAGCCGCGAGGTACGCGGCCGCACGCTGGGCATAATAGGTTACGGCAACATCGGCTCCCAGCTTTCGACGCTTGCGGAAGCAATGGGGATGCGGGTCATCTATTTCGACCGCACCGACAAGCTGCGGCATGGCAACACGGAACCGGTCGATCAATTGGAGACGCTGCTGGCGGAAAGCGACGTCGTGAGCTTGCATGTGCCGGAGACGCCCGAAACCCACAATATGATCGGCGAGCGCGAGCTGCGCCTGATGAAGCCCGGCTCCTGTCTGATCAACAACAGCCGTGGCACGGTGGTCGATCTCGATGCTCTCGCGGGCGCACTTCGCGACGGTCATCTCGCCGGTGCGGCGATCGACGTGTTTCCGGTCGAACCCTCATCGAATTCCGAACGCTTCAAAAGCCCGGTTCAGGGTCTCAAGAACGTGATTCTGACCCCCCATGTCGGCGGATCGACCGAGGAAGCGCAGGAGCGGATCGGCAGGGAAGTCGCGCGCAAGCTGGTCGATTACTGCATCAATGGCTCGACGATGGGCGCGGTCAATTTCCCGCAGGTGCAACTCCACGCGCGTGCCCACGGCGTCCGCTTCAGCCATGTTCATCACAACGTGCCGGGAATGCTGAGACGCCTGAACGAAGTATTTCTCCAACGCGACATCAATATCGCAGCCCAATATCTCGAGACCGACAGCGAGGTCGGCTATGTCGTGCTGGATGTCGACCTGGTCGGTCACAATTGCGGAGAACTGCTGGAAGAAATTCGTGGCCTGGACGGCACGATCAGCGCAAGGCTTATTTATCAGCACTAGTTGAGTGGGTTTGACATTCGCTACCCGCGCGATCTCACGCCGCGAAGCGTTTTGCCGGGTTTTTGTCCGTGCCAAGCTCTTCGAGCTCTAGTTCGGCTTCCACCCTGGCCGTCTTCAGGATATGGACGGCATCGGCGATATTCTGCTCGGTGTGGTTTGCCATCACCTGCATGCGGATGCGCGCCGCGCCCTTCGGGACGGCGGGAAATTCGACCAGATTGGCGACCAGGCCGAGATCCGGCAGACGGCGCGACACAAGGCGGGCAAGGCCTTCCGATCCCATCTTGACGCACACGATCGCGGAAGGATCGCCATAATATTCGAGGCCGGCCTCGGTGAGTTCGCGGCGAAGCGTCATGACGTTGGCGAGCAGTTCGAGCCGCAACACCCGTCCTTCAAACGAGTCGACGATATCGAACGCCTTCAGAATGGTCGCCGCCTGCACTGGCGATAGCGCATTGGAGAACGTCGCGGGCGCACTGTAAAAGCGCAGATACTCTTTCACCGCACGGCTCTTGCTCGCGACGAATCCCCCGTTCGAAGCGAACGTCTTCGAAAAGCTGCCCATCACGACGTCGATCTTGCCCAGCATATTCTGCATGCCGATATGACCGCGGCCATCCTTGCCGAGAGAACCCAGGTCGTGGGCGACGTCGACGACGAGCGTCGCGTTGTATTCGTGGCAGAGCGTCTGAAGCTCGAGCAGGCTCGGCGTGTCCGAGTCCATCGAGAACAGGCCTTCGGTGATCACCAGAATGCCGTTTTCCTTGTCCTTTGCGCGGATCTTGGCGAGGATGTTACGGCAATAGTCGTTGTCGAGATGCCGAAACAGATGAATGTTGTTGGTAGCGGCGTTCGCGCCTTCCTGAAGGCAGGAGTGCGCGAGCATATCCATGACGATGTGGTCGGCGGACCGGACAAGTCCCTTCACGACGCCGAACCCTGCGCCCCATCCCGTCGGATACAGGACGACATGATCCATGTTGAGGAACTCGGCGATCTTGCGCTCGAGCGCAACCGAATCCGAGGTGTTGCCGACGAGGGCAGGCGAGCCCGCGCTGTGGACTCCGCAGCGCTCGATGGTTTCGATCGCGGTCGCCTTGATGTCTGGATGGGATGACAGGCTCAGATAATCCTGCGAGGCGAAGTTGACGCCTTGCATCTTGTTGCCGCGGTCGTCTTGCGCGGCGCAGACCGTTTTCGGGCCGTCTTCGGTCGCGCGGGAAAATGGCCATAGACCGTTTTGCCGTCGAAGATCCTGCCAGCGATAGAAGCCTTCAGTCCGGCCCAACAGGTCGGCGCCACCCGGCACGCGAAAATCGCGCATACTCCCGGTCAGGGCAGCAGGAGGCACCTGCACATAAGTTTCGCCGTACATCATCGTCCCCGTTCGGCCAATTAGATTCTTATTTTGCCGATACGGCACGATGCGGTGCCGATATTAACATCCAGTGGCGTTTGATTTAGAGCCCGGCAATTCCTCTGACTTTTTGATGACGTTATAAATTTTTCGTTGGCGGCGACGTTTCTGCCGCGGCTAACCTTTTTTCACTTCGCGGAATATTAACCATAGCGCTCGTATTTCGATCGTTACGCGCCTCTGGCGCCGCAGGACTGCTTTCGGAGTCTGAGCAACAAATTGAATTGCAGTGCGTAGCTTATGATCAGGTTAGCCGCTCTAGTTGCCGTCGTCGCCGTGACCGGCGTCTTGCTGGGAACGAGTGCTACCCGGGCCGCCGATGCCGTCATATTCCAAAGCGGCTCCGGCCTATCAGGCGCCGCCGAGTTGGAGCGGATGCTACTTAGGCGGCAATATCGGCGCAGGATGGGACAACACCCACACTGACGGAGTTGCCTTCGCCGGCGTGCCGTTCGTGCGCCCGTTCGCGTCACGCCACTGCGACGCTGGTGTCCCGCTTGTGACGTTCTGCTTCAGGCAAGAGCGCCCGCATCTTTCCAAGCAACCGCTGCATGTCGACAGGCTTGGTGTCGAAATCGGAGCAACCAACTTCGACGCTGCGTGCCCGATCGCTCGCGAGGGCATGCGCCGTCAGCGCGATGATCGGAATCGCGGAGGTCGCGGGATTGGCCTTGATCAGCTGCGTTGCTTCCCAGCCGTCCATTTCGCCCAAAGCCACATCCATCAGGATCAGGTCCGGCGCTTCGCTCGCAGCCATGGCGACGCCGGCGGCTCCGTCATGGGCGCAGCACACCGAAAAGCCGAAACGTTGCAGGCGCCGGGTCAGCATGTCCCGGTTCATTTCATTGTCTTCGACCAGCAAGATGTTAGGCATGGTGGACTTCCGCCGCCGGCTTGAGCGAATAGTCTGAATCTTCCGGCACCAGCGTAGCGGCGGCGTGCGCGTCGGTCCGGCGCCGACCCGCGACCAACGGCATGCGGATCGTGAAGCGGCTGCCCGCGCCGAGGCTGCTTTCGACCGAAATTTCTCCGCCCATCAGCTTGCAGAGCTTTTGGCTGAGAGCCAGCCCCAGTCCCGTCCCGCCATATTTGCTGGTGCTGGAATCGTCTGCGACGGTGAATTTTTCGAAAAGATGCGTGATCTGGCCGGGCGCAATGCCGATACCGTTGTCGATAATATCGACCACCAGAAGGTCGTTCTCCTTGTCGGGGACGCGGTTGGCAATCACCTCGACCTTGCCGTTCTGGGTGAATTTCGCGGCATTATCGAGCAATTGCCCAGCCATATTCCGGAACCTGCCGGCGTCGCAGAGCGCCACGCCGAGGTGAGGCGAAATCGCCGAGCTGAATTCATTCTTGTTGGCCGCTGCAGTGGCCCTTGCGGTTTCCGCAATCTCCTCGAGCAGTTCGCCAATATCGACCTCTTCCAGGTCGAGTTCCAACTTGCCCGCCTCGATCTTCGAGAGATCGAGAACCTCGTTGACGAGCTTCAGGAGATGTTGGCCCGCACCGTGAATCTTGGTCAAATCCGCCACGCTCGCGGTGTCGCCTTCGATTTCGGCGTCTTCAAGCAGGATCTGGCTATAGCCGATGACGGCATTGAGCGGCGTGCGCAATTCGTGGCTCATCTTTGCCAGGAATTCGGCCTTTGCCGCGCCCGCCCTTTCGGCCTCCTCGGTGGCCGCGCGCAATGCGGTGGCGGTCGCCACATGCTGGCGCATCTCGCTTTCGAGCTCGCTGTGCGAAGCCTGAATTTGTGCATAGTACAGCGCCATCATCGCGACGTAGAGCGCCGCCGCTGTGGTCGACACCAGGCCGAGGCCCTGCATGGCGGCGACAGGCAGGCTGCTATTGATTTGGAAACCAAAGAAATAAAAGAATCCGAAGATCGCCACGTTGACGACGAACATCGCCAGAACGATCAGGCGCAACTTGCTCGACGAGCCGAGATAGAAGAACGCGAGCAGCGGAATGACGAGGACCCAGGCCAGTGTCGGCGAGGTGACTCCGCCGTAAAAGTAGCAACTCCACAGGATGCAGAAGATCAGGTTCTCGATGGAGACCAGCGCCAGTGGATTGTAAGGCACGCCCGCGCGCAACACGAAGGGAAATACCCAGAACGCGACAATCGATACCGCGAGGACGGCGACGTCATATCCCGGCGCAGGATCAAGCAGATATATCGAGATCGGAACGACGCTTCCGATGAACGGGCCAAGGATATGGCTGACGAGAAAAACGTGCGCCCGATTTCTGGTATCCCGATCAGCCGCAATATCGGCGGGAATGAAATAGTTAACCAGGCGATCGAGGGCAGCAATCGCCGCTGCAAGTTTGGCTTTCATGGAAGTCGCGCCGCCTTCTGCAAGTGATTTTATCAATTGTCAGTGCGTCACGGATTTCCGGAACGCAAAGCGGGCAGGCACGCATAACCGCCCTCACCTAACATTTTCAGGCTCAGCTTAAAACCGCGTTAATGCCTGAAAAGGCAAAGCTAAACCGAATTTTAAAGGCAGCCGCGCTAGGTTCGGCGCGACAGAAGTCCAGCGAGGCGTCGAAAATGCTGCTTTGGAGCCGAATAGTCAGGCTTATCGACTGGTTCATTCCGGCTGAAGCGAAACTCGAGCGCTCCGAGCGCGGCCTGGCGCAGAACTTCGTCTTTACGCATCTGTTTGGACCGGCGCTTTCGCAATCCATCAGCGTTTTCCTGTACCTCAGCGATCCAAATCCGGGCTTTGCCTGCTGGACCGTCATCACCTGCATCTGCCTCTTCTGGGCGCTGCCGTTTGTCTATAGATTCAGCGGCGACTTGCAGCTATCGGCGCTGATGTCGGTTGAGCTGCTCGCGTTCACGTCGCTGTTCGGCGCTTACTTTTACGGCGGCGTCAGTTCGCCATTCCTGCCCTGGATGCTCGTCAGCCTGCTGCTCGGATTTTTCTATCTGTCGGAGCGGCCGATTCTGGTCGTCGGGCTTTTCACATTCAACATCGCAGGCTTTATCGCCGCCTACCTGGCTTACGGCTTTCCCGATCTGCTTTCCCATGAACAGCTTTCGATGGTCGGCTGGATCTCGATCCTCTCGGCCACCATCTACATGTCATGGATGGCGATCTACTACGCCAACATGATCTCGATGAGATCGGATCTCGAGCGAGAGGCAGAGCGGCATCGCGAGACGGCGATCCGGCTTCGCGAGGCCAAGGATATGGCCGACGAAGCCAACCGGGCAAAGTCGATTTTCCTTGCCAAGATGAGCCACGAGCTGCGCACGCCGTTGAACGCGGTGATCGGCTTCAGCGAGATCCTGCTGGATGACGTCGACGGCAAGGAGAGCCGGAAGCGGGCGGATCTCGAGCGAATCAATTCCGCCGGCAAGCATCTGTTGTCGCTGGTGACGGACGTTCTCGATCTCTCGAAAATCGAATCCAACCATATCGATCTCAAGATCGAGAAGTTCGATCTCAGCGACATGGCGCGGGAGGTCGTTGCATCCGTCGAACCCATGGTGGTCGAGAACAGGAACAAGTTGATCGTCAAGTGCCCGCCGGGGCTCGGCATTGTTTCGACCGATCAGACCAAGCTGCGGCAGGCTGCGCTCAATCTGCTCAGCAACGCCGCAAAATTTACCCGGGATGGGACGGTCACCTTCGCGGTCCAGCGCAGGAAGAGCCAGGCGGGAGACTGGATCGAGATCCAGGTCCAGGACACCGGCATAGGCATCGCGGAAGCGGACATCGGCCGGCTATTCCAGAATTTTGGCCAGGCGAACCGGTCGACCTCGAGCAAATACGGCGGCACCGGCCTTGGCCTCGCGCTCAGCCAGAAGCTGTGTGCCCTGATGGGCGGCGGCATCTCGGTCAAGAGCGAAGTCGGGCAGGGTTCTTGCTTTTCAATACGCGTGCTTGCCTGGATGACCGAGCAGCAGGAAACTGAATACGCCACCGGTTCGGTATTAGAATTCGTAAATTCGGCAGCAGTATAAAAAGTATAAAAAATGTCCAATTCGAATACCAATCTCCGCGAGGCTTTTTCGCCTCCCGATCAGTCCGACACGACCGATGAACAGCAAGAGAGGCAGCCGCGCCTTCTGATCGTCGACGACATCAGCGACAATCGCAGCATCCTCAAGCGGCGCTTTGAGCGCCGAGGCTTTGATGTCGCAGAAGCGGAATCCGGTCTGATCGCGATTGATCTGATCGAAAAGGGCGCGTTCGATCTTGTTCTCCTCGACGTGATGATGCCGGGCATGGATGGAATGGAGACCCTCAAGCGCATTCGCAGCCGAAAATCCGCCTCCGCTTTGCCGGTGATCATGGTTACGGCCAAGTCGGAGAGTGACAACATCGTCGACGCGCTCGAGCAGGGTGCGAACGATTACGTCACCAAGCCCGTCGATTTTGCGGTAGCGCTGGCGCGGGTCAATACGCAGCTCAGCCGCAGGCGCGCTGAACAGCAGGTTGCATTGGCCAACGAGGAATTGTGCAAGGCCAATGAAGATCTCGAACGCCGTGTCGAAGAGCGAACCCGGCGCCTGATTGATGCCAATCAGAGGCTGAAGGAAGAAATCGCGGACCGCGAGGAGTTGCAGGCAAGGTCGCGATATCTCGCCTATCACGATTCCCTGACCGGGCTTGGCAATCGCCTGCTGTTCAAGGAGCAACTCGACGAGGCGCTCAAGGACGTCTCGGTGACGCCGCATCCCCTGGCGGTTTTGTTTCTCGACCTCGATGGCTTCAAGGCCGTCAACGATACCCTTGGACACTCGGTCGGCGATCTCCTGCTGAAGTGCATCGCAACCAAATTGCGCGACCTGCTGCCTTCCACGGACCGGATCGCGCGGCTGGGCGGCGACGAGTTCGCCATCCTTCAGATGTCAAGCCCGCAACCTACGTCGTCGACCCAACTCGCCGAGCGCATCATCGATATCGTCGGTCAGCCGCACAATATCGACGGACACGAAGCGACCGTTGGCGCGAGTGTCGGCATCACGATCGCGCGTCCGGGCGAAATGAGCACCGAAAGTCTGCTCAAGAGCGCCGATCTCGCAATGTACAGCGCCAAGTCGGAAGGCCGCGGCACCTTCCGCATCTTCGATCCACAGATGGACGCCATCGTTCAAACGCGCCGCTCGCTCGAGCGCGACATGCGGACGTCGCTCGCGCAGGGCGGGTTCGAACTCTATTACCAGCCGCTCATCAACCTGCAGACCAAGCGCGTGACCGCATTTGAAGCCTTGATGCGCTGGCATCACAAAGAGCGTGGAGCGGTTCCGCCCTCGGAATTCATCCCGGTTGCAGAGGATATGGGCCTCATCGTCCAGCTCGGTGAATGGGCGCTGCGGCGCGCCTGCATGGAAGCCATGGAATGGCCGGATGATATCCGGGTGTCCGTCAATCTGTCCTCGTTGCAGTTCGCCAAGGGCAGTCTGGTGTCCACGGTCGTCAGCGCATTGGCCTCCTCGGGTCTTCCGGCAACGCGGCTGGAACTCGAGATCACCGAGTCCGTCTTGCTGGAGAAATCGGATCGCAACATTGCGATCCTGAACCAGCTGCGCGAGCTCGGCGTCCGCATTTCGATGGATGATTTCGGAACGGGCTATTCCAGTATCGGCTATTTGCGCAGCTTCCCCTTCGACAAGATCAAGATTGACCAGTCATTCGTGCGTGACTTGCTCGTCGACGAAGGCAGTCTTGCCATCGTTCGCGCGATCGCCGGCCTCGGCGTCAGCTTTGGAATGACGACGACCGCCGAAGGCGTCGAGACCGAAGAGCAGATGCGCTGCCTCAATCTCGAGGGTTGCGTCGAGGTTCAGGGGTATCTCTACAGCAAGCCAGTTCCGACCAGCGAAATCGCCGACGTTCTGGCCAAACTCCAGCAATATTCCACGCTGCGGACCTGACAGGCTAACGGCTGACGCTCGCCGGCGTTGCCGCCATTTGCCATTCTCGCTAGCATCGCATTCACCGCCTCGCCCGTGAAGGACGTCCCTGCACCGCAGGGGCGCGGCTTTGATCGAGCGCATGGGGCGGACAAGCCGGCGCAAAATGCCCGGGTCGGTGCACACAATTGGAGGGGAAATGTCATGAAAGCCTTGTTGCGGTCCGTTGCTGTTGCGGTTCTGCTCCTGGGGAGCGGCCACGCCGTTTGGGCAGAGGAGAC
>NZ_JBAVCF010000780.1:0-2312 GCF_049586575.1 Bradyrhizobium sp.
GCCGAGGACACCGGCGCCGCCATCGACGTCGTGGCGCTTGCGGCCGTTCGCGCCACGCGGGAGGCCCGGGTTACGCGCGGCCGGGACAAATTGCCCTCGATATTGGGAACGCCAATCGCGGGCGAAAGCGCCGACGGCGAGACGTTCGACGGCAACACCGAAGTCGCAACCTTTCCCGGCGAACTGCCGGAGGACCCGCAAGCCCTGTTCGAAAGCGACACTGCGTTTTCCGGCCTCGCCGGCGCGAAGGCCGACAAGGCCGACTTCCGCTTCCTGCGCTTCCGGCCGCCCCGTCTCGCTCAGGAAGGACAGGACGGCGCCGACGCCGTGGCATTGCCTCATATCCGCCTTGACCGGGCGATGCAGTTCCTCATCGGAGACAAGTTACAATGAGCGAACGCCCCCCTACCCGGCGGCCGGCAACCTTCAAGCTCGACGACGCCGGCGTGATCGTGACCGATCCGGCCAATGAGAGCCGCCCTGCCCGCGGCACGGTTCACGTCATCCCGGAAAGCGAAACGCCGCAGTTACCGGTGGCGCTTGAGCCGACGCTGGTCCCGGCCGAGCCGCGCTTCCGCTGGGGGACGCTATTCTGGAGCGCGGTCGGTGGACTGGTGCTGCTCGGCGCGGGCGTAGGCGTCACGCAACTGGTCGAGGATCTGTTTGCGCGCAGCGAGAGCCTCGGTATCCTGGGGCTGGCGCTGACCTCTGCCGCCGCCCTGTCATTGATCGTCGTGTCCGCCCGCGAAGCGATCGGCCTGATGCGCCTTTCGGCCATCGAGGACCTGCACCGGCGCGCCGCGTCCGCGATCACGAGCGACGATCGCGCCGAGAGCCGCGCCGTCTTGCACGATCTGTTGAAGATCGCCCATCAGAACCCGCATCTGGCGCGCGCCCGCGCCACGCTGAGCCACCACGCCGGCGATATCATCGATGGCGCCGACATGGTCCGCCTTGCCGAGCGCGAACTGATGACGCCGCTCGATCAGCAAGCCCGCTTGCTGATTTCCGCCGCCGCGCAGCGCGTCTCGCTCGTCACCGCCATCAGCCCGCGCGCGCTGTTTGACGTCGTTTTCGTGTTCGCCGCCTCGCTTCGTCTGATCCGGCAACTGGCGCGGCTCTACGGCGGCAGGCCCGGCACGCTCGGCATGATCCGCCTGATGCGCCACGTCATCGCCCATCTCGCCATCACCGGAGGCATGGCGGCAAGCGACAGCGTGATTCAGCAGATACTCGGCCACGGGCTCACGGCCAAACTGTCGCAGCGGTTAGGGGAAGGTTTCCTCAACGGGCTTCTGACCGCACGGCTAGGGCTCGCTGCGATCGACGTCACCCGGCCGCTGCCGTTTGCGGCGCTGCCGCGCCCTTCGCTGACCGATCTCGCGAAGGACCTGTTGCGCCGGCGCCGGGAGGAGGTGGACGAGGCGTAAGCGGTTGAAGTGCGAACCGAGGCGGTGAAGCGGCCCAAAACCAAAAGCCCCGGACGAGAACCGGGGCTTTCGGTTTTATCTCTCGCGAGCAGATCAGTACTTTGCGACAACCGGGCCCAAGAAATTCCAGCCGTTGGTCTTGACGTCGAGCGTAAAGCGGACCTGATCGGCGGTGCCTCCGATATTGCGTCCATTGGGACCGGGAGGAGAAGGACCAAAAGCGTCGGCCGACGATGGCTGGAAGTGGCTGCGAAGATCGATGTGCCGGTAGTCGCCACCGATGATCACATCCATAAGGGCCGACTTGTACAGGGCATAGTTGATGCCGCCGCCGGCGTACCAGCCATTGCGGTAATCGCTGTTGCGGGTCGTATCGAAAAGCGTGCCGCTGGTGGAATTGAAAAGCTGTGTTTCGATCGTGCCGGCTGCCCAGCCCCCTTCACCGAAGACGAGCCAGTCGCCGAAGGCCCAGCCGCCCCGGCCGCCGACCGTGCTGATGCTGCTCATGCGCGTTTGGCACACTTGGCCGATATTGGCGGTACAGACGCTCGTTGCGGTTCCGTTCGAGGTTGCCCCTTGGAAGGTGCTGGACGGATTCGTATAGTCTGCCTCGATGCCGAGGACGATCTGGCCGAATTGCCACTGTGCGCCGCCGTGGATGCCCCAAGCCGCCAGAGTCTCCCTATCGCTGAAAGGCGTCAGCGTGGCCGGAACCGGGTTGGCGTATTGCCACGTCGTATTGCTCTGGAACCAGCTCGCGCTCGCGCCAACATACACTCCGCCCCAGTCAAATACTGGCGGGGCAACCGGCGGCGGTGCCTTGACCGCCATGTCTGCCGCCTGTGCAATGCTCAGAGGGGCGGCGGCCAACAACCCCAACAT
>NZ_JBAVCF010000781.1:0-8202 GCF_049586575.1 Bradyrhizobium sp.
CCTGCTTTGGCGAGAACCGCCATGCGCGCACCTGCCAGCGCCTGCGCGACGGACGCGCGCCCGCCGAAGGCCTTGCCTTCTCGGCGACGGCGGACGGGCTGTCGTCCCGAATTCGCAGTCCGCAAGGGGCTCCCCAAGATTGGGAGCGAACTGCGAATTCGATCGGGACGACAGCAGGCTTAGAGCTTGCGTGTGGCGATTCTTTCGGAAATTCCCCGGACGATGCCTGCCGCGACAGCGTGGGGAATTTCCGAAACGCCACACGCATGGTCGGAACGCTGCGGTTGTGGCACGTCAGCGCCGGGGGCATCCCGGCGCTCCTGCTTGGCCCGCTTGCCGTGGATAGCACCGCCCGCAATCTCGGGGTCGGGACCGCGCTGATGGACCACGCGCTCGCGGTGGCGAAAGCGCGTGGCCATCGGGCGGTGATTTTGCTCGGCGACGCGCCCTACTATGCTCGCTTCGGCTTCTCGCTGCAGAAGACCGCTACGCTGTCGCTGCCGGGCCCGTTCGAGCGCGAACGCCTGCTCGGCTTGGAGCTGCAGGCGGGTGCGCTCAGCGGCGCCTTTGGGATGATCGTCCCGACTGGGACGCTGGAGGCAAAGGCCAAGCTCGTCAGACGGGCGCCACGCGCCCGCGCGGCGTAGCGGACAAGTCCCATGCGCAAGAACCGGCCAACCGCTCGCGCGACGGCGCGCCCTCGTCTTCACAGCATCGTCACCACGATGCTCTTGATCGCGCTGAGCTTGCTGATCGTTCGGGATATTTTGGTGCGGCGATGGGGTTCCCCGCCGCCCGCCCCTGACGTGACACGGCGCTTGCCGTAAGCTAGTGGTCCGCTTCAAACACTCAAAAGCCTGAAAACCCGAGGCCTCGATATGTCCCGCCGTCTCATTTCCACCGGCTCGCCATTTGAAAAGGCCGCCGGCTATAGCCGCGCCGTTATCGACGGAGATTTCGCCTTCGTTGCGGGCACGACCGGCTACGACTATGCCACCATGACCATGCCGGCAGACGTCACAAGCCAGGCACGAAACTGCTTCAAGACCATCGAAGCCGCCTTGCAGGAGGCCGGCTTCGCAATGGCCGATATCGTCCGCGCGACCTATTACCTCACCGACATCAAGGACGCCGACGCCCATTTCGCAGTCTGCGGCGAAGTCCTCGGCGATATCAGACCGGCCGCCACCATGCTGGTGGTCGCCGGCCTCTTCAAGCCCGAGATGAAGGTCGAGATCGAAGTCACCGCCAAGCGGCGCAGCCCGTAAATGCGGCGCACCGCTTGAAGCCCAGCTTTATCCATCAGCACCTTTCCGGAGAGACCCATTCCATGAGCCCCGCCTCGCAAATCCACGCGAAAATTTCCGGCCCCATCGTCATGATCGGCTTCGGCTCGATCGGCAAAGGCACCCTGCCCCTGATCGAACGGCATTTCGACTACGACAAGTCGCGCTTTGTCATTATCGATCCGCATGAGGATGGCGAACTTGCCAGGAAACACGGCGTGCGCTTCATCAAAGAGGGCGTGACCCGCGACAATTACCGCGAATTGCTGGTGCCGCTACTCACCGCCGGCGGCGGCCAGGGCTTTTGCGTGAATCTTTCGGTCGACACTTCCTCGGTCGATATCATGACGCTGTGCCGCGAGATCGGCGCGCTCTATGTCGACACCGTGGTCGAGCCGTGGCTCGGCTTCTACTTCGACAAGAATATCGGCACCGAAAAGCGCTCGAACTACGCGCTGCGCGAGACCCTGCTCGCCGCCAAGCACAACAGCCCGGGGGGACCGACCGCCGTCTCCACCTGTGGCGCTAATCCGGGCATGGTGTCCTGGTTCGTCAAGCAGGCCCTGCTCGATATCGCGCGCGACACCAACACCCCCTTCAACGAGCCGAAAAGCCGCGAGGGCTGGGGCCAGCTTGCCCACAAGCTCGGCGTCAAAGGGATCCATATCGCCGAACGCGACACGCAGCGCTCCAAGAGGCCGAAGCCGATGAACGTGTTCGTCAATACGTGGTCGGTTGAGGGGTTTGTCTCCGAGGGCATGCAGCCGGCCGAACTCGGCTGGGGCACGCATGAGAAGTGGATGCCGGAGAACGGCCGAACCCATCCCGACGGCTGCGGGGCTGCGATCTATCTGCAGCAGCCCGGCGCCAATACCCGCGTGCGCTCCTGGTGCCCGACGCCGGGCGCGCAATATGGCTTCCTCGTCACCCACAACGAGTCGATCTCGATCGCCGATTATTTCACGGTGCGCGACGGCCAGAAGGTGATCTATCGTCCGACCTGCCACTACGCCTACCATCCCGCCAACGACGCCGTGCTCTCGCTGCACGAGATGTTCGGCGCGACGGGACGGATGCAGCCGAAATGGCAAATCCTCGACGAGAACGAAATCGAGGACGGGATCGACGAACTCGGCGTATTGATCTATGGCCACGGCAAGAACGCCTACTGGTATGGATCGCAGCTTTCGATCGAGGAGACGCGGGCGATCGCGCCCTACCAGAACGCAACCGGCATGCAGGTGTCCTCCGCCGTGCTCGCCGGCATGGTGTGGGCGCTGGAAAACCCGAGCGCCGGCATTGTCGAGGCCGACGAGATGGATTTCCGGCGTTGCCTGGAAATCCAGCGTCCTTATCTCGGCCCGGTGAAGGGTTTTTATACCGACTGGACGCCGCTCACAGATCGGCCCGGCCTGTTCCCGGAAGACATCGACACGTCCGATCCTTGGCAGTTCAGGAATGTCCTGGTGCGGTGACTCCGGGAGGGGTCATCCCGAGATGCGCGCGCGCAGACCCGGGATCGACAATTTGGTGCCAAGCAAAATCTCTCTCTAGAGGCATTAAGGAGGTTACGATGAAAACTTGGTACCAATACGTGTGATTCGTCACTCAACTCTAATAGTTCGAGAAAATGAAAATAAGGAATCTTGGACGAGCGATCGGGTCATTCTTTCGTGCTCTCTCGAGAGCGAGTGCAAGAGGATAAAGTTCTCGGAGCGGATTTATTTCGTCGTTCCTAACGTTGAGCTCACGTTGGTGTCTCTCGGAATGGAAAATATCTAAACGATGAGGCTTTCGATTGGTGATGCCAGAGAGATATTCAAGTCGATTGAGTCCGCATGTGAGACGCAGGGGATAGGGGAGATCAGAGTGGGTGAATTGTCTTGGAAAACTGATGCGCGCCTTCACGGAGAAGAGGCAGATCGAGTGGTGATTCAGTTCGATGGGCCGTTAGGATTTTCACGCGAGGTATTGACGCGAAAGGATGTTACCGCTGCGGTCGCACAGTTCGAGGCAAAAATTGGTCTTAGGTAGTGGGGCAAAAGATCGATCTGTAGCTAAGGGGAGATATCCAATGGTTGATGTGCAAGTCCGTGGCCCCGGAGGACTCGCTTTCAGCGACAAGGCCGCTCCTTGGTCTCATGAAATTTCTAATCAACGAGGGGATTTTGGATGGCGGCAAGCTCAAGTCGTTCCTAGCCCCGATGCTTGTCGAGGATGGTTTCCCGGCGGCGACCAAGGCGATGCTGGATCCAAATCTGGAAATTGCTGCTCCATCAGCTCGACGATTCCAACCGTATGAACGCCACTCACCGATCGGCCGGGACTGTTTCCCGAAGACATCGATACGAGCGATCCCTGGCAGTTCCGGAACGTGCGCGTGCGGTGAGCGGGTAGCGGCGCCCTACTTCCGCTCCATCGGCGGCGCGATCTTTTCAGGCGGCGCGGGCGGAAGGGCGGCTTTCGCGCCTTCCTTCTGCGCCTGCGCGTCGGGGCGCGCGGGTTCTGGCGCCGGCGTGGTCGGGCGAGTCCCGCCGGGCTTTGCTTCCGCAGGCTTGTCATTCGTCGTAGCGGAAGGTGAACCTTGCAGAGGCGGCGTTGCCTGCGCGAGGTGGGCGTTGGTTCGCGTCGTTGTCACCACCGAGAAGCCGCAAAGCACCAGCCCCGCCGCCAGCATCGTCGATGCGAAAACGAGATCCGCCCGGAGCTTTCTGTCGTTCGACAACATCGCTTTCACCCACGAATGATTCACAGGCGTTAACGGACGCTGGACGGCATCGTTCCCGGGAACTTGGTGGAGTGGATTTGACATTGGCGACCCCGTAGCCGGGAATGCGTAAAACCTATATTTGCCAGCAGTTCTTAAAGTGCCTGCCGCACCGGGATGCAAATGTTAGAATAGGACCACTCGGCAGGCTTAAAGCGTTAGCAGGCCCGCTTCGCCGTCTTGCGCCGCAAAGGCCAGCAGCGTGCCTTTGGCGTTCCACGAGAGTGCTGCAATCGCGGCGCCGCCATTGCGGTGGACCAGGATTTCCGCGCCATCGGTCATGCGCACCATCAGCACGGTGCCATCTTCATAACCTGCGGCAAAAATAGCTTGATCGGGATGACAGGCCACGGAAGTGACGCGCGTCTTCAGCGGTGCCAGCATCGCCGGCTCCTTGCCCATCGGACCGTCCTTGCTCGCGAACGGCCACAGGATAACGGCGTCTGCGCCCGAAGTTGCCAGCGCCTTGCCACCGGCGCTCCACGATATCGAGCGGACGCGGCCGGGATAGCCGGTCATACGCATGTGCCTGTTGTCGGCGAGCCGCCAACCGTGCAGCGCCGGCTCATGCATGGCGGTCACCAGAAACTTGTTGTCGGGGCTGAAGGTCACCGCCAGGTGCGAACCCGTCCATGGCAGGAATTCCGGGGTGGCCGCCATGTTTGGAAACCACAGCGTCACGCCGTTGTAATGAGCGACCGCCAACCGCAGGCCCTTGGGTGCGAAAGCGAGGCCGCCGACCGTCGAAGGCACGTCCAGCGACTTCTCCTGATCCTTGCCGCTGCGGATGAAGGCGGTCTTGCCGGCGGACCAGGCCACCGCGCCGTCGGGATGAAGCGCCACATTGTCGATCCACCGCCGCTTCGGATCGGTCGCGAGCACGGTCACCTCGCCTTTGGCGTTGAGGCTTGCGATCTTGCCGTCGTCGCCGCCGGTGACGATGCGCTTGCCGTCGGAGGTGACGCAAAGGATGCCGCCGCCATGCACCGGGACGGCTGCCGGTTCTCCCTCGCCCGCGACCACAAAGATATTTTCCTCAGAACCGACAAAGGTGGCCTGATCGCCAAGGAAATGCACGGCGCTCAGAGGCGCGCCAATCGAAATGGCGCGCACCTTGTCGGTCACGGAAACAATGGAGGCGGATTCGCCCGGATCGAACTCGGTCATCACGTGACGATGCAGCTCTCGAAGCCTTCGCGGATCGCCTCTTCGGGCAATTCGCGGCCGATGAAGATGAGGCGGCTCTGGCGGGGTTCGCCGTCTTTCCACGGCCGCTGGTGGTCGCCCTCCAGCATCATGTGCACGCCCTGGAAGACGTAGCGGTCTTCGTCGTCGCTGAAAGCAAGAATACCCTTCGAGCGCAGGATTTTCTGACCCTCGCTCGCCACCAGGTTTTGCAGCCATGGCATGAATTTTGAGGGGTCGAGCGGCTTGTCGGTGCGCAGCGAAAGCGATTGCATGTCCTCGTCGTGATAGTGCTTCAGGCCGTGTCCATGGTCATGGTCGTGGTGGTGATGATCGTGATCGTGATGATGGTGGTCGTGGTGATCGTCCCCGGCTTCCAGGAAGTCGGGCTCGATTTCCAGAATGCGATCGAGATCGAACGCACCGCGTTCCAGAACGTCCGATAGCGCGACCTTGCAGCGCTCGGTGCGATGCAGTTTGGCATAGGGGTTGATACCCCTGATCCGGGCCTCGACTTCGGCGAGTTCAGGCTTTGAAACGAGGTCGGTTTTGTTGAGCACGATGACGTCGGCAAACGCGATCTGGTTCTTCGCTTCGGGCGCGTCCTTCAAACGATCGCTCAGCCATTTCGCATCGGCGACCGTCACCACCGCATCGAGACGCGCATTCTTCTGCACGTCCTCATCGACGAAAAAGGTCTGCGCGACCGGCGCGGGATCGGCCAGCCCCGTGGTCTCGACAATGATGGCGTCGAACTTTCCCTTGCGCTTCATCAATCCGTCGAGAATGCGCACGAGGTCGCCGCGCACCGTGCAGCAGACGCAGCCGTTGTTCATCTCGAAGACTTCTTCGTCGGCGCCGATGATCAGGTCGTTGTCGATGCCGATTTCACCGAATTCGTTGACGATGACGGCGTATTTCTTGCCGTGATTTTCCGAGAGGATGCGGTTCAGCAGCGTGGTCTTGCCGGCGCCGAGATAGCCCGTCAGCACGGTCACGGGGATCTTTTGGGACGTCAGTTCGGACATGGTTACTCCGGAAAAGGCGGTCGTTGGAGCGCCGGCCTGAGGGCCATTTTGCCCTAGTTGGCCAGCGCGCTCGTCAGCGTTGTTATATTGTGCCTGACCATGTCAATGTAAGTGGGGGCATCGCCCTTTTCATCGCTCAGGCTATCGGAATAGAGCGTTCCGCCGATCCTGGCGCCGGTCTCGGCCGAAATCCGGCGCATCAGGCGGGGGTCGCTGATCCGCTCCAGGAAGACGGCCGGGATGTGCTCGGCTTTCACCTGCGCGATGATTTTCGCGATATCGCGCGCGCTCGCCTCGGCTTCGGTGGAGACGCCGATCGGGGCGATGAACTCGATGCCATAGCGGGCTGCGAAATAGCCGAAAGCATCGTGGGTCGATATCATCTTGCGGCGGCTTGGCGGAATCCGGTCCACGGCTTGCCGCACCTCGCCGTCGAGCGCCTCGAGTTTGGCCAGATAGCTCTGCGCATTTTGGCGAAAGGCCTCGGCGTCCGGCGGATCGGCGGCGGCAAGCGCGTCACGGATATTAAGGACGTACTTTTCTGCGTCGGCGACCGACTGCCAGGCATGCGGATCGGCGTCCGAGCCGAGCTTGAGCGGCGCAATGCCCGATGTAGCCGTGACGATCGAGGCCTTGCCGCCTGCGGCCTCAAGCAGCCGCGGCAACCAGCCCTCGAGACCAAAGCCGTTAACGACAAGCAGTTTCGCGTCAGCTATTTTCCGGACATCCGCCGGCGTCGGGGTGTAGACGTGCACGTCGCCGTCGGGACCGACCAGCGTCGTCACCTCGACGCGATTGCCGCCGACATTCTTCACGAAATCGCCGAGGATGGAAAAGCTCGCCACCAGCTTGAGCGGCGCCTGCGCATGCAGCGGGCTCGCACAAAGCAACAGCGCCGATGCCAACAGAAGACCACGCCAGCGTCGCATCGCCTGCCTCACGCTTCGAGATGAGGTGCGGGAAACAGTTGCCGGATTACGCCGCGGACATTGCCGAACAGGATCGAAAGGACATAGAGCGCGGCCGCGACCAGGATGATTGCCGGGCCGGAGGGAATGCGAGTCTGGAACGACAGCACCAGCCCGGCATAGCCCGAAAGAATCGCGCTTGCGACCGCAATCGTGATCATGCCGGTCAGCTCACGCGACCAGAACCGCGCGATTCCTGCCGGCAGGATCATCAAGCCGACCGCCAGCAGCGTACCGAGCGCCTGAAAGCCGTTGACGAGGTTGACGACCACCAACGCAAGAAATGTCAGATGCGCAAGCGCACCGGCGCGGCTGACGGTCCGCAGGAACAGCGGATCGACGCTTTCGATCACCAGCGGACGGTAGATCACCGCCAGCACGATCACCGTCAGGGTGGCGTTGAAGGCCACCACCAGCAACGTCTGGTCATCCATCGCCAGGATGTTGCCGAACAACACGTGCAGCAGATCGATATTGGTGCCCTTGACGGAAACGATGGTCACGCCGAGCGCCAGCGACGCCAGATAAAAGGTCGCCAGCGACGCGTCTTCCTTCAGATCAGTGGTGCGCGACACCACGCCCGCCAGCAGCGCCACCGCGAAGCCTGCAATCAGGCCGCCGGCCGTCATCGCAAACAGATTGAGGCCCGAGAGCAGAAAGCCGACCGCCGCCCCCGGCAGGATGGCATGCGCCATCGCGTCGCCGACAAGGCTCATCCGCCGCAGCATCAGGAACACCCCGATCGGCGCGCCGCCAAGCGACAGCGCCACGACGGCCGCAAGTGCCCGGCGCATGAATTCGAATTCGAGAAAGGGCGCGATCAGCGCGTCGTAGATCATAGCCTAGTGCCCACTTTCCGAAGTTCGTGCTCCATCGCAGCACCCACCTTCACGAACTTCGGAAAGTCATGGGCACTAGCAAACTTATTGATTCTAGTACCGCTTTGTCGATCTGAAGTCCCTGATCGA
>NZ_JBAVCF010000782.1:0-1600 GCF_049586575.1 Bradyrhizobium sp.
ACGAGCCGGCAACGACGGAATAATCCTTGGCCTTTGGCGCGGCGGATCCGGCAGTCATTTGTTCTTCTCCATCAGTCGCCAACCTCAAAACGAGGGGCTCGGAGTTCGCAGGGAAACGCTTCGTGCATTTCCCGCCATGACCGCTGACTTATGCGCCGAGCCGGGCCTCGCTCATCTTGAGGGTGATGATCGCACCGCTCGGTGGCCAATTCGCGGATATCGAGCCGCCAAGCTGATCGGAGAGACTGTTTACGACGAGCTTGGTGCCAAATCCTGGCAGGCCAGTCGGTTTCGACGTCGGCGGGCCGCCGGTCTCGGTCCAGATAATTTCGACTTCGCCACCCTCGGCGCCGCATTTGATTTCAAGCGCTCCATTTTCGCTCGATAGCGCTCCGTATTTGATTGAGTTTGTTGCCAGTTCGTGCACGATCAACGCAATCGCGGTGGCGGATTTCTCGCCCACCAGTATTTTCGGCGTCGAAATTTGAACCCGCTCCAAACCGGAAGATGATCTGGAATATGGCTCCAGGAGAGTGGCCAGCAAATCTCCGAGCGGGGCTGCTTTGTGCTGTTGGCGGTGATCGGGACGAACCATGTCGTGAGCTTTGGAGAGGGCAACGATCCGCTGACGCAGGTCTTTGACCATTTCGTCCTTTGTCGTCGTCGAACGGGAAGATATGCCTGTAAGGGCAGCCGTAATCGCGAAGATATTTTTGACCCGGTGGTTCATTTCGCTGGCGAGCATTTCGCGGGCTTCCTCGGCCTTCTTTCTCTCCGTCACGTCAATGAACACGCCGTACATGATCCGGCCGACGATGCCTTGATCATCGCCTCGGCCGCGTGCGGAGATCCAATGGACCTTGTCACCGTGCAAAATGCGAAAGTCGGTTTCGTAGGCTCCCGATATGTCGCGCGTCGCCGCAAACGCTGCCCTTACCCGATCCAGGTCTTCAGGGTGAATCCGCGCGGAAAGAGTTTCAAAGGTAATCGCGCCGGTGTTTGGAACGCCCCAGAGAACGTATCCCCGCTCATCGAGCTCCAACTGGTCCGTGTCGACGTTCCAGGACCACAAGGCGATGCCCGCCGCTTCCGTCGCCATACGGAGCTTGCCGACGTCCCAGACCCGGCCGCTCATCGACGTTCACTCGTCACATCAGGACGAGAAAGGGGCTGCAATGGAGACACGCTTTCCCGACCTTATGAATGGCTCAAAGGGATCAACACCTGGTTGGGGTTATGGTTCCATTCGATCGCCACCGGCACGAAGCGAGCAGGGCGGATTAGCCAACGGGGTGCGCGCCGATGACAGACTCCAGGCAACCCGCTGACCTGGTCGCGGAGAACGGCGGATGACGCCCTCGGCTGATCCGCCCGGAGCTAAGAGCGAAACAACGCGAAATAGATCACGTAAAGCCAGCCGAAAATGCCGTGGATGATCGCCCAGAGGATCGAGTGGTTGGTGGTATAGGAAATTGCAATCGCCAGCGCAGAGCCGAAGCCAACGCCGTATTTGGCGCCCTCGACGCGCACGCCGTAGAAACGATTTCCGTTCATCCGAGCACCTCAACGTCCTTCGCGGTGCATCATGTTGGTTCCCGAC
>NZ_JBAVCF010000783.1:0-13980 GCF_049586575.1 Bradyrhizobium sp.
GGGTGACGATGGCGGCTGCTGCCGCGGCTCTTGCAAAGCGCATGGCTAAAGGCCCCTTTTCGTGATGTGACCTGCAAAGAATGCCGAGAGAAGCGGATTTTGTCTTGTCAAAAATCTGTAAGCGATGGGGCGGGCACGCTTTTCGTCCCGGCTTTGAGCCGGGATCCATCACCACAGGCCATGGTTGTTTTACGAATGCTGACGAACGGCGTCTCTCAACATCGCCTGCACGGCGTCGTGGAGAGCTACGCTCGCGCTTTTACCGCTACCTCGCATCCCCCACGGGCGGTGGCGCAATTGCCGGCGGCGGTTGTGGCGCGGCTCGTCGCGGCCGGCGAGGTTCCGATGCGCAATGAGGATCGGGTGTCATCGCCACAGTGACGAGATCCGGATACTTGTTGATTGCGCCGCTTGCCGCATCGACGCCAAGACCGATGACGCCGCCCAGGAGGATGTTTCCGGCCGCCATCGATTCCGCGTTCGAAGGGATCATGCTCACGCCGAGACTGTAGCACTCCTTGGTGCACTGGATCGGCAGCGCCGCAGACCCCTTGTCGAGCACCACGCTTCCAGGGGTCACCAAACCGCGCGGCCCGCTTTGGGTTTGAATGGTGCACGTCGCCCCGGGAACTCCCGGCGTATCGACGGCGACGGTTTGCGTCGTTCCCTTGGTAATGGTCGCGCAACCGGCAAGCAGAATCGCGAACGCCAAAACAGCGTACTTGTACATTTTTTGAAAATCCCCAGTCCCAAAATCAGTATGAGCGAGGGAAGCGCCAAGATCAATCTATAGGTGAGCCGCTCAAACAGGATATTGTTGGCATTGAGCGAGCAGGGCAGACGCGGCCATTGCGGACAGCAATTCAGCGGGCCTACCTAGTTCGGCTTCGCGTCGCCCACCGCCGCCGGTCCATTCGCTGGCGCCGTCGCGGCCTCGTCAGGCGTCGCGGGCTTGGCGCCGCCGCCCGTAAAACGCTCGATCATCGAGCGCACGGCGTCGCGGGTCTTGCGGTCTTTCATGGCATCGACCAGCGGCGCCGAGGCCGGCGAGCGGCGGATCAGGCTGTCGGGATCGGGGAAGATCAGGGGATCGTCCCACGGGCCCTGCACCACGAAGGGCAGTTCGAAACTCGGCGCGGTGTTGGGTGCAACCGCGGCGAGGCTAGCCACACCCTTGAGGTCGAATTCGCGCGCGGGCACCGAGGCGGTGCCTGACAGCGTGACGTGCGCGGGACCGTCGACATGTACATCCTGAAGCGTGGCTGTGCCGTCGGCGAATTTCAACGCGACCATGAGGTTGTCATAGGGCGTCGAGCCCGAGCGGAAACCGCCGACGCCCGACAGCGGCCGGCGCTCCAGGCGCTTGAGCAATTGTTCGGCGTTGAAACCGGCGATCGCGCCGTCATGGCCGGTCAATGTCGCGGTGCCGTTGAGCGATTGCGCCAGCGCAAACGGGCTCGAGCCGGAGGCGGCGAGCGAGAGGCCGAGATTGCCGCGGCCGGACAGTTTGTTGACGCCGAACAGCTCGCTGGCGCAGGCCTGTAAATCGACGTCGGTGAGCTGGAACTGAGCCTTGACGTCGGCGTCGGCGTCGATCCGCGACAGCCTGAACGAGCCCTTGGCGATGCCGCCATAAATCTGCGCCTCGCCCACGCTCAAGGCCAGCGCGCCGTTGCGCAAGTTGGCGCCGATCGCGGTGCGCCCGAGTTTTGACGGGCCGACTGTGACCTTGGCCGCGGAAAGCCGAATGTCGAGATCGGTCGTCGACAGCGAGTCGAGGTCGAACAGCTGCCGGTTCCAGTCATGGGCGCCGCTCGCAAGCAGGCGGAAGGTCGAGATATAGGGCGTGAAGTCGAGTGCGTCGGCGGCGAGCGTCGCCTGCAAGGATTGCCGGCCGTTATTGGCGTAGGTCATCACGCCTTCGGCGACATTGCCGTCGAGTTCGACATTGACGTTGGTCAGCGCCACCGAAGCGCCGACCACATTGGCGCGCGCCTTCAGCGCGAAGCGGCCAAAGCCGCCGTTGCCGGGCGGCGCCTGTCCGGTCCAGCGCAGCGCGTTGCGCAGCGATGAGGAATCGATCGTCATCGTGCCTTCCATCATCAGGCTGGTGCGATTGGCGATCGTGCCGTCGAACGCGACTTTCAACGGCGCGCTGGCGAGGCGGGCCTTGAAGCCCGAGCGGTCGCCCGAGAGCGCTGCGAGGAAGTCACCGATCGAGATGCTGCCGTCGACGCGTTCGCCGCGCCAGTCGAATTGCCCGGTCGCCGCAAACGAGCGCGAGATCGACGGCCATGCCAGCGAGAGATCGATATCGTCGAGCGCTTCCTTGACCTGACGGACCGGGTCTTCATAGGACAGCGTGCCGTCCTGGATGCGGATTTCCGAGAACGAGAGCTGGTTGTCGGCGCCGGGCTTCATGGCGCGGGTGATGGTGCCGACGAAGGGCGTCCAGTTGCTTTCGCCATTGATGTCGCGGACCACCCGGATATGCGGCCGCAGCATCATCACGTCGGCGATCTCGAAACGTTGCAGAAGCAGCGGCAGCAACCGCAAATTCGCCGTCAGCACGTCCACGGTCAGCGCGGGATCCACACCGGCGCCGCCCTTCAGGCCGACGTCGTGGAAGGAGACGTAGCTCGCCGGAAATACCGAGATGTCGGTGCCGCCCTTGACGACGAGGTCGAGCCCGGTCACGGCGCGGATTTGCGCCTCCACCGCCGCGCGCAGGGCGTCGCGGTTGAGCAGCCAGGATGACACGATCAAGGCGACCAGTATCACGCCGAGAAGCGCCGCAATCGGAATCGCGAGGCGCCGTGTTCGCTGGGCCATCGTCAATGGAAAATCCTGGCAATATTCAAGTCTGGTCCGCCTTAAACAGCGTACGAATGTCAGAACCGGGACACCGGAACCGGATGTGCGCATCGGCCTTGTTGAGGCCGCACGGTTGCCGCCGAAGGGGTGGGATGGGTCCGCCTACCCAGTTCCAACCCGCTGCAACTTGATGGTTTTTCTTGACGCTTTCAAGGCCGCATCCCGTCCGCGGCCTTGCTTCGCCTCTGCCCCGGCGGGGAGAGGTCGATTTGCGCGGCAAACCGGGTGAGGGGCGTCGGACTGACGATCGCGCCTGGCCCCTCATCCCAATCCTCGCCCCATGGGAGAGGGAGCGCATTTCCGATGCCGCTGGTGACTAATCCAGTCTCGATCGGGCCGGTCCTCCGATCATTGACGCACTGCGAAGATTTCGCCTAATAGTTCGGGGCGCGGTGAGCGCGTTTTCTCCATCAGGTCGTATCGCATGAAAAAGGTTTATCCCGACGCCAAATCGGCCCTCGACGGCATCCTCAAGGACGGCATGATGATCATGTCGGGCGGCTTTGGCCTCTGCGGCATTGCCGAGACCCTGTCGGATGCGATCCGCGATAGCGGCGTGAAGAACCTGACGGTGGTTTCCAACAATGCCGGCGTCGACGGGATCGGGCTCTCCCGCCTGCTCGAGACGCGCCAGATCAAGAAGATGATCTCGTCTTATGTGGGCGAGAACAAGCTGTTCGCCCAGCAGTTTCTCGCCGGCGAACTCGAACTCGAATTCAATCCGCAGGGCACGCTCGCCGAACGCATCCGCGCCGGTGGTGCCGGCATTCCGGCCTTCTACACCAAGACCGGCGTCGGCACGCTGATCGCCGAAGGCAAGGAAGAAAAGGTTTTCGACGGCCAGAAGTACATCATGGAGCGCGGCCTGGTCGCGGACCTCGCCATCGTCCATGCCTGGAAAGGCGATACCGCCGGCAATCTCATCTATCGCAAGACGGCGCGCAATTTCAATCCGATGATGGCAACGGCCGCGAAGGTCACGGTCGCCGAAGTCGAGCATCTGGTGCCGGCAGGCGAGTTCAACCCGGACCACATCCACACCCCCGGCATTTTCGTCAAGCGCATCATCGAAGTCGGGGCCGCCAGGAAGCGGATCGAATTCCATAACACCCGCCCGCGGCCCGCCGCCTAAACCGATTTCTCAAGGAGAACCCATGGCCTGGACCCGCGAACAGATGGCCGCCCGCGCCGCCAAGGAATTGCGCGACGGCTTTTACGTCAATCTCGGCATCGGCATCCCGACGCTGGTTTCCAACTTTATCCCTGACGGCATCGACGTTTCCCTGCAAAGCGAGAACGGCATGCTTGGCATGGGGCCTTTCCCCTATGAAGGCGAGGAAGATCCCGATCTCATCAATGCCGGCAAGCAGACGGTGAGCGAACTGCCCTCGACAAGCTATTTCTCGTCGGCGGATTCCTTTGGCATGGTGCGCGGCGGCCATATCGACCTTTCGATTTTGGGCGCGATGCAGGTTGCCGAGAACGGTGATCTCGCCAACTGGATGATCCCCGGCAAGATGGTGAAGGGGATGGGCGGCGCGATGGACCTCGTCGCCGGCGTCAAGCGCGTAGTGGTGGTGATGGAGCATTCCGCCAAGGACGGCGCCAAGCTGTTGAAGAAGTGCACGTTGCCGCTGACCGGCGAGCGGGTGGTCGACATGGTGGTGACCGACTTGGCCGTCTTCACCATCGACAAGCACGGCAAGGACGGCATGGCGCTGATCGAGCTCGCCGACGGCGTCACGCTCGACGAGGTGAAGTCGAAGACCGAGGCGGAGTTTCGGGTCGCGCTGAAGAACGCGTAAGAACGGGCGGTGTTTATCGTCGTCCCCGCGAAGGCGGGGACCCCATAACCATCGATGTCAGCTGTGAGGGGACTGCCGCCCCAGCCCAACAAGAGACATTAACGGTTATGGATCCCGGCTCGCGCTTCGCTTGGCCGGGATGAGGGATTACCGCGCCGCCTTCACGCCTTCGCTTTCGCCACTTCTTCCAGCCCGCGGTTGCGCGGCTCGACGCCCCAGGCCCACACCACCAGAATCTGCACCACCAACAGGCCGATCATCAGCCAGACCACGCCCGGCAGATTGTAGGATGTCATCAGCGCAGCAACGATGAAGGGCGAGATCACAGTGGCGCCGCGTCCGAAGAAGTTGCAGATGCCGTTGGCGCGCAGCCGGATCTCCGTCGGGAACAATTCGGTCGTATAGACGCCGTAGAGGATCGCGGTCTGCACGTAGATCGCAACCACAAGGACAAATCCGATTCCGAGCACGATCGCCGGATCGGATGCCGCATTGAAGCGAGCATAGATGTAGCCCGCGACGATGGTGACGATCGACGCGCCGATGATGCTGGGACGCCGTCCGATCGCGTCGGACGTATAGGCGCCGAGGGCGCAGCCGACCAGCGACGCCGCCGACAGCACCAGCGTATAGGCAAGCGAGTTGGTGATGGTCAGTCCCTGGCGCAGGAAGAATTGCGGCAGGAAGATCACGAACCCGAAGATCAGCGTGTTGATCGAGACCAGCACCCACGAGCCGACGATCATGCGCTGTAACAGCGGCGGCTTGATCATGTCGCTTGCTACGAACTGCGCGACAGGCGCGGGGATGGCGACCGGCGGCAGCGGCTTGCCGCCCGAAGCCTCCTGCTCGATCTTCTGCATCAGCGCTTCGGCTTCTTCGGTGCGGCCCTGCGATTCAAGCCAACGCGGCGATTCCGGCAGATTCTTGCGCAGGTACCAGACGATCAGCGAGCCGATGCCGGCGATGACGAACATCGGCCGCCAGCCGAAATTCGGAATGATGAGATAGCCGAGCAGCGAAGTCATCGGAAAGCCGGCCACCACGATAAAGGCCATCATCGACAGCCAGCGCCCGCGCGTTTTCGGCGGGACGAATTCGGTCATGGTCGAATAGCCCACCACGATTTCGGCACCAAGCCCGAGGCCTTGCACGAACCGGCAGAGGTTGAGCTGATTCATGTCCTGCGCAAAGGCCGCAGCCAGCGAGGCCAGACCAAAGACCAGCAGGTTGATCTGATAGGTGAAGCGTCGCCCGAACTTGTCGCCGACAAAGCCGGTGATCAGCGCGCCTGCCGTCATGCCGACAAAGGTCAGCGAGAGGAATTGCGAATTGTGGCTGACGGTCGAGAATCCAGACTTGATCACCGAGGCCAGCACGCCACCGGCGACGTAAAGGTCGTAGCCGTCGAAGAACATGCCGGCGCCGACCAGCCAGAAGATTCGATAATGAAACGGCGAGATCGGCAGGCGGTCGAGGCGCGCGCCGACGTTTACTGCAAGAGCCATGGTATTCCCCCCTTTATCGTCTTGTGAACGCCGGCCTTCGTGGTCCGGCGTCGATTCTTCAGTTCAGTCGCCGCTGTCCGGCCGTGTCGCGGTACCAGTCAAATGGCGCGTCGCCGGTTGCGACCATCACGCTCTTGACGCTGAAATGATCGTCGAAGCTTTCGGTGCCGCATTCGCGCCCAACGCCCGAATCGCCGACGCCGCCCCAGGGCGAAGCCGGGTCGAGCCGGTGATGGTCGTTGATCCAGACGATGCCGCACTTGACGGCGGAAGCAACCCGATGCGCGCGCGAGACGTCGCGGGTGCGGATCGCGGCCGCCAGCCCAAACGGTGAATCATTGGCGAGCCGAAGTGCTTCGGCCTCGTCCTTGAACGGCGTCACGGAGGTGAAGGGGCCGAACACTTCCTCCTGGAAGATGCGCATGTCGGCTTTCACGTCCGCAAACACCGTGGGCTCGACGAAATAGCCGTTCTCGTGGCCGGCAATTTTTGCTGGCCTGCCGCCGGTGACGAGGCGCGCGCCGTCTTCATTGCCGAACTTGCAATAGGACAGCACGCGGTCGCGCTGACGGGCCGATATCACAGGCCCCAGCTGCGTGGCTGGATCGGTGGGATCGCCGATCCTGATAGTTTCAGTCTTGGCCTTCAGCTTGGCGACGAATTCGTCGTAGATCGATGCCTGCACGAGATGGCGCGAGGCGCAGATGCAGGTTTGCCCTGCGCCGATGAAAGCGCCGAAGGCGGCGTAGTTCACCGCGCGGTCGATGTCGTAATCGTCAAATACCATCACCGGCGTCTTGCCGCCGAGCTCCATGGTCTGATGCGCGAACACTTTCGCCGCCGCACTTCCGGCGATGCGGCCGGCTTCGGTGCCGCCGGTCAGCACCAGCTTGTCGATGTCGCCATGCTCGGCGAGCATCTTGCCGGCGCTTTGGCCGAGGCCGTTCACGATGTTGAACACGCCGGGCGGCAGGCCGGCCTCGGTGAAGATTTTGGCCAGCCGCAAGGTCGTCAGCGGCGTGTATTCCGAGGGCTTCACCACGGTGACGCAGCCGGACGCCAGCACGGCGGCGAGCGACTTGCAAAGGATCATCAGCGGATGGTTGAACGGCGTGCAGTTCGCGACGACGCCGATCGGCGTGCGCAGCGTGTAGTTCAGATAGGAGCCCTCGACCGGGATCACCGCATCGCGCCGCGCCAGCGCCAGTCCCGCAAAATAGCGAAAGAAATCCGGCAGCCGCGACAGCTGCGCGCGGGTCTCGTTGACCGGGCGGCCGTTGTTCAGCGTCTCGAGCTTATAGAGTTCCTCCAGATTGGCCTCGAACGCGTCGGCAAGCTTGTTGACGAGGCGGGCGCGGGCGCGCACATCCATCCCGCCCCACGCCTTGCCTTCGAAGGCGGCGCGCGCGCTCTTCATGGCGCGGTCGATGTCCTCGGCGGTCGAGTTCGGGATTTGAGCGATCACTTCGCCGGTGGCCGGGTTGCGCACGTCGAGCATCGCGCCGTGGCCGGCTTCGATCTCGCGGCCGTCGACAAAATTGCCGTGGATTTCGACCTCGATGCTGGATGTTTTTGCGGAGACGTTCATGCGTCCCTCCTTTCTATGATAACGGCATTGCGTTTGAGCGCCGGCAACACGCGTTTTTCGGTTTGACGGATATGCGCCTTGATGAGGTGCAGCGCGCGCCTTCGGTCGCGACGCTGCATCGCTTCGATCAGTTCGCCATGTTCGGCGACGAGCTGGGTCGGATCGTGGTCCCTGACATTGGCAAGACTGACCCGCACGAGACGATCGGCCTGCCCGATCAGGTCGCACAGCGCGCCCGCCATGCGGCGGTTGCCGGAGGCATCGGCGAGCGCGCAGTGGAAGGCGCGGTTATAGGTGATGAAGTCCTCGCGATCGCCGGCAAAGCTTCGGAAACCGTCGAGTGCGTTCAGGGTCTTCTCCGGCGCATTCTCGATGGCTTCGGCGACGCAGGCCGGCTCCAGCGCCAGGCGAAACCGCAACAGATCGCGCGCATCCGAAAGCGAGATCGGATTGACGCGATAGCCCTGGCGCGGCTGCACGGTGACGAGGTGTTCGCGCTCCAGCCGCAGCAGAGCTTCGCGCACCGGCTGGCGGCTCACGGCATAGCGCTCGGCGAGCTCCTGTTCGCGCATATCATCGCCCGGCGCGAGCCGGCAGCTCAAAATATCAGCACGAAGGCTTTCATAGACGTTGTCGCGCAAAAGCATGAGCATTTCCGCATGATCCTGCCTCTATCTTGCATTCGTGAAATATCACGTCAAGCGACCAGGGCTTGAAATGTCAGCGGTTTGATTTAATGAGTCGGTTCCATTCCGCCGCGTCCGGCCTTATTCCGCCGCGTCAGATTAAAGAGAGACCCTCATGGATCGATTGTTTGCTTCTGGCACTCTGAACGCGTCGGTTTCCGGCGAGGGGCCGGCCCTGTTTCTGTTTCACTCATTGTTGTCGGACCGCGCCAGTTTCGATGCGATCACGCCTGAATTGGCGCGGTCGCACCGCGTGATCGTTCCGGAATTGCCGGGTTTCGGTGGTTCGAAGGCGGTCAGTGGCGGCCTCGCCGCGGTCGCCGACCGGATGGCGGAAGCCGTGAGTGAAGCCGGCGACAACAATGCGATCGTGCTTGGCAACGGCTATGGCGGGTTCGTGGCGTTGCAGATGGCGATCCGGCATCCAGCGGTCGCCAACAAATTCATTCTCGCCGATTGCGGCGCGGCGTTTCCGGAACCGGGGCGCGAAGCGTTCCGCACCATGGCCGCCGTTGCCGAAGCCAACGGGTTAGCCGCGATTACCGACGTCGCAATGCGCCGGCTGTTCGCGCCGGAGTTTCAAGCCGCACATCCCGATCTGATGCGCGACCGCCGCGAGGCTTTTCTGAAAACCGATTTGAACGTGTTGAAGGCCGCCTGCGCACAGCTTGCCGAACTCGATCTTCGTCCCGAGCTGTCGAAGGTCAAAATGCCGGTTCTGGTGCTGGTCGGCGAGCATGACGAGGCGACGCCGCCGCCGATGTCGCAAGAGCTGGCGGCATTGCTGCCGAATGCGCGGCTGAAAATCCTCTCGGGTTGCGCCCATGTGCCGCAATTGCAAGCGCCCAAGGCCTTCCTGGACGCGATCGGCGATTTCCTGACCGCGGCTCCCGCCGCGGCTTGAGACGCTTTAGCTTCGTTTACAAGGCTACGTCTTCGCCATCGCCCGCGAAAACACCACTTCGACCAATGTGCCGGAACGCGCGCCGGTCTTGATATTGAACTGGGCGCGGTTGGCTTCAACCAGCGCCTTGGTCAATGACAGGCTGACCGCGGCTTCCGGCGATTGATCGAGCGGCGCTTGCGGACGGAACGGCTCCATCGCGGCCGCCACTTCGTTGTCGTTGAGCCCGTGGCCGGAATCGCGGATTCTTAAGGCTACTTCGCCGAAATCGGTCAGCGCGGTCGAAACAATGACCTGGCCGCCGGCATTGGCGAGATGGATCGAGTTGCCGATCAGGTTCATTGCGATCTGTCGCAGGGCCGGGCCGTCGGCGACGACCGGCGGCAGCATCTGCGCCAGCGACGTGCGGATGATGATGCGCTCGCGATTGGCCTGAGACTGCATGACAGCGACGCAGCTCTCCACGAGGTCGTTGAGATTCTGGTTGGTGAAGGCGAGGTCGAGTTTGCCGGTCTCGATGCGGCTGAGATCGGTGAGATCGTCGATCACCGCGAGCACCTGCTGGCCGGAAGCGCGCACGTCCTTCATGTACTCGACGTAGCGCTCGTTGCCGAGCGAACCAAAACGCTCTGTGATCATCATCTCGGCAAAACCGATGATGGCGTTGAGCGGCGTGCGGACTTCGTGGCTGATCCGCGCGAGCAGGTCGGCTTTGGCGCTGGCGGTGCGGTTGGCGAGACGCTGCGCCTCGCGCAATTCACCCTCGCTCTTCTTGAACTGCGAAAGATCGCGGAACACGGCGAAAAAATTCGGCCCCCGAGCCTGTGTCCGCCCCATGGTCATCGACAGCGGAATGAGACCGCCGCCACGGACCCGGCCCAAAACCTCGCGGCCGTGTTCGAGCAGGCTCGCAACGCCGGTGCGGTTGAGACTTTCGAGATAATTCTTGACGACGCTCTCGCTCTCCGGCGCAAACAGCACGCCGAGATTGTGCTTCGCCAACTCGTCGCCGTCGTAGCCGAACAAGGCTTCCGCGCTGCGGTTGCAGGAATTGATGTTGCCTTGCGCATCGAACATCAGGATGCCGTCGGCGGTGGTGTCGAGAATGGCGGCGAGTTCTTCCGCATTGGCATGGCCGACCGCGGACGGCACAGGTACTGCGGGCACCGGCGGCTCAATCGCGGGCGCCGGGACTGCGCTGTCCCGCGCAGCGCCGGTAAAGATCAACGCGAGCGCGCTTTCCTTGTCCCAGGTGATGGTATGCAGTCGCGCGTCGATGGTGGTGGCGGGCGAAGCTTCGCCGGACGCATCGGGCATGGAGATCCTGACAGGCGTGCCGGTGTCCGATGTGCTGGAGGCATTGGAGACCCCTGGCTCGACATAAAGCGCATCGACGCCGCCCGCCTGTTCGAGCGAGTGCAGGCTGTCGTAGCCCATGCGCTCGAGGAAAATGCGATTGGCGTAGAGCAGCCGGTCGAGCCGGTAGATCATCACGCCGGTCGGCAGGAGATCGAGCAGCGCCTTGTCGCGCCGGGCCTCTCCCCGCGCCGGGGGCTCGGGCTCGGCCAGCCAGGTTGGCGGTTCGACCGCGGCCTCCGCCGTGGCCGATTCCACGGGCGAAGCGACAGCTTGCGGATGCTCGGGCGGCTCCGTGGTTTCAGGTGCGCCGTCCTCGCTCTCCAGCCGCGCCGACAATTGCCGGGCGAGTTCGTTGAAGGCGCTGTTTTCGACCGGCGTCAGCACCGGTGAGCGCGTCTCGCCAAGAGGCCGGAACGGGACGACGTTCGGTGGCACTTCCGCAGGGATTTCGTTGGATGTTTCCACCGGCGTTTCCAAATCGGTTGGTTGGGCTATGTCGGGCGGGAGTGGGGCAGTCAAAGCGGCAGGGGCGGTCGAATCGGCGCTCGGGTCGGGAATTTCACGCGAAAGCGCGGCCAAGGGCGAGGTTCCCGCGATGTCCGGGCCAATTTCAGGCGACATCATGTCCGCTGATGGCGGATCGTTGAAGAATTCCTGACTGCGCAGGGCTTCCAGCCGCGCGATGCCTTCGAGATCGCGGCAGACGCCGAAGCCCCGGTACCCGACGAAATTTCGCTGGCCATCGTGGATCGGCAACCCGGAGAGTTCGACGGCCACGCGGCCACCGTCATCGGCGGGCCAGTTCACCGTGATGCCGCTCCAGCTCTCGCGCGTGGCGATCGCCTTCACGACCAGCCCTTCCGGATCGAGCCCAAAGGCTTGTTCGATTTCCTGCCACGGCCGGCCGAAGCCGGCGGCGATGGGCACGCCTATCAGGCGGGTGAACGCATCGGAACCAAGCGAGAAGCGGCCGTCGGCGTCCATCTGCCACATAAATCTCAGGGGATGGCGCCGCGGCTGCGGCGGTTCGGGCGCTGACGATCCAACGTCAGGAACAGCCGACGGCGCGCTGTCGGCTGTAGCGGTGGTTGGCGGATTTTGAGCGGTGGTTGCAGCCGCTGTTTCGGCTGATGTCTCCGGCTGCTCAAATTCAGACGCATATACGCCGGTCGGCAGAGCCGCGACTTCTTCATGTGCTTCCGCAATTGCGGCCGGCGTGATCAAGGCAAGCAACCCGATATCCGCGCCGCTGCCGACACGCAGTAAGGTCACGCGCCCATCGCCGAGCGGCGCCTCGCTGCGGCTCTCTTTCAAGGCGATCTGGCGCGCCTCTTCCAGGCCTGCGTCCGCGAGATGATGAAGGCCTGCGAACGCGTCCGTATGGCTTGCGGCAACGAGCGTGCCGTCGGCCGCAAAAGCCGCGGACGGACCGTCGGTATCCTCGGCGAGCCGTTGCAGCCGTTCGTTCAGCGGCATCGCGCGGATGGCCGGTTCGGTTGTCGCAATCAGGACGCCTTCGCTGCCGTCGGCAAAATCGAGCCGTGCGCAGGCGCAGGTGGCGAGCGTGCCGAGCGTCGCGCCAAAGCCACGCAACCGTTCCAGGCGGACCGCGCCATTGGGCAACAGCCGGTGCGCGAGTTGGGCTACCTGACGACGATGCGGATCGGCCGGACCGAAGATCTTCTCGGTGAGGCGCGCGCCATAGGAGAAGCCGAGCAAGCGGGCGCCGACGGGATTGGCCCACAGCACCCGCGTGCCGTCAGCCGACCATAACCACGCGGGCAGCGGGCTTGTTGCATACAGCGCCAGCCGCGGATCGTCGGGGCCTCGCACCTTGAATTCAGTATGGCTCATCGCTTCCGGCATCGGCTTTTTGCTGCCGAACATGGCAGCGTTAACGGATGGCGAGTATCGCCTTCCGGCTCTGGCAGGTCCACGGCCAGCACATGAGATGAGGCCTCCAAAGGCGGGATAACCTTAACTGGCAGGCGGGACGACCTTAACTAGCAGAGACCTTGTGGCGCGCTGCCGCGTTGGCGTTGTTGGCGGCAAAAACCCAACGTGGGAGGTGAACCATGACGGAAGAAGGACGTGATCGATTCGAGATTCCAAAGGACATGCGGTCGATGGCCGAAGCAAGCTTCGAACAGGCACGAAAGGCCTTCGAAAAATTCATTGCCGGCGCGCAGTCGCCCGCCGATTCACTCTCTGCGCGAACGGCGACGGTCGGCGCCGGCACCAGGGACGTCAACGCGATGGCGTTTTCCTATGCCGAAAAGAACATCCAGGCCTCGCTCGATTGCGCGCAGGCGTTGGTGCACGCCAAAGACCTGAGCGAAATGATGCGGTTGCACTGCGAATATGCGCAGGCCCGGATGCGGGCGCCGACCGAACAGGCGAGCGAAATGAGCCAAATTGTTGGTCGTACGGCGACGAAAGCGACCAAGACAAAAAACTAAGCTTTTACAAATTGTTAAGCTGAAAACATCCACCTTCCGGATTGCGGAAGCTGGAACCCGAAGATTATTTTATGGCAATGCACTGGCGATTTCGTTGCGTTGCACAAAATTGCCATGATAAGCTGCTTATATACAAGTTGCCCCACCCCAGAGGGGCATTTCCGTCCCAGTGATCCTCGTCGACGTTTCCCCGGAAGTCTCCCGGGGCGCGCAAGGGGTCACACCACGTTCCACGTTCACCCCCCAAGCGAAGGAATGCATGCCATGGCTTCTACCGACCCATTCTCTGCTTCCATCATCCCGTTCGAGGTTCCCGAGCAAGTCCGCGCTTTCGCCGAAAAGGGCGTTTCTCAGGCCCGCGACAACTATGCCCGCTTCAAGGACGTTGCCGAGACCAACAATTCGACCATCGAGGCCGTGTTTGCCAACGCCAGCAAGGGCGCCAGCGAGTATTCGGCCAAGGTGATGGAAATCGTCAAGGCCAACACCACCGCCTCGCTCGACTTCGCACAGGAACTGGTCGGCGTGAAGACGCCTTCCGAGGCGATGGAGCTCTGGGCCAACCACGCCAAGAAGCAGTTCGAGACGTTCTCGGTCTGGAGCAAGGAGCTCACGGAGCTGTCGCAGAAAGTCGCGTCCGAGACCGTCGAGCCGATCAAGGCCAACGCCTCCAAGCTGTTCAAGCCCGCCGCCTGAGCGGTTCGCGGCCAGTTTAAAAAAGCCCGGACCGCTCGAGCGGTCCGGGCTTTTTTAAACTGGCCGCGAACCGCTCAGGCGGCGGGCTTGAACAGCTTGGA
>NZ_JBAVCF010000784.1:0-3845 GCF_049586575.1 Bradyrhizobium sp.
GGGTGCGGCAACGACCGGCACGGGTGCAGGCGCCGGCGCGGCTGGTGCCGTGGCGACGCGGGGCGGTTCCGCTGGCTTGGGGAATTCCTTGGGCGGTTCTGCTGCCTGTACCCGGGGGGTAGGCTCGCTGCCGCGCAGGCGCTCGATCGCCGCGCGTGCCAGATCGTTGGCGTCCGGGGTCGTGGAAGCCTCGACTGGCGCGGTAGTGGGAGGGGCAGCCACGACAGGCTCGGCGGCTGGTGCGGGAGCCGGAGCGGTCTTGGAAGCGGCCTTTTCGCGCGGCGGCTGGTGACGACGCGTCTCCGCCGCCGGTGCAACCGGAGGAATACTGGCGGTCTCGGAGGACCGATCAGCCTTGTCGTTGGCCTTTTCGACGGGCGCCTTTTCGGCAGCCGACTTATCGATCATGGCCTTTTCGGAGATACCCTTCGCCCGGACACCCGGCTCAAGCTTGTTGCCAAGGTCGGCCGATTTCTCGACCGGCTTCGAATCAGCCTTCGAAACGGCCTTTTTCGGCTCAGCCGTGGATATCGCTGCCGCGGTAGCGCCAGCCGCGGGCGTCTTGTTGTTAATGTAGTGATTGACGATGTAGGCGCCGAGGATGGTCGCAATCACCGACGGAAAAATGTCCATCGCAAATTTTGAAACCAGTTTCAGCATGCCGACCACTCCCGCGCGGGCTCAGATGCCCGAGATTTGAGGCAGATCGGTGGCAATTCGGTAAACGATGGGGTTATGGTTTCAACTCCACTTCCAGAAATACGATCTCGGATGCACTTTCGTTGAGCACATCATGTTGAACGCCAGCCTTACGGAAATATGACTGGCCGACCCCAAGCTGGGCTTTCGAGCGCTCGCCGCTAGGCGCCACAATTGTCATCTCGCCCGCGGTCACCGGCACGATAACATAATCCATCTCATGAGTATGGTGCCCCGTGGCGGTTCCGGGAGCGAGCCGCCATCGGGTCACGCGCACCTCCGGGGTGTCGACCTGGACATCCGACGCGGCGCTTTGCATTTTCGGCTTTTCTCCCGTTCAGGGAACGAACACCATGAACAAGAATACCGCAAATACCACAAGGTGGACCAGCCCGAAAAGGATGTTGGTACGGCCACTTCCCAGCGTCAGCAGGCTAAGCAGCAACGTCAAAACCAGCAGCACCATGTCCTGGGACGAAAGCCCCAGCACGAGCTGCTTGTCGAGCTCGTAGGCGGCGATCGCTACCGCGGGGATCGTCAGGCCGATGGTGGCGAGCGAAGAGCCAAGCGCAAGGTTAATGCTCTTTTGCAGATCGTTCCGGCGCGCCGCGGCGATGGCCGCGACCCCCTCCGGCATCAGGATCAACAGCGCCACCAGAATGCCGGCGAATGCCGGTGGTGCGCCGATCAGGGCTGCGCCGGCATCGACCACCTGGGAGAACTTCTTCGCCAGCAGCACCACGGCCAGGAGCGACACCAGCAACAGCCCCGCGCTGAGAAGGATCACCCTTTTCGATGCCTGCGGACCCTCATGGGCCGCGGCCGCCGCATCCGCGACGAAATAGTCGCGATGCCGCACCGTCTGCGTGTAGAGGAATACGCCGTAGAGCAGGATGGTAACGGTACTGACGAAACCGAGCTGGCCCGCCGAATAGATCGGTCCGGGCGTGGTCAGCGTATAATTGGGCATGATCAGCGTGATGGTCGCGAGCACCGCGAGAACGCTGAGATAGAGGCTCGATCCGCTGACCTGGATGTCCTGCTCGCGGTAACGCAGGCCGCCGGCCAGGATGCAGAGGCCGACCAGCCCGTTGCAGACGATCATCACCACCGCGAACACCGTATCGCGCGCCAGTGTGGTCACGGATTTTTCGCCGAGCATGATGGTGGCGATCAGTGCGACCTCGATGATGGTGACGGAGAGCGTCAGGAGCAGCGTGCCGAAGGGTTCGCCGATCCGCTCCGCGACGACTTCCGCGTGATGGACGGCCGCAAAGACCGTGCCGAACAGGATCAGGAGCAAGACGGCCGCGAACGCCAGCCCAGCGGGCGAAGGCGCAAACCGGTAGCCGGCTGCAGTCGCGGCTACGAACAGCAGAACCGCCAAGGCCGGAAATATCCAAGCCGATTTCGGCATCGCTCCGTGCAGGCTCATGGATCGCGACCTCGCAGGGCGCTCGCGGCCTCACATCGCCTTGACGATGTTCTCGGTGACTTTCTTGGCATCGCCAAGCAGCATCATGGTGTTGTCGCGATAGAACAAGGGATTGTCGATGCCGGCATAGCCGGACGCGAGCGAGCGCTTGATGAACATCACCGTGCCGGCCTTCCACACCTGCAGCACCGGCATGCCGTAGATCGGCGATGTCTTGTCATCTTCGGCGGCCGGGTTGGTGACGTCGTTGGCGCCGATTACAAAAGCGATGTCGGCCTGCGCAAACTCCGAGTTGATGTCCTCGAGCTCGAACACTTCGTCATAGGGAACGTTGGCTTCGGCGAGCAGGACGTTCATGTGGCCGGGCATGCGGCCCGCGACCGGGTGAATGGCGTATTTCACCTCGACGCCTTCCTTCTTGAGCATGTCGGCCATCTCGCGCAACGCGTGCTGCGCCTGCGCCACCGCCATGCCATAGCCCGGCACGATGATGACCTTGGAGGCGTTCTTCATGATGAAGGCGGCATCGTCCGCAGAACCTAGCTTGGCCGGCTTCTGTTCGCCGCTGCCCCCGCCGGCCGCCGCGGTCTCGCCGCCGAATCCGCCGAGGATCACCGAGATGAACGAGCGATTCATCGCGTGGCACATGATGTAGGACAGGATCGCGCCGGAGGAGCCGACCAGCGCGCCGGTAATGATCAGCGCCGAATTGCCGAGCGTGAATCCGATGCCGGCTGCCGCCCAGCCGGAATAGGAGTTGAGCATCGAGATCACGACCGGCATGTCGGCGCCGCCGATCGGAACGATCATGAGCACGCCAAGCGCGAGCGCGAGGATGGTGATGAGCCAGAAGTCGATCGCGCTGCCGGACGTCACGAGGCCGACGATGAAAAACACCAATGCCAGCGCGAGCACGATGTTGATGACGTGGCGGAACGGCAGGATGATCGGTGCGCCGCTCATCCGGGCCGACAATTTCAGGAACGCGATGACCGAGCCTGTGAAGGTCAAGGCGCCGATGGCGACGCCGAGAGACATCTCTATCAGGCTTTGCGAATGAATGTGGCCGGGTATACCGATGTCGAAGGCTTCCGGCGCGTAGAAGGCGCCGGCTGCGACCAGCACCGCGGCCATGCCGACCAGCGAGTGGAACGCCGCGACCAGTTCCGGCATCGAGGTCATCGGTACGCGGCGCGCGATTACCGCGCCGATGCTGCCGCCGATCGCAACGCCGAGAATCACCAGAATCCAGGCGATGCCATCGGCCGGCGGATGAGAGGCCAGCGTCGTCGCCACCGCGATCGCCATGCCGATCATGCCGAAGAAATTGCCCTGCCGCGAAGATGCCGGGCTCGACAGCCCGCGCAGCGACAGGATGAACAGCACACCTGCCACCAGATACAACACTGCGGAAAGATTGGCGCTCATCTCAGGTCGTCCCCCGTTTGCCTTTTCACCCCGAGGTGATTGCCGCTCACTTTGACTTCTTCCTGTACATCGCCAGCATGCGCTGGGTGACCAGGAAGCCGCCGAAGATGTTGACGCAGGCGAAGGTCAGCGCGACGAAGCCGAAACCGCGCGCCCAGCCGCTGCCGCTCGAGACCAGTCCGACGCCGACCGCGAGCAGCGCGCCGACCACGATCACCGAGGAAATCGCGTTGGTCACCGACATCAGCGGTGTATGCAGCGCAGGGGTGACCGACCACACGAC
>NZ_JBAVCF010000785.1:0-3973 GCF_049586575.1 Bradyrhizobium sp.
GGCAGAGGCTGTCTTTCGCGCGCTGTCTCGATAGCTATCCCCGAACCATGCCGGCTACGATCGCCGAAGTCATCACGAGCTAACAACCGCGCGCTTATGCGCAGAACGAGAACTTACGGATCTCGCCGCCCTGCTCGCCGACGACATCGGTACGAATGGCTGTCCTCAGAACAGCGGCACAATTTGGAATGTTGGTCGCTTGAATCGCGCGGTCCTCAAGCGAATTAGCCTTTCTTCAGTTGGCGCTTTCGCAGCCGGACACCCGGGCCGCCTCCGTTCTCGTCGATGAACTCGACGCCGGCCTACAGGGAAGTCGCGCTCCCCCGCGGGCTACCGCTATTTGAGAACTTTTTGGCGAAATTTCGGGGAAGTTCCGATTTAGGAGGAAAAATCGAAAACAACCCCATGCAAAGTACGGAAATGAAACTACTTTCCATTCAACTCGTTTCAATTACAGACCGGCGATCAGGCTTTGCGGAAGCCATCAGGCTCCAAAACGAGGAGAAGGTCATGCGTAAGCGAAAACAGCAGGCGACGGCGGAATCGGGAGGGGATAAGTCCCAGATTCACACAACCGTCCAAGGCTGTGAGGCGACTTTTGTCAAAATTAAAGGCCATACGAGCTTGTTTTTTGGTGGCTTTGAAGAACCGAGCGAGATCAAGGAGGCAGAGTTTCTGGCCTCATGCGGCTCACGAGACCTAAATTTTGCTTTCGGTCTCCTAGCGCAGCTCGCCAATGTCAGCCCTCGAAGAAGACAGTTGTCCGTCACTGGCTATGAAGACGAAGCTCCTGATGTCGAGGCCTTCAACTCTCTGTTTGCCTACCTCAGGGCCATGGCGCCTCGGGACCCTCTTGATGCGATTATTTGCGCTGAAACAGGAGTTTTTGATTCACTTTCGATGATGTTTTCGGATTGTCTCAATCAAGCCCTAGTGTTTCTAGACATGGAGAGCGAAGCGCAATCATATACCAAGCTTTCGCGTAGATTTACCGCTGTGAGCGAAGCTCTTGAACGCCACAGGAGTTATCTCAGCCTTGAACACAACGGGCGGGATGGAAAAATCGGGGAAGCGCACGGGGTCGCACACGAGTTACAAAATCCAGACTTTGTTGCTAACCTTTTTAAACCACTGACCCATATTGGCACGCGGGACGGGCTTCTTCTTGATAATAACCTTCATTTCGCGCGCAGTTTCGTAACAGGCATGGCTCCGCGAGATCTGCTCGAAGCGAAGCGCTGCGTCCACATGGCAATCGCCCACTCATGGGTAATGTTTTTTGCACATCGTTTGACCTACGGCGAAGACTGGTCAGACATGTCAAGCTCCGAGCGATCTCTGAACAGCTTTTCGCGTACGTTCTGTGCTCAGACGGAAGCCTTCGATCGCCACAGGTATAGCGGCAGTCGAAAGATTAGGGTGCGGGAAGCCTCCCTCGTCGGCGCGCGCGCTATCGCTGACGATATCCACCATCAGAACGGCGCCAAAATGCTTGGGAAATTCAATGGGCACGCATCCTCGTAACACCGGCCCAATGCTCGCGAGCCCGCGGTGTGGAGCGAAGACGCGCTCGGGCGAGCCCTGTCGGTCGCCAGCCGCCAAGGGGAAGCAGCGCTGTCGTATGCATGGCGGCGCAGCCGGCTCGGGAGCACCGCTCAAAAACAAGAACGCACTGAAGCACGGCCGCTACACGCGTCGGCGCATTGAGGAACACCGGCTAGTACGAACTATAAATCGCCAACTACTCGCGTTGCTACGTGACACCCGATAAGGCCCGCCACTCGAACCGGCAATAGGGTCTCGCGATGACTGTCGGCGTGATGATCGGTATGAAGAATACTGACTGTGCGACAGCATTTTTGATTTCGCTTTCGACGTCCAAAAATTGGGCGCCGGTATGGAGTGCGCCGCTGGGCGCATCGCTGTCAGTGGCAGTGATTATCACTGCCACTTGAGCCTAATTCGTGGCTTTCGGTCCGTTGACATTAGCCGCCAGCGCAAACTCTATAAGGCGGCGAATTGCTTCCGAGCGAGACGGCTTATCTTTTTGTCGGTTTGGCGCGTCGGCTCTGAACCGGAGCGGCCTCCCCCGATTTGTTGGCGGACTCACGGGCACGCTCAGCCGCGGCTTCGCTGAGGCGAACTCCGGGTCGGTTCCCGTTAGTGAATTCAACGCCTGCGTCTTCAAGAGCCCGCCGAATTGCAAGTTCGTTGGCGGCCGTAAGCGCCGTCGTTCCATCGCTGGCTTCTGCTCGCCTGACGGTATTCACGCCTAACGACGACTGCCGGGCCAAGTCAGACGCGCTCCACCGTAGCAAAGCGCGCGCCGCCCGGATCTGCGCACCTGTCACTTTTGGCACGTTCATACTGTTCCTCGGCCATTGACTAATGTCACCCATATGGGTTAAATACACCCATCGTCGTCACCCAGATTCCGGCTTAGCTCCCCGACCTGCGGACGCCGCCCAAGGAAGGACGAAGTGGCCACCTCAACGGCGGACGCACTCAGTCTCGCCACGATGCGAACGGCCGTGCGGCTCCCGGAAAATCCCCAGTGCTCGGACCACAAGAGTCTAGTCAATTACGCGAGCGCCTGCTCGCCCAACTCGACGCACTCGGCTCCGACGATGATGCGGCAAGCTGGGCGCACCGGTGCCTTCCTGAAAAGAACAAACTGACGGTAATCGACGCCCAGTGCGTTGAGGAGGCCTTTGCGGCAAAGCTTGCGGTTCTCGTGGCACAAGCGGGCGATAGGCCCGAGGGACCGCAGAGTGAGCAGTCTGTGCGGTCTCGACCGCATCGTGACGCACTAATAGCAGGTCCGCTTTCGCTGACCAGCGCGTGGACCTGGAAATAGTACTTGGCAAGATCGACACCTATTCTGATAAATTGCTTCACGGACGGTCTCCCTTGTTGTGGCGCTCCGGCGACCACGCCTTGGCACTATGATGCCGTTAAGGAGAGGCCTCCACATTATCAAGGATGAGGAGTTGAACACGGCCAATGGTTTTGAGCAGGCGGCCATAGCGGCCGTCAGCCCGAGCGAGGGCGAGCGCTTTGAACAGGCGCGGGACGCGGTATCCGCTCAACCCTGAGCAGGAGGCGGTGCGGTGTGTCTTCGGCGATCGGCCGACTACCGGCGTCCCAATCGTGCCACGTTTTCGGCAATTGCTGCTCGACCGTGGCACAACAAAATGGCCACGTTCACTTCGATCTACTTGCTGTGCTTGATTTGCCCGCGCTCCACGGATCGATCACTGCAGCTTCAATATCCGAAAAATGCTTCACGTTGCGCGTCGCGAAGGTTGCGCGCTGTGCCAACACGATGCCGGCAATCATACTGTCGCGAAGATCGCCGGATTTGCCGGCCGCTTGACGTGCGGCCATGAGAACGGCCGTCGCTTCTGCAGCGCTTCGGTCGAAGTCGGCAACTCGTTGCTCGAGCTTGTCGTCGATCAGGTGCTCAAAGGCCGAGACACGCGACTGGCGGCGACGGCCGTCCGCCATAGTGGCGAGACCAAAACGGATTTCAAGAACGCTGATGCTCGTCGTCCAAATCGAGACACGGGGCTGACGATCCAGCCAAGCCACGACCCTCGCGTCGACCGGCTCAACCATGAGCGCAGACAACACGTTGGTGTCGAGGATGATCATTTTGTGAAAGGATTCCGCAACTTGAAACCGTGCAACTCCTTAATCTTCTCATCCTTCTTGAGATGAAGGTCGGCGAACAAAGCCACAATTTCCGTGCCGAGCCCGCGATCCGGCGCATGGTCGCGCTTGACCGCGTTGCGCAGAATGTCGCGAACCTCCGCTTCCATGCTCTGGCCGTGCTGAGCGGCGCGCCGCCGCAGCCGCTCTTTCACGTCGTCATCCACGTCACGCACAATGATCTGGGCCATGTTCAACTCTATTTGGCTCAACTCACATTGATATCATGATAGCAAGTGGCATGACGCGGCGCAAGCCGCCC
>NZ_JBAVCF010000786.1:0-9340 GCF_049586575.1 Bradyrhizobium sp.
GATGATCGCTGGAATCCTGATCCATGGGCCTAAACTAAGCGCTGATTTGCGGCATCGCCAGCGCGGGACGGCGAGGCCGGCTGCGTAGCCGATGGCAGACGCCATCCGCCGGGCAACCCCGAGGTAAGACTTTCTTAAGAATGCTGAGCGGGCGGTAACCGCCCTTAACAACCCTTTAACTTAAAAGTCTCGATAAATCCGATCAGTACAAAGTGCAAATCCGTAACCGTGCCGATGGCTGGGGGTTTTGGCACTTCCCGCGTGGAGTTTGCGTGATGAGCAGGATTGCCTTGGTCGCGGCGGCATTGACAGCCGTGGTTTGGACTTCATCGGTTGAAGCTGCCGATCTGTCGTACGGCCGGCCCTACACCGTCAATCAGCCACTCAACATGTACAGCTGGGCCGGGCCGTATCTCGGCGGCAATATCGGCTGGGACTGGGGCTCGGTGGATAACAATCCGACCAAGCCGTCAGGGCTCGTGGGTGGGGCGCAGGCCGGTTACAACTGGCAGACCGGTCCCTGGGTGTTCGGCATCGAAGGCGATCTTCAGGCCACGGGCGCGTCCGATACGTTTGCGCCCTGGAAATTTTCCAATCCCTGGTTCGGCACCGTGCGCGGCCGGGCCGGTTATGCCCTCAACAACATCCTTTTCTACGGCACCGGGGGTCTCGCTTTCGGCGAGTTGAGCGGCCAGACCTTTGGCCTGTCCGAGAGCCATACCAACGCCGGCTGGACCGTGGGCTTGGGCGCCGAAGTCGGCCTCGCTCGCAACTGGAGCGCCAAGGTCGAATACCTCTATGTCGATTTGAACGACAGCAATTTCGTGATCACCGGCGCTCAGAACGGCTACCGTTTCGGTCTGCTTCGCGCCGGCGTGAACTATCACTTCTAACAGAATAAAAAGATCACCAACCACAAACTCCCGGCCGCGGCGGCGGCCGGGATTTTTTTATCCTGAAGCGAAAGCTTACGAGGAGATCACGAGGTTGACCGCCTTGGGCCCTTTGCCCTTCTTGTCCGGCTCGACCTCGAATGTGATGCGTTGTCCTTCGGTCAAATCCTTCAGCCCGGCGCGCTCCACGGCTGTGATGTGAACGAACACATCGCGCCCGCCGTCGTCGGGCTTGATGAAGCCGTAACCGCGTTCTCCGTTGAAGAACTTGACCGTCCCAGTCATGGCCATCGGGAAACCTCCCCCGCATTGCTCCGCCGCCACGCTCCTCTTGCGTTGCGGCCGACCGGACCCTTCGCTGCGGACATCTTCCGCCGGAAGCTTTGGCCATCCGGGCGGGCCTGTATGATGGCGGCCTGCCCTAAATCAGAAGAGGCCTTGTCACTTCGCCGCTACCATTCGCGGAAGCGGAACGTAAAGCCGATCCCAACGGGGTGAGCATAGTACGGTTCCCGGCGGATTGACCATCGGACTTTTCGGACGCGAGGCACGGCTCAGGGTTTCGGCACCTCGAGCCGGAAGCGGCCGGCACCGCCCTGGCCAAGCGGCTTCTCCAGTTCGGGAAGGATCGTCTTGAGCTCGGCGGTCAAGGTCCAGGGCGGGTTGACAACGAGAAGGCCGGCCGAGGTAAGACCTGCGTCAGCGGTTTGCGGCGCGGCGCTGAACTCGACACGCAGGCATTTGCCCGGCGGTCTTGCTTGCCCGACGGCGTGCGCGACCTGTCGCGCCAGTTCGTCGGTGGCGCGCCGGCTTTTGGCCGGGTACCACAACAGGTAACTGCCAGTCGGCCATTTCGAGAAAGCCTCGCTAAAGCCTGCGGCCAGCCGCTCGAACTCGTCCTTTTGCTCATAGGGCGGATCGATCAGGACAAGGCCGCGACGTTCTTTCGGCGGCACGAAGGCGGGCAGCGCGGTCCAGCCGTCAAGATCGACCACGCGGGCCTGGGTGTCGCGGCGCAGCGCGCCGATAAGGGCTTTTCGCGCCTTGGCTTCGACTTCGCATGCGGTCAGCCGGTCCTGAGGCCGCAGCAGCGCGCGCGCGAGCAACGGCGATCCGGGATAGGCCGTGAGCTTTCCCGGCTGCGGATTGAATGCCCGGACGATGTCGAGATAGGGCTTGATCAGCGGCGCCACGTTTTCGGAAAACCGCGCCTGCATGATGCGCGCAATTCCCGTGAGCCATTCGCCGCTGCGCTCGGCCTCCTCGCCGGCGAGATCGTAGACACCCGCGCCGGCGTGGGTGTCGATCACGCGAAAGGCGGCGTTCTTTTCCTGCAGGTGGAGCAGGATGCGTACGAGCACGACGTGCTTGATGACGTCGGCAAAGTTGCCGGCATGAAAGGCGTGGCGGTAGTTCATGGACGAGGGGTTATCACGTCATCGCGCGCAGAGCGAAGATTCCATGGGGCAAACGATATGGCCTGGATTGCGTGGCCGCTTTCGCTCCGCAATGACGCCCGAGATGTAGTTCGCGCTCTAGCCGCCGCGTACCGGCGGCATGACCAATTGGTCGCGGCGGCAGGCGCGGCGATCGATTTCGTCACAGGCGCGGAATTGCAGATCCTTGCTCATGCAGATGCGCACTTCGCTCAGCCGGGTGCGGTTGCAGGTCACCGCGATGGCGGAGCCGGAAAGGCCCGGATTGACCTTGACGAAGGCGTCTTCGACCTCGGCCGGTGAGACGGTCTTCGGATCGGCAAGGTCGATGAATTCGGGCGGAATTTTCACCGTAGCGCGCGCCTTCCGGACGGTCTCGAAATAGCCGCGGGGGCCAAGCCCCGAGCAGGTGCCGTGCTTTTTCCACTCGTTGAAAATCAGGCCGGGCGCCGGCATCAGATCCAGCATCGAGGTCATGATGTTGCGGTCCAGCCAGGAATCCCGGTCGCAATATTCGGGATAGCCGTGCTCAAACTGCGGCCACAGGCCATGGACCACGAAGGAGAAGGGTCTGCCGCCGCATTGGGCCTGCTGCGACCGCCCGTTGCCGCGCTCGACCGATTCCGCGCAGAAGGACGGCGACCAGGACAACGACAGAACGTAATAATCAAACTCACCCGGGGTGTTTTGCCGGCGGTCCTGCGCCGACGCGGGCGCCGTGGCGGCGCCGATGCCTAGCGACGCGACCAAAATGAGATAGCCGAAACCTGCGAAAATACGCGCCGTCCGACCCAAGCAACGCCCAGCCATGATGAAGCCCCTCAACTCCCACAATCCCTGATGAAACCATAGACAAGCGAACGGAACATTTCAAGAACAAAAAAGGGCGCCGGTAGCCGAGAGCAGGCGTGGTCCCGCTGGCTGCTGACAAACCGTCGTGAAATCGGGAGATTAAATCAGGGCTTGGCGCCCGCGCAGGCGGGGTTGGAGGCCCAATTGCGATCGAGCCCGGTGACGCACCACTCCACGCCCTGATTGTAGCCGGCAAAGCTGCCGTCCTCGATGATCGAGAAGTGCACGCCGTGAACCTTGCCGTCGCTCAGCATCGCGTCGCCGCTGCAATAGCGGCGCGGAATATTGTCCGACTGCCAGGGACGGTAGGCGACTTCGTGGACTCGGCCATAGGCTGTGATGGTGAGCCTGGAATTCCAGTAGGTGCTCTCTTTTTCCTGGAATTGGGACGTGATGGTCCCCAGCGCCGCCTCACAGGACTTGAGCCGTCCCTCATATTTCGGGCCCGTCAGCCAGAAATTCAGCTCCAGCGGATTGGCTGCTTCGGCGGCCTGGCCGAACGCCAGCAGGCCGAGTCCTGCCCCAAGCACCGCGCTCAGGCCTGTTTTTCTGGCAAATGAAAATATGTCGCGCATGGTCTATCCGCCGGGATGATCTAGCAACCTGACCGTGCCGCGAAGCCTCCCCGAGGTCAAGTGCAGCGCGGCAACACCTGCCAATAAGTCCGTTTGTCATAGGGCTGCGTGCTTTTCACGGCATCTCGGGCGTCTTAAGGTGACGGCCAAAGCGAATGGAGTGAACGATGCGAATCATCAAGGCCGCTGTCCTGGTTGCCGCTGGCGCCATGCTCTCATGGACGCCTGCATGGGCCGACATCGTGCCGGAGTTCAAGGGCAACGATACCGGCGGCATCATCGCCTATGAGCTGGCCCAGCGCGTCGATGCCCGCCAACTCGCGGTCGACCACTGCGCCTCCTATGGCAAGGTGGCGAAGTTTCTGGCGGTTGATGCGCAGTACGGTGGCTATGTTTCCTTTGCCTGCCGCTGGGTGCCGTATGGCGCCAACAACCGGCCGTTACGCACGCTCTACTGAGCCTGGCCGGACTGTGCCTCGCCTCTCTTTTGTCGACACCGGAACGTAGCCGATGACGCGTGAACTTGGTGCATGGGTTTTGAGTGTTGGTGTGCTGATGGGCATCTCGGCCGGCAGCGCCGGCGCCGAAGATCTGCCGATCCGCAAGGCGGGTTTGTGGGAAATCAAGATGGCCCACACCGGTTCGCCGCTGCCTTCGCTGACCATGCAGCACTGCACCGATGAGACCGTCGACAGGGAAATGAACAACATGGTCTCGCCGATGGCCAAGCAAATCTGCTCCAGGCAGGACATCCAGAAGACGGCAAACGGCTATGTCGGCGATTCCGTCTGTAACGTTGCCGGCATTTCGGTCTCCTCGCATTCGGAGATCTCTGGCGATTTCAATTCCGCCTATACCGTCACGACTACTTCCCATAGCGACCCCGGCGGCAAATCGGCCCCGCGCGACGCCGTGACCACGATCGAAGCGAAATGGTTGGGGGCCTGCAAACCGGATCAGAAACCGGGCGACATCGTCATGCCCGGCGGCGGCTTCAAGCTCAACGTCAGGGACGCCGAGAAACTGAAGAACCTGTTGCCCGGCGCGAAGTAGGTTCGCCCCTTACACTGGAATCCGCACCGAAGCGCGCAAGCCGCCCATCGGGCTGTCGCCGAGTGTAATGTCCCCGCCATGCGAGCGGGCGATATCGCGGGTGATCGCAAGACCCAGTCCTGTCCCGCCTTCATCCTGATTGCGCGCATCGTCGAGCCTCAGGAACGGCTTGAACACTTCTTCGCGCATGTTCATGGGAATGCCGGGACCATCGTCGTCAACCGTCACCGTCAGATAGCGGTGGTCGCGCTGGCCGGTGATCGAAATCGTATTGGCGTGCCTTGCCGCGTTGGAGACGAGATTGGCGAGGCAGCGCTTGAACGCGGCAGGCTTCACCGTCACCACGGGCAGTCCGTGGAAGGCGACGGTTGCGGTATGACCGTTGCGCTCGGCATCGCTGCGCAATTCTTCCAGAGCCGCCGTCATGTCGGTCGGCTGGGCCTGCTCGCCGCTGTCGCCGCGCGCAAACGCAAGGTAGTCCTCCAGCATCCCCGCCATTTCGTCGACGTCCTTGCGCATGGCGTCGACTTCCGGGCTGTCGCCGATCAGCGCAAGCTCGAGCTTGAAGCGGGTCAGGATGGTGCGCAAATCGTGCGACACGCCAGCCAGCATCGCGGTGCGCTGCTCGATCGAGCGCTCGATGCGCGATTTCATCTCGATGAAGGCGTGCGCGGCGCGGCGCACCTCGCGCGCGCCTCTCGGGCGGAAGTTCGGCGCTTCGCGGCCCTTGCCGAAACTCTCGGCGGCGTCCGCCAGCCGCAGGATGGGGCGGATCTGGTTACGCAGGAACAGCACCGCGACGATCAAAAGGATCGAAGAGGTCCCGACCATCCAGAACAGGAAGATTTCCGAGTTGGAGGCATAGGCCGCGCTGCGTTGAGCGAAGATGCGCATCACCGCGTCGTCGAGCTGAATGCGGATCTCGACCAGATTGGAGCGGCCGACGGTGTCGATCCAGAACGGCTTGGCGATCTGCCGGCCGAGCTGAACCGAAAGCGTCTGGTCGAGCAGGGAGAAGAATGGCTTCGGCCCCGGCGGCGGCATGTCGCCCGCGGGCAGGAAATCCACCACAAGCCCTAGCCGTTGCTGGGCGATGCGCCGGATCAACGTGTGGTCCTTGTCTTGCGGATAGCCCTTATAGACTTCGATCAAGGCGGCGATGTCCGAGACGACCGCGGCCGACAGGTGCCGCGTCACCGTATTCCAGTGGCGCTCCATGAACACGAAGGCGACGACCGACTGCAGCACTACCATCGGCACGATCATGATCAGCAGCGCGCGCGCATAGAGGCCGGTCGGCATCCAGCTCTTGAAGGCGTTGCCCATCCAGCCATTGATCGCCGACACCCGCCCTGCGGCAGTGCGGATCAGCGTCAATCCTGTGTCGATTGTGCTCATGGCTGCCGGCTCAAGGAGATGCGACCAGGCGATAGCCGATGCCGCGCACCGCTTGCAAAAACAGCGGATTGGCGGGATCGCGCTCGATCTTGCGCCGCAGGCGGTTGATCTGCACGTCGACCGCGCGTTCGTTCACGGTGCCGTCGCCGGTCAGCGCGTTGCGCGGCACCGTCTCGCCCCGTGCGAGCGCCAGAACCCGCAGCATGTCGCGTTCGCGGTCGGTGAGACGGATGACTTCCTCGCCCTGCCGCAGTTCGCCGCGTTCCAGATGATAGACGTAAGGTCCGAAGGCGATCTGCTCCAGCGTCTCCACGGGCGGCGGCGCGGTGCGCTTGAGGATATTGCCGATCCGCAACGAGAGTTCGCGCGGCTCGAACGGTTTCGCGACGTAGTCGTCGGCGCCGATCTGCAAGCCCTCAATCCGGCTTTCGGCCTCGTGGCGCGCGGTCAACATGACGATCGGCACCGTCGAGGAGGTTCGGATGAATCGGGCGAGATCGAAACCGGTCTCGCCCGGCATCATCACGTCGAGAATCAGCAGGTCGAAATGCAGTCCATTGAGCTTGGCGCGGGCGTCCTTGGCGCTCATCGCGGTGGTGACGCGGTAGCCTTCGCCGCACAAAAAACGCGACAGCAGATCGCGGATCCGACGGTCGTCGTCGACGAGCAACAGATGCGGCGCGTCATCGGCCGGCCCCGGGGGTGTGTGTGCGGCGGTTGCGGCCTCGGCCACGTCTATTCCTTTGCTTTTGTGTTCGAAGGCGAGACGCCAAAAATGGCTTGCAGCACCTTGTCGGGGTCGTCGCGATCGATCATCGCGCCCAGGAATTGCCTGACGATCTCGAGACCGTCGGGCTCGATGCCGCGCAGCGCGCGGTTGAGCCGCTCGGTTTGCAGCCCCGCGAGCTTTGCCACCAGCGCCTCGCCCTTGGCGGTGGCGAAAAGAAGACGTTGGCGGCGGTCGTTGTTGCCCGCCTTCTGCACGATATATCCTTCATCGAGCAGTTGCTTGAGGACGCGTCCGAGCGATTGCTTGGTGATCCGCAGCACGTCGAGGAGGTCGGCGACCTTCAGGCCGGGGTAGCGATAAACAAAGTGGAGCACGCGGTGATGGGCACGTCCGAAACCGAACGCTTCCAACTCATGATCCGCGTCGCCGACAAAGTCGCGATAGGCAAAAAACAAAAGCTCGATGATGTCCCAGCGCAAGCCGCCGGCAGGCGTGGTCCCGCGCCCCTCGCCAGCCCTGGAGCTGGCAGCCGAGAATGGGCCTGATGAAATTACGTCAGCCATGTTGACATATATTGGGTTCAATGTTACAAAACGCTCGCTTACGACGAAATATTAGGTCGCGGCGTGGGTTTCGCGGGGGTGCCAGCCCTGGACGACGGGCAAGTGAAGGCGGGCTCGCGAATGTGTTGACCGTGCGATTGTCGAGCGGCATCTCGGCAACCATACTGGACTTCAGCCACCCACAAAAGCATGTCCTGACGGGGTGCTGGTGGGAAGGCCGGCCGCAAAGCCGGCGGCGAAGTCCGGGCCTATGGGCCACCAGCCCGGAAAGAGAGGCCGGCACCAGAAATCGCCGGTTTCGACAGCAGGAAGTAGGGAAATGAGTCTGAAATTCGAAATCCAGCCTGCGGCTAGCCCGACCCCTGAGAAGGAGCGCGCGGCAAAGCTTGTCGACCCCGGCTTCGGCCGGATCTTCAGCGATCACATGGCCGTGGTCCGTTACAGTCAAGGCAAGGGTTGGCACAGTGCGCGCGTCGAATCCCGCGCGAATTTCTCGCTCGATCCGGCCGGCGCCGTGCTGCACTACGCACAGGAGATCTTTGAAGGACTCAAGGCCTACAAGCGCGACGACGGCGGCATCAACCTGTTCCGTCCCGACGCCAATGCGAAGCGCTTCCAGAATTCGGCCGAGCGCATGGCCATGGCGCCGCTGCCGGAGCCGGTGTTCATCGAGGCGGTCGAGCAACTCGTGCGGATCGACCGCGCGTGGGTGCCGGGCGGCGAGGGCAGTCTCTACTTGCGGCCCTTCATGATCGCGAACGAGGTCTTCCTCGGCGTGAAACCATCCGCAGAATACATCTTCGCCGTCATTGCCTCGCCGGTCGGCTCCTATTTCAAGGGCGGACCCGCGCCGGTGTCGATCTGGGTGTCAGAGAACTACACGCGCGCCGCGATCGGCGGCACCGGCGCGGTCAAGTGCGGCGGCAACTACGCCGCAAGCCTGCGCGCGCAGGCGGAAGCCATCGATCACGGGTGCGACCAGGTCGTTTTCCTCGACGCGGTCGAGCGCCGCTACATCGAGGAACTCGGGGGCATGAACATCTTCTTCGTGTTCGACGACGGCTCGATGCTGACGCCGCCGCTCGGCACCATTCTGCCGGGAATCACCCGAGATTCGATCATCGTGCTGATGAAGGATTCCGGCATCCACGTCCGTGAGGAAGCCTATACGATCGATCAGTGGCGTAAGGATGCCGCCAGCGGAAGGCTGAAAGAGGCATTTGCGTGCGGCACCGCGGCTGTGATCTCGCCGATCGGCAAGGTATGTTCGGCGAGCGGCGAGTTTCTCATCAGCGGCGGCGCCGCCGGCCCCGTGGCCATGGGGCTGCGCAAAAAACTGGTCGATATCCAGTATGGCCGCACCAACGACCCGCACAACTGGATCAGAAAGGTTTTGTGATCGGCCACGCTTTCCCCTCGCCCCTTTCGGGAGAGGGTGCCTAAGGCGGTCGATTTCGCCACCTTCTCCCGCAAGGGGGAGAAGGGAAGCCGGTACAGTTGCCGCCACGCGCACCGGCTGATACCTACCTTTCAATGAAGGACAAACCCCAGAAGCCGCAGAAACTGAAGGCGCGCCTGCCGCGCGGGCTGGAAGACCGTGGCCCTGCCGCGATCAACGCGACGCGCGTGATGGTGGAGAAAATCCGCGAGGTCTATGAGCGCTATGGCTTCGAGCCGGTGGAAACGCCGGCGATGGAGTATACCGACGCGCTCGGAAAATTCCTGCCGGATCAGGACCGGCCGAACGAGGGCGTGTTCTCGTTTCAGGACGATGACGAGCAGTGGATTTCGCTGCGCTACGACCTGACCGCGCCGCTGGCGCGCTATGTCGCCGAACGCT
>NZ_JBAVCF010000787.1:0-2079 GCF_049586575.1 Bradyrhizobium sp.
ATGCGAAAGGGGACGCCATGCCTTGGGCGCTCATCGAAGTCCGCCGGCAGTGGTCTCGCGAGGAAGAGACCGCGATCATCGATGCGGTTCACGCTGCGCTTGTGGCTGCATTCCGGATTCCCGCCAAGGACAAGCATGTGCGCCTTCAGGTGCACGAGCCGCATCGTTTTGCGCACCCGCCGGCGCTGGCCGAACCGGAGTACGCGACGTTGGTGTCGGTGGACTGCTTTGCCGGCCGATCCGTCGAAGCCAAGCGACGGCTCTACGGGGAGATCGTCGACCGCCTCGAACCGCTGGGAATCCCCCGCGACCACGTCTCGATCACCCTTCGCGAAAGCCCCACCGAAAACTGGGGCATCCGGGGCGGCCAGGCTGCGTGTGACGTCGACCTCGAGTTCAACGTCAAGGTCTGATCAACGCACTCTTCTGCGGCTGCGGGAGTGTTGCCCAGCCGGGGCCCACACCGAAAGTACCTGCGGCACGTCTGTCGCGGCCGACGGGCAGCTGCTCGGCATGTCACCTACGTGCCAGGGCGCGAGTGGCGCCAGTGCGAGATTCTCACCCTCCACCCCGCAGAGCAGTGGCGCGGGGCGGGGACCGCGTTGATCGAGACGGCCGGGCAGCTGGCCAGACAGCAAGGGTACGTGCGTCTGTGGCTCATTACCACCAACGACAACGTTGATGCGCTGCGTTTCTACCAGCGCCGCGGCTTCTGCCTGGTGACCGTGCATCGTGGTGCCGTGGACCGCAGCCGTGCCCGCTAAAGCCCGAGATCCCTTCGATGGGCGGGGAAGTTGGTGTGATTACTGTTACTGTGACGGGTCGGCCGCACCGGCCGTGATGACCTTGATGCCGCCTACAGCGGCGAGGGGGATCAGGTGACGGACATACAGGATCACGTCAGCGCCTTGCTGCATGAGGCGGGCGAGACCCACCATCGCGTTTTCCGGATCGTCGACGGAGCCGACGATGACTGGGCCTCCTGGTACGCGCAGTGGCTCATCGACCTGTCGGAGCTACCAGACCTGCTGGGCGCCAGGCCGGTGCGAAGCGAGCTGATTTACCTGCTTGTCAGCCTCGACAGGCAATTCACGGCCGAGGCTCCAGGTGAACCCTGGGAGACCTACTACGCTCGCCAGATCCTGCGCCATTTCCGGGCATCTGGCAGCTGAGGACAGCGCCGCCGTCATCGGGCTCCGGGCCGACGAACATCCGGTCATGCCGCGGACAGGGTCCACGCAGGGTTCTCGGTCCTGCGTCTTGACGGATGAGTGTTTCTTTCGGGCGCACTACACAGAACTCGTTACCTTCAGGGTCGGCAAGGACAAGTCCAGAATTCAGTGCCGGTCTGTCCGATGTCTACGCGGCGCGCCCCGAGTGCGAGAAGGCGGTCAATCTCCTGATCGCGGCCGGCGGCGCTGCTGGTGAGGTCAAGATGTACGCGGTTCTTGCCGCCAAGCGCCTGCGTCCAGAACTGCCATGGCGGGCAGATCGTGAGCGTCAACGACGATGTGGTGGAGTCGGACGGGCATGTCGCCAGTATGCGCGGCGCGCTGGACCTGCATCTCGCCAACTCCGGGGACTTACGGCCCTCATCAGACGTCCTCATCTGACCGCGGAGCTCGTCTGCCCGGCATTGGCGACCTGGTTGCGCGCTTTCGGCAGCCGGGGGGAAGGTGTCAGTCGGCGATGGGCTCCCAGATCAGCTCAGCCACGTCGATGACCAGATCGGGTCCGGCCTGGCCTGGATCGCCAGGTGCGCGGACCTCGCCGGTGCAGACGCAGACTGCGTCGTTCAGCCGGCTGTAAGGCTCGCGGTCTGCCAGGTGAAACACCGACCCGACGATCTGGCGGCGCTCTGGCGGGTAGGCACGGCCGTATCCATGCCACTCCACCATAATCACGGCTCCGTCGTCGGCCTCGATGACAGCCCGGAAATCTGGCCGGAAGGGGCCGCCCGCGCCTTCCTTGCGGGGGAAGTTCGCGCCGCGGAACCGGCCGGTTACCAACCCTTCACAGCGTCCCTCGGCGATGAAGAACATCTGCTGCCAGCCGCCGTCCAGGCCGACCGCCCAGCTC
>NZ_JBAVCF010000788.1:0-3271 GCF_049586575.1 Bradyrhizobium sp.
CTCGGCTTTGTCATTCCGAGCTACGTCTTTGCAACGCCGGTGCTCGGAGGCCAGGCGTCCGTTTCCCTTGTGACTGCCTACGGTGTCGCAGGCACCACTCTGGCAGGCCAATTGTCGGGCAGCATAACAGGACCCGGGGGCGGTAGCATTCCGTTCATGCGATCTGACAGCTTCAGCGATACGACTTGGGGTTTCGGCGATCTGGTCCCGCAATTCGCTTTGCGTTGGAATGCTGGCGTCAACAACTACATGACCTACATCACCGGCGACATCCCCGTTGGAGCCTACGAATCCAACCGCTTGTCGAATTTAGGTATCGGGCACGGTGCGATCGATGCAGGCGGTGGCTACACTTATTTCAATCCGGCGACCGGCCACGAGTTCTCAGGTGTGCTTGGGTTTACCTATAATTTCATCAATACTGCAACACAGTATCAGAATGGCGTCGACCTGCACTTCGACTGGGGCGCATCGCAATTCCTGACCAAGCAGGTTCAGGTGGGCCTGGCAGGCTACGCCTACAAAGACATCGGCTGCGACAGTGGCTCGAGCGATCGCGTCGGTTGCTTCCAGTCGCAGGTGTTCGGCATTGGGCCGCAGTTTGGCTACGTCTTCCCGCTCAGCCAGGGCCTTCAAGGTTACGTCAATCTCAAGGCCTACGCAGAATTTGGCAGCTCGGATCGGCCCTCCGGCTGGAACACATGGCTGACATTTGCCATCTCACCTGCCGCAGCGCCTCCACCTGCCACGGGCCGGATGATTACGAAATAACAGCGAAGTGAGCCGCCGGAAGCTCGACGTCCGTGGTCAAAAGCTGACCTGACGGCCTGCAAGGCAGACTTCGGCTTTACACCCGCAAACGAACTCAGAGCGGTATCGCACCATGACCGTTTCGTGCCGGAAAGCGACATACCGAACTGCAAGATCCGCCGAAGTTGCATAGTGCGCGAGCGCAAAGGCGCGCAGGGTTTTCAGCCATCGCCGTACGCTTTGTGGTCATTTTTCTGTCCCCACGCCGAATTAAAAGGTTCTTGCTACCATGGTGAAATGCGCGAAGTGCTTTGTGGCGCTCTGGTTTAGCTTGATCATATTGCTCCTATACGCAGCGCCATCTAATGCACAGCAAAACCCGGTTACTGCCATCGACATCGCGCTGGAGCCGGATGCGACGATGTTGCGGCATGCGCAGGCCGATAATGCGCGGCTGCTAAAAAACTTCCCCAAGGGCTTCGCATTGGATGATACGCACCACCCGCACGTCACCATGCTGCAGCAGTTCGTCCGCACGGCGGACCTCGATAAGGTCTACGTTGCGCTCGACAAGGTGTTCGCCAGCGAGAAGCCACTGGGCTGGAAACTGAAGGCCTTCAAATACTACTACATCCCCTCGCCACCGATTGGGCTTGCCGGTATCGTCGTCGAGCCGACGGAAGACTTGCTGCGGTTGCAGCAAAAAATCATCGACGCGGTGACGCCGTTCACGGAGAAGACCGGCACCCCGGCCGCGTTCATGAGCACCGAAGACGGCAAGGACATCCAGGGGTTCTTGATCGAGTACGTGGCCAATTTTGTAACAATCGCAGCAGGCAAGAAATTCAACCCGCATGTCACAACCGGGGTTGGTACCGAAGTCTTTTTGAAGGAGATGCTCGCGGAGCCGTTCGAGGCGTTCACCTTCTCGCCGGCGAGCGCGTCGGTGTACCAACTCGGCAGTTATGGCACGGCGCGCAAGGAGCTCAGGGCTTTGGTGCTGACGCCCTGAGGCTTTCTGCCGAAAAGGAAACCCAGACATGTCGCCGAAGGCGCTTATCCCCGGGCCTAGCCGTCGCCAAATGCTCTCGGTTTTGGCGGCGCTTCCGCTCGTTTCGGGAAGTCTGCTTCACCCCGAGGCTGCGTCGGCACAGGCGGCCAGTTCGGCTAACCCGCTTCCCTCATGGAACGATGGAGCGACAAAGCAGTCGATACTGGATTTCGTCGCCGCCGTGACACGCGAAGGCTCGCCGGATTTCGTGCCCCCTGCCGAGCGCATCGCGACCTTCGACAATGACGGGACCTTGTGGGTGGAACATCCGATGTACACCCAGCTGGTCTTTGTGCTCGACCGCGTGAAGGCGTTGGCTCCGCAGCATCCCGAATGGAAGGACACACAGCCGTTCAAGGCGGCACTTGAAGGCGACGTGAAAACGTTGGCGGAGACCGGCGAACATGGGCTGATGGCGCTTCTGATGGCAACGCACTCCGGCATGACGACAGATGAATTCCAGAAGATTGTGGTGGACTGGATCGCTACTGCTCGCGACCCGCGCTTCAAGCGGCCATACACCGAGCTTGCCTATCTGCCGATGATCGAATTGCTCGGCTTTCTGCGCGCGAGCGGGTTCAAGACCTTTATCGTCTCGGGCGGCGGTATCGAATTCATGCGCCCGTGGGCCGAGCGCGTCTATGGCGTGCCGCCCGAGCAGGTCGTAGGCTCATCGATCAAGACCAAATTCCAGATGCGCGATGGCAGGCCGGAACTGTTCCGTTTGGACGAGATCAATTTCATCGACGACAATGTCGGCAAGCCGGTGGGCATCAACGAGTATATTGGCCGCCGACCGATCGCTGCGTTCGGCAACTCGGACGGTGACCTCGAAATGTTGCAATGGACGACGATGGCCGGTGGACGCCGCCTTGGCCTGATTGTTCATCACACCGACGCGGAACGCGAATACGCCTATGACCGGGACACCTCCTTCGGTCGTCTCGACAAAGCCTTGGACGCCGCAGCAATAGATAAATGGACCGTCGTGGATATGAAGAACGACTGGAGGCGCATCTTTGCGTTTGAGTAGCGGCGAGCGTCCGCTCAAGGTCAGACTCGGAAGTCGACGGCCGTAACCGCGATGTCCGCTTCCCCCCGATAGCGACCAAGCTGATGATGGCATCGGCTTCCAGTGGCCTTTGCTCGACAAGAGCATCGGCCAGAACATCACCGCACCTTGTTCGAGGCAAATTGTTTTCGCATTCGCCGCCGAAGCGAGCACGGACAAACGACTCAATTCAAGCTGCGATAAAGAATCGCCGCCGATACCAAGCCAAACCTTTCAATATTTTTGGTGAGTTTTACTCTCAATCACATCGAGACGCTTTGGCTAAGTCATTTGCCCTTCCTGAGAGAGGGGTGACAGTTCATTCCGGAGACATGGGTTACACAATGGGGCCTTTTGCGGGGAGAGCAAGATGCCCTGGAAGGTGTGTAAACCCATGGACGAACGATTGAAGTTCATTG
>NZ_JBAVCF010000789.1:0-2267 GCF_049586575.1 Bradyrhizobium sp.
GTGATGGACGGAAGCCGAGGGTCGCCACGACGGGGCCAATCCCTCGCGCATGGCGAGGCGACGCAGCGGTCCGAACGAACCAATCAAATGCAGCCCGGCGGCGCGGAGCGATTGCATCGGCAGAAACGTGCTCAACAACGAGCGGTTGGCGATATCGATAGCGAAGGTCCGGCTCATGACATCGGGGCGTCGCGCGGAAGCATAGCGGCTCAACACCGAAGCGGAGCCAGGATCTTCGCCCGCAGCCAGGGCATCCCGTACGGTCTCGGCGAGATCGGCGGCATCGCGCAGCCCCATGTTGAGCCCTTGCGCGCCGATCGGCGGCAGCACATGGGCGGCCTCGCCGACCAACGCGATACGTGTTTTGGCAAATTGCCGCGGCTGTTCGATGACAAGCGGAAACCGATTTCGTCCGGGCTCGACCTGCAACTTGCCCAGGATCGAATGCGAACGCACTTCCGCGGCATCCGACAATTCGTCGTCACTCAATGCCATCAGCCGATCGGCTTCCTTCGGCTCGGACACCCACACGACGCTGGAACGCTCGCCCGGCAGTGGCACAAACACGCAGGGTCCCTGCGGGGTGTGAAATTCGGTCGAGATGTTCTGGTGAGGACGGGAATGGGTTATGTTGAACGTCAGCGCCGCCTGATGCAGCTCGCTGCGCCGAACATGAATGCCCGCGGCGTCCCGGCAGAGCGAATGTCTGCCATCGGCGCCGACCACAAGCCGTGCCGATAACGTTCCCCCGTTTGCGAGCCGAAGCGAGACGATATCGTCCTCCGCCTGGATCGCAGCCGCCTCGTCGTCAAACCGCGTCAGGTTTGTCAAGGCCGCAGCGCGTTCTTCGAGAGAGGACACCAGGACGCGGTTCTCGATATTATACCCGAACACATCGAGGCCGATCTCGTCGCAGGAAAACCGCACCTCCGGAGCCCGGATCAGGCGGCCGGTGTCGTCGACCAGACGCATGACGCGCAGCGCGGCAGCCTTGTCCATGCAGTGCGGCCACACCCCCAGCGCCTCGAGGAAATCGATGGACTCGCCGAGAAGCGCCGTCGTCCGGTTATCGGCATAAAGCGACCGCCGGGCGATCAAGGCGACATTTGCGCCGGCCTGCACGATGGCGATGGCCGCCGCCAGCCCTGCGGGTCCGCCGCCAACGACGACAACATCATAGGTCGAGGAATGATCGCTCATACTCCTGACATTTGACATTCCCTGCGGCATTTTCAAGCCCGAGGCCGAGATGTGCAAATCGAGGGATTCCTGATAGCAGTTGCGGCCAATATTGTCGCAAATCGGCGCATCATCCCCAATGGATCAACAGACCGAAACGCAGCTTCCCCAGGCTTCGCCCTTGATGCAGGCCGCGGCATTTTCGGTGCACGTCTTTACCGCACTGGGCGCCGGTGTCGCGCTTATTGCCCTGATGGAAGCCGTTCGTGAGCACTGGACGGCGATGTTCTGGTGGTTGGGCGCAGCACTGGTGATCGATGGCATCGATGGACCGATCGCGCGTCGTCTCGATGTCGTACGCCTACAGCCGAACTGGTCGGGCGAAGTGCTCGACCTCGTGGTCGACTTCGCGACCTACGTCTTCGTGCCCGCTTATGCGATCACCGCCAGCGGCCTTTTGTCGCCATTGGCCGCACCGGTCCTGGGCGTTGGTATCGCGGTCTCAGGCGCGCTTTATTTTGCGGACCGCCGCATGAAATCGGACGACAATCATTTCCGCGGCTTTCCGGGATTGTGGAACATAGCAGCCTTCTATCTGTTCTTGCTGCACTGGCCACCGGTCGCATCGAGCCTTGCGGTTGCCGCCATGATCGTCCTGACTTTCATGCCTTTCCACGTCATTCATCCCGTCCGCGTCGCCCGCCTGCGTTGGCTGACCTTGGGCCTGATCGGCGTCGCGACAGTATTGGCTATGGTCACGTTGATCGACGACTTCAAACCCGGCACCGCCGCAACAGTCGCGCTCTGCGCGATTGCACTTTATGTGATCGGCAGCGATAGCGCCATCCGGCTAGTGCGGAGAATTTGAAGTTCCTAGCAGTTTCGCGGTAATCTCGTCATAGGAACTTCAAATTCCAAACCGCACTAGGAACCGATGTTTTTCTGGCGCTCCTTTGATTCCGAAGTTCGCATGAACGCACTGGGGAGTCGATTTGACATGCGCCACCACCCCGCCCCAAGTTCGTTAGCGAATGTCAAATCCAAAACTCCACTAGAAGTTATATTTTCTAGTGGTCCTTTGAATCTAA
>NZ_JBAVCF010000790.1:0-2579 GCF_049586575.1 Bradyrhizobium sp.
CCGCTAGCGCCCGACCAAGCGTTGCAGCTGCTCGGTGTACCTCGCCCCCGTCACCCCAATCTTGGAGACGGCGTCGCCGATCTCGCGCAGGTCACTCGCTGTCAGCTCCAAAGAAGCAGCCCCGATATTTTCCTCGAGGCGATGCAGCTTGGTGGTTCCTGGAATGGGAACGATCCACGGCTTCTGGGCCAAAATCCACGACAACGCCAGCTGCGCCGGGGTCGCGCGCTTGCGCGCAGCGATTGCACTGAGCACATCGACCAGGCCCTTGTTGGCCTTGCGGGCTTCGGGAGCAAAGCGCGGTACGTTATTGCGAAAATCCTTGGGATCGAAGGCGGTGCTTTCGTCGATCTTTCCGGTCAGAAAGCCTCTGCCGAGCGGGCTGAAGGGAACGAAGCCAATGCCCAACTCTTCGAGCGTCGGAAAGACGGTCGTTTCGGGTTCTCGCCACCACAGCGAATACTCGCTCTGCAGCGCCGTCACCGGTTGGACCGCGTGGGCGCGGCGGATGGTCTGAGCTCCCGCTTCGGACAATCCGAAGTGCTTGACCTTCCCCTCGGCGATCAGTTTCTTCACAGCGCCCGCGACTTCTTCGATCGCCACCGACGGGTCTACCCGGTGCTGGTAGAAAAGATCGATCGATTCGACCTTGAGGCGCTTCAGCGAGGCTTCCGCGACTTCGCGGATGTGCTCTGGCCGGCTGTCGAGGCCGCCCTGTTTGCCTGCGTCGATTTTGAAGCCGAACTTCGTGGCGATCGCCACTCGGCCGTGGAACGGTGCCAACGCCTCGCCGACCAACTCCTCGTTGCTGTAGGGGCCGTAAATCTCGGCGGTGTCAAACAAGGTGATGCCACGCTCGACCGCGGCGCGGATCAACGCAATCATTTGCGCCTTGTCGCCCGGCGGCCCATAACCATGACTCATGCCCATGCAGCCGAGACCTAGTGCCGAGACCTCGAGATTGCTCTTTCCAAGTTTGCGCTTTTGCATGGCCACACCTCGTTCGCCGCGTCGCCTGACTGAAGTCGGCATATTCAACCTCCCGGCTCCGAAACGGAAGACTTGCCGCGCGATATCGTGACGCCATTTGACGCTGCCCCACGCCGCCGCGTAAGTTAATCGCTGAAAGCCGCGCCCGTCGCGGCTTTCCTATTTCCGCGAGCCGCGCTGGCATTGTCAGATCGCGGCTTTGTTTTAATGCCACCCCGCCAGGAGCCGACATGCTCGCATCTTCCAGACTGCAGACCATCGTTTGGACCTCGCGTATTGCCGAGGCCGAGAAATTCTACGGCGGTGTGCTCGGCTTGCCGCTCAAAGGTAAATCACATGGCGCACTCGTCTACGATGTGGGCGGCAGCGACCTGCGCGTATCCCCGGTGCCTTCCACGCAGCCGTCGGCGCATACGGTGTTGGGCTTCGCCGTGCCGGATATCGGAACAACGATTGAGCGCCTGGGTGAACGCGGCGTGAGTCTTGAAACATTTGCCGGCTTTCCGCACGACCTCGCGGGCATTCTGACCATGCCCGACGGCGCAAAGGTCGCATGGTTCAAAGATCCGGACGGCAATCTCTTGTCCATAGTGCAGTACGCGGCATGAGCCACGCCGGCTTTCGCGTCATCTGCCGGCCCGCAGCATTCGATGCAGCGTTTCAGGCCCGTCAGGATTTGATCCCGCTCATCGACGCTTCAGAAAATCTTCCAAGGTCGTGCAGTACTTTTCGGGCTCTTCGTATGCGGGCAAATGGCCGCTTTTCTCGAAAAATACGAGTTGCGCTCCCGGTATGGCGTGCGCCATGCGCCACGCGGTGAGCGGTGCCACGTTCATGTCGTAGCGGCCGGTGATAACCAAGGTGGGAAACCGAAAACCCTTCAGCGCCTCGGTGAGATCGAGATTTTCCGTGGCTTTCGAGACGGCGCTGCCGACCGACGGTTCAAAGCCCAGATCTCCCATGTGCGCAAGATAGGCGTCACGCATTTCCGGGGAGTAAAACATCATTCGCATGTGATTGACCAAACCCGCGCGGGCGGCAGCATCGGGATCGCCGCTCAAGCGCTTGGCTTCCTTCTCGCCCCGTTCCTCCTGGTCGGGAAAGACTTGGGGAAGGAGGTGAACCATGCCCTTCCACGAGGGTGCGGGGGAATCCGACAAGATCAACCGGGCGACGTGTTCCGGGTGTGCGGCGGCATAGGCCATCGCGATCATTCCACCGTAGGAATCTCCCAGGACCGCGGCGCGGTCCAGCGCCAAAGCCTTGCGGATGGCGTCGAGGTCGGCAATCTGCGCCTCCATGGTCTGCGGCGCATCGGGTTGCATATGTTTGGAGGCGCCGGTGCCGCGCTGATCGTAGAGCACGACTAAGCGGTGCGCGGCGACGCACTGCCATAAATCGTTCTGCATCATGTAGGCGTGGGAAAGCCCTGGGCCGCCATTGACGGCGATGATGGGAATCTCCGCGCCGGGCGCGCCGAAGGTCTCGTAGCCCAAGTCGACCTCAGGCGTGTGCACTGACCGCAAACGGTGTGCAACTTCTGCACGAAGCAGCGTCGGCATGAGGATCGCCAACACAAACAGCAGCTT
>NZ_JBAVCF010000791.1:0-2184 GCF_049586575.1 Bradyrhizobium sp.
AGTTTGCCGTTTTGCAAAATTGCGGCGGCGCTATCATGCCCGACCCCGTCGAGTGGAAACAGGTTAAGCGGGATATCCTCGATGTTCTCGCCAAACGATGTCAGTGCGCTGAAGATCGTCGGATGACTCACGGAATGGCGCAGGCGCGACTTGAGCTTGCTATCGACGTCGCCCGTCCATCCATGTCTCCGATGACCCGCATAACCCAGAACAAGCATGCTATTACCTCACCTTATGGCTCCGGTCGGGCTCCGTATGGCACCGACGTTGCCGCCGCCTACGTGATCTTCTGCTTAATGTTTACCATGAAGGTGGTTTATAAATTTGACAATTTTGTTCCCGATATTGGTGTGTTAAGGTAAACTACCTCTGAAACGCCGGGCTAGGTCGCGCCGAAGTTTCCCGCACATGAGTAGAATAAGCGAGACGCTGTACCGTGATTGCGGTGGGGAGGAGATGCGGGGAATTTTAAAGCGCCAGCAGACCAGCGTGACGTTTCTTCCGGTTTTGGCCTCGGCGCTCGCGAGCGTAATTACCGGGACTGCGCTGGTGGCCACACGTTTCGTCGTGTCGGGGTCAGACGGTTTGACCATCGCCACCCTTCGTTACCTCGTGGCTGCATCCTGTCTGGTACCACTGATTCCGATTGTTTCAAGTATCAGAGTGCCGCGTCGCGATCTCCTAGCAATAGCCGGACTGGGCCTGCTTTACTTCGGCCTCTTCCCGTGGTGCATCAGCGCCGCTATGAAATTCACCACCGCATCCGGCGGTGCTGTGGTGCTCGCTTGTACACCCGCTGCCACCTTGCTGCTCGGGAAGCTCACTGGCCGGGAGGCCTGGTCGGTTCGCAAAGGCCTCGGCGTGGTCTTCGCAATTGTCGGCGCTGCCATCGCGATCGGGCATGTCGGGTTCGATTTTCAGGCCGCCGCCTGGCGCGGCGATTTGGCAATGATATTGGCAACTCTGCTCGGAGCGGTCTATGCGATCTTCTCCAAGCCTTATCTGAAAAAATATTCTCCGCTTGCGGTCACTGCTATCGCTATGGCTGCGGGCGCGCTTGGATTATTGGTCTTTTGGGGGGCAATCGACCTACCGAACGGTTTTCCACATTTGAATCCAACAGGCTGGTTGGCGATCGCCTACATCGGCATCGCCGGCGGCGCGTTGTCGTTCTTTCTCTACGCCTGGTCGCTCGGTCAAACAGCACCGACTACCACCATGATCATGCTGCCACTCAATCCCATCACGGCCGTTATTGCCGGTTCCCTGTTCTTGCGGGAACCGCTGACAATTACGCTGTTTCTGGGACTCATCCTGGTCGTAGTGGGCATATTCCTTGTCGTCGGCGTCACTGGACCGAGGCCCGTAAAAATTGCCTCCCGGCCGGTACAATGAAGCCCATTCTACTCAGCAATATAAATATGCAGCCGCTCGTACGCGCACTGCAGCCGTGGGAGGCTCTGGTCGGGACCCATAACAGCATGCTCGCCGACCTCTCGACGACCCAATCGCCTGCTTCCGCCGCCGATGTGACGCATGTTCTCTGTCTCTATGATTCCGACACGCTTATGGGCGAGGCTTTCTATGGCGGCGCGCCACGCGGGCAGTGCGAGATGTTTCTGCAGGCGCTCGACGGCTTTTGCGCCCGGCACATCGACAAGGTCGTGGTTGCCAATTTATTTTCGTTCAGTTCGAACCGCTGGCTCGGCTTCGCCGATGTTTTGCATGTGGACTCTCTGCGCGTACGGCAAACCGACCTAAATGGAAAGTTGGTCGCCATCGCGAAGTTGCGCCCCAACCTGCTGCTGCTCGATCTCGATCTATTATTTCGCCGGCATGGCGAGGATGTGCTGATTTCCAATGCTTTCTGGTACACGGCGCGAATTCGCTACTCGGCGCGGATGTTTGAGTTGCTTGCCGAAACGGTCCGGCAAGCGGTTGATGCCCACGCACAACGCAGTAAGAAAGTGCTGGTCCTCGATCTGGACGACACGCTGTGGGGCGGCATCGTCGGCGAAACCGGTCCGCTCGGCGTAGCACTATCGGAGGACGGCAGGGGCCTCTGCTACCGCGATTTTCAGCGCTGTATCAAGGCCGCAACTCGTACCGGCGTCCTACTCGAAATCGCCAGCAAGAATAATGAAGCCGATGTCATGGAGGTCTTTGACCGGAACAAGATGATGG
>NZ_JBAVCF010000792.1:0-4920 GCF_049586575.1 Bradyrhizobium sp.
CGTTGTTGGTGATCGCGTAGGCGAAGCCGGCGCCCGCGGTGAGACCGTTGGCCATGACGTTGAAATTGTCGACAGGGAGCCCTGCTCCGGCGGGCGGGGTGTTGGAGTGCTGAATGTCGCCGAAGGCGTAGCCGCCGGTAAAGAACATCAACCAGCGGTCAACCGTAAGGCCGCCTCTCACACGCTTTGGACCGCCGGCTTCTGCGCGCTACCTGGCTTCCGCAGCCGCGACCGCCGCGGGCACCGGCGGATCGCCGAGCGCGCATTCGCGCCAATCCGGCACGGTGCAGTTCGAGGGCCAGTTGCCGCCGAGCGCCATGAACAGAGCGGCGGTATCGGCCATGCGGTTGGCTTCGGTCTGCACCCGCACCACGGCCGCCGTCAGGTAGGTCTGCTGCGCATTGAGCACGGCCAATTGGTTGACCTGGCCCTCGCTGAGTTGCTTCTGGACAATGTCGAGGCTGGCCTTCGCAGTGTCTTCCGCTCGCCGCGCCGCGCGCATCGCCTTCGCGTCCGCCTGCAAAGCGCGAAGTGCGTCAGCCACATTCTGGAATGCGGTGATGACGGTCGCGCGATATTGCGCCTCGGCCTGCTCCAGAGCCGCCTCGGCGGCCTTTTGTTTGTGATAGAGCGTCAGGCCATCGAAGATCGGCGCGGCGGCAGCGGCCCCCAGGGTGAAGAAGCCGGTGCCGGGCGCGAAAGTCTGCGGCCAGTTGAAGGCGGCCGAGCCGCCATTGGCGGACAACGTGATGTTGGGCAAGCGGGCCGCGATCGCGACGCCGATCTGCGCGGCCGCCGAATGCATGTTGGCTTCCGCCGCACGCACGTCGGGCCGCCGATTGACGAGTTTTCCCGGCAGGCTGATCGGCAGGTTGGTCGGCAGCTTCAGATGGGCCAGATCGAACTTCTGCCTGATCTCGTCTGCTGCATATTGCCCGGCCAGCGCGGTCAGGAGGTCGCGCTGCTGGGCCAACTGCTTTTCAAGCGGCGGCAGCAACTCCTCGGCCTGCGCCAATGCCGCGTCCTGCGCCAGCACGTCGGCCTGCGCCGCCTGACCGAAGTTGAGCTGCTTTTTCAGAATATCGAGAAGATGCCGCTCGATGGCGATGATGCGCTGGGTCGCATCAATCTGGCCACGCAACGAGGCCTCCTGGATCGCCGCTGTCACCACGTTGCTGGTCAGCGTCAGATAGGCAGCCTCGAGCTGGAACAATTGCTGCTCAGCGGTCGCGTCCAGGCTCTCGACGGCGCGAAAGTTGCCGCCCCAGATGTCCGGCACGAACGACACCGTGAGCTGGTTGGTCACCAGCGAGAATTCCGATTGCGGCCCCTGGGTCGGGATCGGCGGCACCTGCTGGGGATTGGCAACCAATATCTGCTGGGTTGCAGAATTACCCGTGACCTGCGGGAAGAACAGGCCGCGCTGGGCGAGCGCGTTGTAGCGGGCGATCTTGATCGCGGCTTCCGCGGCTTGCAGGTTGGGATTGTGGTTGACCGATTCCCTGACGAGTTCGTTCAGAGGTTCTGACTTGAACGCCGCCCACCAGCGCGTCGACACGTCCGCACCGGTAATGAAGCGTTGACCGGGGACGCCGGGCTGACCCTTTGCGGGATCTGCCGATGCCAGTGTTCCCGTCACGTAACCATTCACGTCGGGCGCGGCAGCCGGGCTGAAATTCGGTCCCACCGCGCAGCCGGAGATGGCCAGCGACATCGCGGCGAGGGCGACCACGGCGGAAGCGGATCGCAGCTTGTGCACGCGACGAAGGTGCCGCGAGGCAACCGCCTGCTCAGAATCAATACGCAACATGCGTCCCAACCCCTCGCAGCGTCCTGTCTTGCGGCTTCCGCTAGCCATCCGGATTTCCTCCGGTGACTGCGGCCGGATCGCCGGCAACGGCTGTGCTTTCAACATCGCGCGAAAGGAATATCTTTCGAAGCGCAGGCGCCACGACAAGCAAAAGCAACGGCCCGATGAACATACCACCTACGACGACGGTGGCCAGAGGGCGCTGCACCTGGCTTCCGATACCGTGGGATATCGCGGCCGGAAACAGACCGACGCCGGCCGACAGCGCGGTCATCAGCATCGGCCGCATGCGCTGTTCGGCGCCATGAAACACGGCGTCGGCGATGTCCATGCCCTGGGCCCGAAGCTCCCGGAAATAAGTGATGTTGAGAATGCCGTCCATCACGGCGACGCCGAACAGCGAGATGAAGCCGATCGCCGCCGAGACGGAAAAATCAAGTCCGGCGAAATTGAGTGCGATCAGACCACCGCCGATCGCAAAGGGAATACCGGCCACCGACAGCAGGCTGTCGCGCAGCGAATTGAACAGCCCGTACAGCAGCACGAGGATCAACAGCAGGGTGATCGGCACCACGATCAGCAGCCGCTGCTTGGCGTTCTGCAAATCCTCGAATTCGCCGGACCAGATGATGCGGTATCCGTTCGGAAGCTTGACGGCTTTCGAAACCCGCTGCTGCGCCTCCTCGACGGTGCTGCCGAGATCGCGGCCGCGGACGCTGAACTTGATCGGAATGTAGCGCTGGCTGCGCTCGCGATAGATGAACGAAGCTCCGGTATCGAGCGTGATATCGGCAAGCTCGCTGAGAGGAATATAGCCGTTGCCGCCTCCCGGCGTCTGATAAGCCACCTTGACCGCCCGGATCGCGTCGATGCTGCTGCGATATTTGGCATCCAACCTGACCGCCAGATTGAACTGCCGGTCGCCTTCAAGGACGGTCGTCGCGGTGGTGCCGCCGAGCGCGGCCTGGACGACGGTGTTGACGTCACCGGTGTTGAGCCCATAGCGAGCGGCCTTCTCCCGATCGATCTTGATATTGAGGTTCGGCTGTCCGAGAAGGTGGAAGATTCCAAGATCGGTCACGCCCTTGACCTTGGCCATCTCCGCCATCACCTGGGTCGCCGTGTCCTCCAGTACCTGAAGGTTGGGTCCGATGATCTTGACCGAGTTGGCGCCTTTCACGCCCGACAACGCTTCCTCGACGTTGTCCTGGATGTATTGCGAGAAGTTGAAGCCGATCCCGGGCAATTCGTCGGCGAGCTCCTGCTGAAGCTCCTCCGTCAGCTTTTCCTTGGTCAGGTTCGGCGGCCATTCATCGAAAGGTTTGAGCGGGGCGAACAATTCCACGTTGGAGAACGGCGAGGCGTCGCTGCCGTTGTCGGGACGTCCGTGCTGCGACACCACCGTTATCACTTCCGGATGTCTCAGCAGGATCTCGCGCATTTTCCTGGTGGCGGCGGTGCCGGCATCGAGCGACATCGTCGACGGCATCGCGGCCCTGATCCAGAAGTTGCCTTCCTCGAGCGCCGGCAAGAACTCGCTGCCGAGCCGCGAGGCCGCCGCGATGCTCAAGCCAAGGAATACCAGTCCGACGGTTACGGCGACCTTGAGATTTGCGAGCGCCCATCGCAGCACCGGCGTATAGCTCTTGCGCAGCGCCTGAACGATGACGGTTTCGGTTTCCTCGATGTGCTTGGGCAGCAGCAGCGAAGCCAGGACCGGCGTTACCGTGAAGGTAGCGATCAGCGCGCCGGCCAGCGCGTAGCCATAGGTTCGCGCCATCGGTCCAAAAATCTGGCCCTCGACGCCCTGCATCGTGAATAGCGGCACGAATGCGGTGACGGTGATCGCAGCGGTAAAGAACACGGCCTTATCGACCTGGAGCGCGCTGACGAAGATCATGCGCAGCCGCTCGGTCCACCTGGGAGCGACGCTGCTATGCCCATGCGCGGACGTAGGATCGGTCCCCCAATAACCCTCCGAGAGATGCTGAAGCAGGGTCTGCCGGCTTTCCGATGACGACTGAAAATTCCGGTAGATATTCTCCATCATGATCACGGCGGAATCGACGATGATGCCAAAATCGACCGCGCCGAGCGAAAGCAGGTTGGCGTCCTCGCCCTGCAAGACCAGGATGATGATGGCGAAGAACAACGCGAACGGGATGTTGACGCTGACGATGATGGCGCTACGGAGATCGCCGAGAAAAACCCACTGAATAAAGAAGACCAGCACGCAGCCGAAAATCAGGTTGTGCAGCACCGTATGCGTGGTCACGCCCACCAGCGAGCTGCGGTCGTAGTAAGAGACGATTTTGACACCGGGCGGCAGGCTGCCGTCGGAGTTCAGTTTGTCGACCTCGGCCCGGACTTTCGGAATGATGTCGTTGGTATGCTGGGTCCGTCCCATCACGACGATCGCGGCTGCGATATCGTCCTCGTGATCCCTGCCGCCGATTCCAAGGCGCGGCACATAGCCGACCGAGACGGTGGCGACGTCCTTGACCTGGATCGGCAAACCGTTCGACTGGGTCAGTACCACATTCTCGATGTCGTGGACCTTGTAGCCTTTGGTGACGTCGTCGGCGCCGCCGCTGTCGACCAGTCCAACACCGCGGATATTGACCGATTGCTGGCCGATAGCGATCTCACGGCCGCCGACGTTGATGTTGGAATTGCCGAGCGCGGTGATGAGCTGAGGGATCGTGATATTGTAGGCTTCGAGTTTTTCCAGATCCGCATCGACATTGAACTGCTTTGTCGTGCCGCCCCAGCTATTGATCTGCACCACGCCGGGAATGGTGAGAAGACGCCGGGTGATGACGTAATCCTGAAGCGTGCGCAGATTGGTCAATCCGAAATGCGGAGGGCCGACGACCTGATAGCGGTAGATTTCGCCGACCAGACTGGACTGCTGGATCTGGGCCACCTGGTTGCCCGGCAGGTTGACGTTCTGCTGGAGGCTGATCGAGGCCTGCTGCAGAGCGAAGTAGAAGTCGACGCCATACTTGAACGTGACGCGGACAAACGAAAGGCCGTAGAACGAGGTCGAGCGGATATTGACGACACCCGGCGTCGGATAGAGGCCGACCTCCATCGGGATCGTATAGTAT
>NZ_JBAVCF010000793.1:0-6436 GCF_049586575.1 Bradyrhizobium sp.
ATGACGCAGGATGTCGCGCGCCTCATCGGCCGAGATCGGATGCTCGAACTCGATATTGACCGCCTCGGAATGGCCGACGAACACCGGCACCCGCACGCAGGTCGCGGAAAGCCTGATCTTGGGATCAAGAATCTTCTTGGTCTCCATCATCATCTTCCACTCTTCCTTGGTGTAACCGTCCTCCATGAACACGTCGATCTCGGGGATGACGTTGAAGGCGATACGCTTGGGGAATTTCTTGTTGATGAGCTCGCTGTTGGTGTAGACGGCCTTGGTCTGGGAGAACAGTTCGTCCATCGCATCCTTGCCCGCGCCCGACACCGACTGGTAGGTCGCGACCACGACGCGCTTGATGACGGCCTTGTCGTGCAGCGGCTTCAGCGCCACCACGAGCTGCGCGGTCGAGCAGTTCGGGTTCGCAATGATGTTCTTCTTGGTAAAGCCGGCGGCCGCATCCGCATTGACCTCGGGCACGATCAGCGGCACGTCCGGATCCATCCGCCAGGCCGAGGAGTTGTCGATCACCACCGCGCCCGCGGCTGCGATCCTCGGCGACCATTCCTTCGAGACCGAACCGCCCGCCGACATCAGGCAGATGTCGACGTCGGAGAAGTCGTAATTCTCGAGCGCTTTGACCTTCAGGGTCCGGTCGCCATAGGAGACTTCAACGCCCATGCTGCGGCGTGACGCCAGCGCCACGACCTCGTCGGCAGGGAATTTGCGCTCGTCCAGAATGTTGAGCATTTCCCGCCCCACATTGCCGGTCGCGCCGACCACTGCGACTTTGTAACCCATCGTTCACTCTCCGAAGAAAAAAGCCCGTCCCAGCGCACCGCAGAAAGGGAAGAGCCAGCGCTTCTATGCGAGAAACGCCGTTAAGACAACGTTAGACGGGCCTTGCGTAGCCCTTCGTCTTGCGGCGACCGGGCCACTAATGCGATCCGATTCAGAGTATCATTCCCGCATCCACCCGGCACTGACCAGCTTTGCCGACGAATGCTACGCAACGCTGGCGCGCCTGATTGCCTATGTGGGCGCGCTCGCCCTCTTTGTCATCGTTGGCGCGCATTTCTTCGACCAATGGCAGTTCGATACGGCTACTGAGCCGGCAGACCAGCCAGGCTTCACGCTGGCGCAGCGTTCGCGCCCGGCGTTTGCCGTTAGCTCGCTCGATTTTCTCGAAGAATCAGAATCTTACGAGGTGTTCCGGCATCCGGCCGGCGGCCGCAAGGATGTTTTCCACTGGGGCCAGCCCGGCGAAAAGCCCGCGGCCGAACTTGAAATCTACCGCCCTGGCGGCGAATTCGACCCAACCGAGCCGCGAGCAGCCAATCTCGCGGTACGTATGGCGGCGGAAGCCTCCCAAGAGGGCCCGCCGGAGTTAGAGACGGCCGGCGTCATCGACAGCAAATTCGGCAGCATGGCGCTGCTCCGCCGCCCCGGCCACGCGGATGCGGCAAGGTCCTGCCTGGGCTTCATCAAGCAGTTTGACGATCCGGCTTTGCAAATCTCCGGATGGTCGTGCCAAGGCGCCACACTGGCGGCGCGGCGGTCCGCGATCGGTTGCATGCTCGACCGGCTAACCCTGCTGGCTTCCGGCAACGAACCCAAACTGGCCGAGCTGTTTGCCCGCGCCGAATTGAGACGTAGCGGTTGCAGATCTGCCAAGACCGTCTCCGTCGATTGGGTCACCGACGCGGAAAACCCTCATTTACGCGGCTCGCTTTGAGGCATTTTCCAGCCAAGAGGCTGGTTTACATGCAACTTTTTTGAGCGACGCAAGCTTTATTCTCTGCCAGTGTTGCCCGTTTGACCTTGTGACGGCAGGGCCGACCGCTAGAATGGCTGCCGAAACTGGCGACCTGTCCGCCCAAAGAGGACCTGATGACCCCAAGAATTCCAGCCGCGAACAAAGTTGCGGTATTGTTTGCCGCTGTCGCCATTGGCGTCGTTGGTTTGACCGCCTCGCCGGCCGGCGCGCAGACGTCCACTTCCACCCAGGCGCAAAAGAACGCCAAGCGCCAATATGACAATCGCGGCCATCTCTATTACGGCCCGAGCGGGCCGAACGTGTCCTATCAGCAGGGACCGCATACCCGCGTTTACGTCACCAAGCGCTCATGGCTCGATGCCGGCGTCGAGGTCTTGCCGGGCGACCGCAAGTTCACCGACTACGCATTCCCGCCGGAACTCGGTTATCCGTCGTTTGCGCGCGAGAACAACAACCGCCCGATCGACCGCTCGCCGATGAATCCGCCGTCGGATATGGGCGGCTTCCAGCAGTGGTTCCCGCTCCCGTACTGACGCTTTACAGGCCGGCCTTTCCGCATCGTCCCTGCGACCCGGCTTCGCCGGGGCCGATACTGTTGGGCCGCCGAAGCCATAGCCAAGGCCGCAAGCTGGAACGGGACTCGGCGTCAGCTTATGCGTGCAGCGCCTGTAACTCTTTAAGGATCGCCTCGCCCATTTGCGAGGTCGAGACTGCCGTTTTACCTTCGGACTTGATGTCCGCGGTGCGCAGTCCCTTGGCGAGAACCGCCGCAATCGCCGCATCGACCTTGTCAGCCAATGCGCCGAGATCGAACGAATAGCGCAGCGCCATTCCGAACGAAGAGATCATCGCGATCGGATTGGCGAGCCCCTTGCCCGCGATATCGGGCGCCGAACCATGCACCGGCTCGAACAGCGATTTCCGCTTCTTGCTCTTGGCGTCGATCTCGCCGAGCGAGGCCGATGGCAGCATGCCGAGCGAGCCCGTGAGCATCGCGGCAATATCCGACAGCATGTCGCCGAATAAATTGTCGGTGACGATGACGTCGAACTGCTTCGGCGATTTCACCAGGTTCATGCCGCCGGAATCGGCAAGCTGATGCTCGAGCTGCACGTCCTTGTATTCGCGGCCGTGAACTTGGGTGACGACCTCGTTCCAGAGCACGCCGGATTTCATCACGTTGCGCTTTTCCATCGAGGTCAACTTGTTGCGCCGCTTGCGCGCCAGGTCGAAGGCGACACGCGCGATGCGCTCGATCTCGTAGGTATCGTAGACTTGCGTATCGATCGCCCGTTTCTGGCCGTTGCCGAGATCGGTGATGGTCTTCGGCTCGCCGAAATAAACACCGCCGGTAAGCTCGCGCACGATCATGATGTCAAGGCCCTCGACCACTTCTCGCTTCAGGCTCGAGGCTTCCGCCAGTGCCGGATAGCAGACCGCAGGGCGAAGGTTGGCAAACAGCCCGAGATCCTTGCGTAGCCGCAACAGGCCAGCTTCAGGCCGGGCGTCGTAGGGGACGCTGTCCCATTTCGGCCCGCCGACGGCACCGAAGATCACCGCGTCGGCCGCCTTGGCCTGCGCCATGGTCGCGTCCGTGATGCTTTGCTTGCTCGCGTCATAAGCCGCGCCACCGACCAGCCCTTCCTCGGTCGTGAATTGCGCAATCCCTTGCGCGTTGATCCAGCCGATCAGGCGCTTCACCTCGCCCATCACTTCGGGGCCGATGCCGTCGCCGGAAAGAAGCAGCAGTTTATGGGTCGCCATGGTCGAATGCCTTTTTGGAAAATAGCTGGTGCGCGCGGAGTGCTAATGCCGTGATGCGTGAATGGCAAGACACCATTGCTGCGGACACGCATGTGCAACCGCCTCGGCACCTGCCACAATGACGCCTGCGCCGGAGAATCCCGTGAAAATCCCCGAACCTGCCGCCCATCCCGCGCGGCTCATCCTCATCCTGTCGCTGGCGCCCATCATCGGGCTTGGCATCGGGCGCTTCGCCTATTCGCTGGTGCTGCCGGATATGCGCGACACGCTGGGCTGGTCCTATTCGGTGGCCGGCTTCATGAATACCATCAACGCGGCCGGTTATCTCGGCGGGGCTCTGGCAGCCGCGCGTCTGATCAGATGGTTTGGGCTGTCCGCTTCGATCCGGTGGGGGACGCTGGCCTGCGTTGTTGCGCTGGCGTTGAGCGCCATCTCGGGCAACGTCGTCGTCCTGAGCTTGGCCCGTCTCCTGGTAGGTGTTGGAGCTGCGCTCACGTTCGTCGCCGGCGCGGCGTTGGCGGCTCAGATCGCCCAATCGCATCCGGCGCGCGCCAGTTTCCTGCTTAGCCTATTCTATGCCGGGCCTGGATTCGGCATCGTGACCTCCGGCCTGATCGCGCCATTCGTGCTGCAGGTTTTCGGCCCGGGATCGTGGTGGATCGTGTGGTGGGCGATGACGCTATTGTCAGCCGCGCTGACGATCCCGTTACTGATGTCGCCGATCGAGGCCGGGAGCCGCCTCGATGATACCGTGCCGGCGCCGTTTCCGATCCGGCCGATCCTGATTTACCTCGCCGGCTATTTCCTGTTTGGCGCGGGATATATCGCCTACATGACGTTCATGATCGCCTATATCCGTGACGCCGGCGGCGGCCCGGTAGCGCAAAGCGCCTTCTGGTGCCTGATTGGACTGAGCGCGTTCGTCACGCCCTGGGCTTGGCAGGGTCTGTTGGCGCGCGACAATGGCGGGTTTACCACCGCGATTATCCTCGGAGTCAACACGGTGGGCGCAGCGCTGCCATTGCTTGGCCATTCGGTGTTGCTGTTGACCGTATCGGCGCTGGTGTTCGGCGTTTCCTTCTTCGCGATCGTGGGATCGACCACCGCTTTCGTGCGCTTCAACTCGCCGCCTTCGGCGTGGCCCAAGGGAATCGCCGCCATGACCATCGCATTTGGAATAGGCCAGACCCTGGGGCCGACCGCGGTCGGCGCCATCACCGATGCCTTTGGCAACCTTTCTTATGCGCTGAATGCATCGGCGTTGCTGCTTGCGCTCGGAGCCGTGGCGGCGGCGTTTCAGCGCAAGCTCATCAAAGGCGCGTAACCAGAACGCCGCGCGGGCGATCGTAAGCAGCTAGCTGCCGCTGAACGAATTATAGCCCTGGTCTTCCCAGTAGCCGCCTTTGTAGTCGTTGGTGACTTCCATCGAGAGCACATATTTCGGATTCTTGAAGCCGAGCTTGGTCGGCACGCGGATCTTCATGGGAAATCCGTAGGCGCGCGGCAGGATTTTGTCAGCGAACTTGAACGTCATCTGGGTTTGCGGATGCAGCGCGCTTCGCATGTCGAGCGGCGAGTTGTAGCCTTCCTTGTCGGCACACTGGAACCAGCAATATTTGGCGCGGGTGTCCGCCCCGATCAGCTTGAGGAAATGGCTGAGCGGCGTTCCGGTCCAGCTTCCGATCGCACTCCAGCCTTCCACGCAGATATGGCGCGTCACCTGCTTGACCTGCGGCAACTTGTAGAGCTCCTCCAGCGTCCATGACTTCTTGTTGTCGACAAGCCCGCGCACCTCGAGCTTCCATTCGTCGCCATTGACCTCGGGCGCGTCGTCGATTTCGTAGTAGGCGTTGAACGGGAACGGCTTGGTGATCGCGCTTTCCGGGAAGGTCGGCGCCAATGCGTCGGGGTTGAAAATAAACGCCTGCACCGCGTCGTTGAATTTCGAAACCTTCTTCAGCACCTCTTCCGCTGAGGAAGAATCCACAACATCACAGCCGGTCAGAAGTGCCAGCGCGCCGAAACTCGCGCCGCCTGTGATAAAGCGCCGGCGCATCAGGTCCGGCATCAGCTTGGTCGCATCCTTGACCAACAGTTTCTTGTCGACGCCCGGAATCAGAAGCTTGCGAAGTCGGCCCATGGTTGATCTCCCTTAGCGGCCGATGATCATGGCGCGCAGGCTCTTCGGCACCAAGACCGCCAGAACCACGTGGATCGCGAGAAAGACGACAATCGCCGACATGCAGAAGAAGTGGACATATCGCGCGGCATCGTATCCCCCGAACAGCGCCGTCAGATATTGCAGTTGCACCGGCTTCCAGATCGACAATCCTGAAAGCACGATGATCACACCGACGGCGATAATGCCGGTGTAAAGCAATTTCTGCACTTGATTATATTTGCTCAGGTCATCGTGCGACAGTTTGAAGGTCAGCGCCGCAACGGTATCAGAAATCACGCCGCGAGGCGAGATCGGCAACAGCTTCCTGGCAAAGCGACCGCTGGCAAATCCCGTGATCAGATAGATCAGGCCATTGACCATCAACAGCCACATCGCCGCGAAATGCCAGAGCAGCGCCCCGGCAAGCCAGCCGCCCAGCGTGATCGTCTGGGAGAAGGTGAGCGACCGGAACAGCGGCGAGGCATTGTAGATCTGCAGTCCCGACATGATCATCAGGAAGATCGCCACCGCATTGATCCAATGCATCACCCGCACCCAGGCCGGCTGAATGATCTTCGAGGCGGTTGCGGTGTGTCGTTCGGTGGTCGTGAGACTGGACATGGCGTTCCCGTCGTTGAAAGCAGTCGATTCTTATACGTCTAAAATCGGTGTTTGTTACTGCCAAAACGGGTCGCCGCTGCCAAGACGTCGTCCTTCAACATCCCAGATTTGGCGGTCAA
>NZ_JBAVCF010000794.1:0-6223 GCF_049586575.1 Bradyrhizobium sp.
CGGCTCATGTGAGCGGAGGGGCGAAGGCCGCGCGCGCCGCGAGTTCCGATCCGCGGCTGATCGACCAGATCAAACGCCTGGAGAGCGAGAGCGGCGGGCGGCTCGGCGTCTGTGTTCTGCAAACCTCATCAGGCGTGCGCCGCACCTATCGGGGCGACGAGCGGTTCCCGCTATGCAGTACGTTCAAGGCGCTTGCGGCCGCAGCCATTCTGGCGCGCGTCGATGCGGGCAGCGAGCAACTGACGCGCCGCATCACGTTCGACGCTTCCACCATCGTCGCAAATTCGCCGGTCACTGAAAAACACACAGGCGATGGCGGCATGACGCTCGCTGAAATTTGCGAAGCGGCGGTGACGCGGAGCGACAACACGGCCGGCAACCTCATGCTTGCAAACATCGGCGGTCCTTCCGGCCTGACAGCCTTCGTGCGGACGCTTGGCGACGACGTCACCCGGCTCGACAGAAATGAGACCTCTCTCAACGAGGCGCTGCCCGGCGATCCCCGCGATACGACGACCCCGAACGCGATGGCTTCCAATTTGAGGGCGCTTCTTTTTGGAACCGAAGCCCTTTCGGCTGCGTCACGCGAGCAATTGACGGCCTGGCTGATCGCCAACAAGACCGGCGGCGCAAGGTTGCGCGCAGGTTTTCCGAACGATTGGCGCGTTGGCGACAAGACGGGCTCCGGCGAACGGGGAACGGCCAACGACGTCGCCGTGGTCTGGCCGCCCAGCGGCGCGCCCATCATCGTTGCGGTCTATTTGACGGGTGCCACCATTCCCGCCGCGCAACAGAGCGGCATCATCGCCTCCGTTGCGCGCGCGGTCTCCGCGATCGGCTTGAACTAGAGAGCAGCTGACGTCGAAACCGCGCGCCTAGTTTTCCATTTTATACATCTTGGCCTTGTCGAGCTTGTAGGTCCAGGGCAAGCCGGCATTCTTCCATCCGTTGACGGCGCGCTGGCCGGCCTTCGGTCCGCTGGCCGCCAGATCGCCTTCGTATCCGTCGACGACCGAATAAACGTTCTTGAAGCCGGCTTGTGCGAGAAGATTGGTCGCGGCCGCACTGCGGTCGCCCGACCGGCAGATCAACACGATCGGATCGTCAGGCTTGAGACCTTTAGCGGCCAGCCTGCGGCGCACTTCGGGGAGGAAGTCCGGATTGAGTTCGAGCTTGAAGGTTCCCTTCACGCTATCCCAAACAGGGAAATCGGGATCCTTCATGTACGGAACATTGGCATCCGCCTGCACAGGCATCCCCAGGAACGTCACCTCGGCGGGCGTTCGCACGTCGAGGAACAGCGCCTTCGATGCGTTCTGGTCCATGAACTTCGCCGCCTCTTGCGAGGACAGGTACTGGCCAAGTTTGGTTCGCTTCAGTTCCGGCACCGCGGCCGCATCGAACGCATGCGCCGTCGTCGACGTCAGCAATAGTACGATCAACCAACCAGCGAAGGCTTTCATTGTTTTTCTCCCCTGAGCTCGTTCCTTTATAGAAGATTTATGCTCGAGTGGGTCGCAACTATGACCTCGCCGTCGACCTATCCACCATGTTGCGCAGCAGCACGCTTGAGGCGATCGTCGATACGCCGATGGCCAAACGCCAAAAGAGCGTCAGCAGGAGGTCAGGGTGAATTTCGGCCGCTCGTCGCGGCCACGCGCGATCGGGAGGGCACTGCACCCAAGGCCGAACAGGCATCGGTGCGTTAGGATCGCGGGAAGGCGAACCGTAGATCTTCTGTTGGGGCCGCATCAGCGGCCCCAAGGCAATAAGTCAGTAGGCGGTGGGATGGAGGTCGGGATCTTCCCCGCCTATCCTCGAGCGATCGCGGCCTCCGAAGTTCTCTCTCAGATCGAGACGGTCGTTCCACTGGTTGTAAGCGCCGCGAAAATACTGACCCTGGGCATGGTGGTGCGCCGGACCGCGATGGATCCGCACGTGATCATGTCCTGCGTCCCGCGCGAAAACCGGCCCAGCGAGTACGGTTGATAGAACAGCGATCACGCTCAATGCCTTCATCATGGTCATTGGCTTTCTCCTTCGCGACGACGCCGCACGGATCAACAACCATATCCATCGATCCTAAAACGTTATTTATTTTCGTTGCGCGGCGCCGTTACCGGAAGGCGTAGGACACCCACGCGCCCTTGTTTTGGGAGAGCGAGCCGCTACCGCTGACGTTCGCCCAGATGCCGCTTCCAAAAAGCAGCAGGGCGACACTCAGTCCAAGGATTTGCTTCATTTCCAAACTCCACATTGGACTCACACGTGGCCCGCCGATTTGAGCCGGCGGGTTGTTCTTCTGCGCTCACGGGGCGTGGCAGAGTGTCGAGGGCAACTTTCAGCCGGCTGTTGTTGGGCGCGGCCGGCGCGACAAACCTCGCCGCCCACCGCTGCTCGAACTTTCTTTGCAGGTGAAGAGGAATAATGCTCATGACCAAAGCTCCGCGTTCGTCGACGCCCCGGTTCTCAAGGCCTCAACGCGCGTGATCGATGAAAGGTCCGCATTGGTTTGCCGGCATTCCGGCTGGTCCGAAGCCGAAGCCTGGCGCCATGCCGATGGTCTAGGTGACGAGCGCAGCCATAATTGAGCAGCGAACGCCCTCGGGAGCGAACTCCAGACGGGTTTTCCCGTCGAGGTCACGGCTTAGCGCGTGTTCGATGAGGCGGGTGCCGAACCCCTGACGGGTCGGCGGATCGACACGCGGGCCGCCGCTCTCCCGCCAACTCAGGTTGAGCCGGCCGGCCTGCACCTGCCAGCGGAGTTCGACCCGGCCTTCGGGGCGCGAGAGCGCTCCATACTTCGCCGCGTTGGTGGCGAGTTCGTGCAGCGCCAGAGAGAGCGCCAGCGCCTGGCTGGGCGAAACATCCACAGAGGGACCAACGAGCCCGATCTGGCCGGAGACAAATGGCGCAACGGCGCGCGCGGCCAGTTCGGCAAGATCGGCGGCCGCCCAACTGCGATCGGTGAGCAGATCGTGAACTCCGGCGAGCGCGACGATGCGCGCGTTCAGCGTCTCGCGAGCCGCCTCGATATCGGTCGCGCCCCGAAGGGTCTGGTTGACGATCGACTGCACGGTGGCGAGCGTATTCTTGACGCGATGGTTCAACTCGTTGCCGAGCAGCCGCTGCAATTCTTCAGCCTGCTTTCTCTCCGAGAGATCGCGGCTCGCGCCGGCGATGGCGACCGGCTTGCGCTCGGCGCCCTGGCCTTCGAATTCCACCAGGCCCCAGGCACTGAGCCATCGCCAGCTGCCGTCAAGCTGCCTGACCCGGTATTCGACGTCATAGCGGCCATCGCCCTTGGGATCGAGCGCCCTGTTGACCCGGGCCCACATCAGATCCCTGTCGGCAGGATGGAATTTCGCTTCCACGCCATCCTTGTCGTGGAGAAAGCGCGCCTCTGTCAGTCCATAGAGGCGCTGGGCGTTCTCGTCGTAAACGCAGATGTTGTCCGCGATGGTGTAGCGCCACGTGCCCATGTCGGAAGCGATCATGGCGAGGTCGAACGTGCGTTGCTGCTCCTCCAGTTCGAGCCGCATCTCGTGCTCGCGCGTGACGTCCTGGAAGCAGTTGATGGCGCCGACGACCGAGCCATCGCCGTCGCGCAGAGGAGCTACGTTGACACGCGCCACCCAGCGTTTTCCGTCCGGGTTTTGCACGACGGTCTCGACGCCCTCGAAACGTTCACCCGCGAGCACCGCACGCGCCATCGGCGTTTCGCCGGGCGGGATGAATTCACCTTGCAGGCTCTCAAGGCGGAACGAGCCGCAGTACCTTTGGACGGGATCGCGGAGTTTTGGGGGCCGTCCCCAAAGCTCGATCGCGCGCTGGTTGACCCGCAGGATCCGGCCGTCGGCGTCGCATGCGTAAACGCCGATCGGCAGCGCGTCGAGAATCCCCTGGTCGAGCTCGAGAAAGGATTCGAGAAGGGCAGGCGTCGGGACCGGGATGTCGAGCTTAAGCAAGGACATGGAACGACATGGCATGCCTCGAAGGGGACGCGCCAGCCTATCAGACTGCGCGCTGCCGGGACCAGCAAGAACAATGAGTACCAGCAGGATTAATTCAAATTGCGGGTGGAACCTTGCGCCGGTTGCCGGGTTTTTTCCGGTTTCGCTGCGAGAATTTGTGCCGGGCGTGGCCCGTCGGCCGGCTTGGGACGCGCAAGCGCCGGCGGTCGCTATCGACAAAGCCGCGCCACCGCCACCACCTGAAATGGCCCTGTCCTGCTTCGAGTTCCAGCAAAATGTGTTTCCAGAGTTTATCCGGGATCGTCGCCGATCTCGAGATGGCAGCGGTACGTCCTCAGCATCTACCGCCACCAGCGCGCGAGCTTACGCGTGATCTGCCATGCGAGAGCCGCAAAGGCCAATGTCCAGGCGGCCAGCGCCGCCACAAAAACTGCGGCCGGCAAGGGCGCAAGGAATGGAAGCTGGAGCGTCGCCGCCATCTGCTTTGTCGCGACCGCATACATCCCCAATGGAAAGACGGCGCCCCAATGGAGCGGATCGTAGCGTAGCGGAAATCGCCGGATCAGATGTTGCCATGTCGTGAGCACAAGCAACATCGGAATCCACCAGGTGCCGGTCGCCCAGTAAAACACGGTGAGTCCGTTGAGGAACGGCAGCAGCACAGCGAGAAAGGGCGCATCCGGCGCGTTCTGCGCCAGCTGCGCACCAGCCAGCGTCGAAATGGCCATTGCGCCCATGTTGATCCAGTAGGGCGGCGTCAGGTCGCCGGGCGAGAAGGTGAAAAAGGTCTCGCGGTAGAAGATGAGCGAGATGATCCAGATGTAGAACATCCCGCCCCACGACCACATCGCGAGCGCGAGGAAATTGAGCTCCAGCCGAAGCGGTTGCGGCCATTCACGCGCAATCAGCGCGGCGAGGACGGCGATCGACTGGGCTGCAACCACTGCGATGAGCCAGGCTCCGGTGAGACCGTCTTGCAGTGGAGGCTTGTCGCGCTTGATCGTGAGCGCAGTGAAGATTGTGTAGGTCAGCCCGGCCCACAGCACCATGCCGAGCGCCAGCAACACGGTCGCGGCCGCGAGGCTCCGCGCCATCGAGAGAAACTGGGCGCCAAGAATGCAAGATGCGGCAGCCGCGGTAAGGAAGCCGGGCCCACGCCGATGATCGGTCATGTCGGCAAGGAACGCCTGCGGATAGCGGATCGAGCGCAAGGCGGTCAGGCACGCCAGCACGACATAGGCGGCGAGATTGAACGCGAAAAGTCCGGTCGCGAGTAACGGAAGCCCGAAATCCGACGCCCCGATCGACACGATGCCGGTCGCCATCACGAGCGCGAAATAGGCGGGCGACAACTGTTCCACGGCGACAACTGTTCCACCGAGAATCAAACCCAGGCCGCCCTCAAGCCGCCCTCACGATGATGGGCGGGGGCGATTGCCCGTCTACCTTGCAGGCGTTCCTGACGCGGTCCGCACCAGACCGCAGGTGCCCTTCTCCTCGGCAAGCGGGCGGAACGCTTGATCCGCCGGGATCGTTGTGAGGACCTTGAAGTAATCATACGGGCCTTTCGACTCCGACGGTTTCTTGACCTCGACGAGATACATGGCATGAACCGCTCGTCCATCCTGGCGAACCACGGTGTCTCCGAACAGCGGGTCGTCGTAGTGAGTTGACTTCATGGCCGCGACGACCTTCGCGCCGTCGGTTGCTGAGCCGGTCTTGGCGACGGCTTCAAGATAATGCAACACCGAGGAATACACGCCGGCCTGAACCATGGTCGGATACTTGCCGTCATTGCGGGCGGCGAAGCGCTTGGCGAACGCGCGGGTTTTGTCGTTGAGGTCCCAATAGAACGCCGTCGTCAGCGTCAGGCCCTGCGCGGTTTGCAAGCCGAGCGCGTGAACGTCGGTCAGGAAGACAAGAAGTCCGGCGAGCCGCTGCCCGCCCTTGACGATACCGAACTCGGCCGCCTGCTTGACCGCGTTGATGGTGTCGCCGCCGGCATTGGCAAGACCGATGACCTGCGCTTTCGAGCCTTGCGCCTGCAGCAGGTAGGAGGAGAAATCGGGCGTGTTCAGGGGGACGCGGACTGCGCCGAGCACCTTGCCGCCGGCCGCCTCCACGACCGCTGACGTATCGCGCTCGAGGGCATGGCCGAAGGCGTAGTCGGCCGTAATGAAAAACCAGTTCTTGCCGCCCTGCCGCACAATCGCGCCGCCGGTTCCATGCGCGAGTGCCCAGGTATCATA
>NZ_JBAVCF010000795.1:0-2472 GCF_049586575.1 Bradyrhizobium sp.
CCTGAATTGCCGCTCATTTAAATGTGCGACGTTCTTCCCGACGGGCGTACGAAAAAAAGCCCTGCCGACCTGGGGCCGTCAGGGCTAAAGTATTACGACGATGATCGTCGGTGCAGAATGACGATCTTTGAAACGCGTAAGGCAAAATCGTAACTAAAGGCTCAACGGAAGCCCAAAAAGCCCGTCGTACGAACTGCGGCCCGAGGTATCTTTTCAGCTTTCCGCGCTTTTCGACCGAAAATAAGTCACCCGCCGCTGCCGGGCCCAGGAGGGCCAGCATCAAAAACCAAGGCCACCATCATCCGAGACTGTCTCCGCATGTGCAAATTCTACGGTGATATCGCGTCAAAGTCGTTGCGCGAGTTGCACGAACAGATAGGGTAAACCCCTAGGGGAGGCCGGCCAACGTGCAGCACTTGTGGAAGTTGGCGGACGCCGTCTCCGCCGCATAGGGCTTATTTGGTATGTGCGGCGAACTTCGATCAAACTGCCCGATGCGACAAATCGCTATTTCGAGTGTACAATGAGCATCGCGTTGAACCGCAAGGTCGACACGGCGTCGACTGCAGAGCGGCAGCAATCTCACAGCACGAACGGGATCCTCAGTTTTTTAAGACGGGCATATTGCGCGCCCATTCTCCGGGCCACCGCCCAAAAACCCTCCTCGCTGATTTACAGTGCAGACGACCGGCCCGGCGCCCTTATCGCATTGTCGAATGGCGCTCAGCACGTCGGGTTGATCTCGATTAATCTCGTATACCCGTTGCTGATCTGCCGCACAGTCGGCGCACCTATACCGATGGTGGCCGATTTGCTCTCGATCGGCATGATCGTACTTTCAATTGGAACGCTGATCCAGGTGTTGCGGCTTGGGCCGATTGGATCCGGCTACATGCTGCCCTCAACGTTCACGGCCAGTTATTTTGCACCTGGCTTGCTTGCTGCACGGATCGGCGGCCTGCCATTGGTTTTCGGCATGACGATTTTTGCAGGCGCTCTTGAGGCGCTCGTTGCGCCATTGCTCAACCGACTTCGTAAATTTCTGCCGGTGGAAGTGTCGGGGCTGGTGATCTTTATGCTTGGTATCGCAGCGGGTCTCGCGGGTCTACGCACTCTGCTGGGCCCGACTGCAGCGCCCGTCAGCTCAGCCGAGTGGTTGGTCGCGGCAACCACACTCGGGACCATAACCGCCCTCAACATCTGGGGCAAAGGCCTGGCGCGCATGCTATGCGCATTGATCGGGATAATCGGCGGCTATGCTGTGGCGCTGGCGGCTGGTTTATTAGATCCCGTGCAATGGTCACTTGTCGACCAAGCCAATTGGCTCGGAATTCCACACCTCGCTCGGGTCGATTGGTCATTTAATGCAACACTCGTTGCACCATTCGCGATCGCCAGTCTTGCTGCGGCGATGAAGGCTGCGGGCACGTTAACGATCTGCGAGAAGACCAACGATTCGACTTGGGTTAGACCCGACATGCGTTCGATAAAGCGCGGGGTGCTCAGTGATGGATTGGCGACCATGATCGCCGGAATTGCCGGTACTCCCGGAGGGATTAACACGTCAACTCCGAGTGCCGGTCTTGCTTCTGCCACCGGCGTTGCCAGCCGCAACGTGGCGGTCGTGGCTGCTGCGATTTTCTTTTCGTTAGGCTTTTTTCCCAAGCTGACCGCTGTACTCGCGATCATGCCACGCGCCGTCGTGGTCGCTGCCCTCATGTACGCCGTAACGTTCATTATCATCAACGGGCTCCAAGTCATGATGTCGCGCATGCTTGACGCGCGTCGGACTGTCGTCCTCGCCTTCGGCCTCATGGGCGGCCTCACCATCGAGGTGTTCCCCAAGAGCGTCAACCTCCTGCCAAGTGAGATTGCGATAATCGCCGGCTCTTCGTTAGTCGCGTCGACCGCGATCGCCCTGATTTTGAACCTGGTGTTTCGAATTGGCGTGCGGAAGACTGCTACGCTTAGCGTCGAACGGGAACGAATTAATTCGAAAGAGATCGAGAATTTTTTTCTCGAGCAAGGCAAGTCTTGGGGCGCTCGCCCGGATGTAACGAAACGTGCGAGCTTCGGCGTAATCCAATTGATCGAGGCGATTGGAGAGACCTGCTGGAAAGCTGGGAAAATGCTCGTGCGGGCGAGCTTCGATGAATACAAGATCGAAATCGACGTGACATATCCCGGCGCGCGTCTCGAGTTTCCGGAAGTGCGGCCCTCGATTGAGAAAATTGTGGACAGTGGGGACGGCCCGCGTCTCCTGGCGGGGTTCATCCTCAGACGGAACGCGGATCGCGTTCAGTCAGTCGTCAAGGACGGCAGGTGCACAGTGCATTTCCACTATGACCATTGAGTTAAATAGGCTTTATGCGTTGACGACTAACGCGGCCTACCCGGTCATCAGGCGAAGGGCATTGACAGCTATCGCTTCGGCGGTTTGCATGTACCAACCGTTACAATAGAAATAATCGA
>NZ_JBAVCF010000796.1:0-3275 GCF_049586575.1 Bradyrhizobium sp.
GCTTCGATCTCGATTTGCGTGATCGGCGCCGCCAGCAGGATGCGGCCCTGCATGGCCGTGCCGGTGAGTTCGGCGACCGCAATATACGGCGCCCGCGACAGCGCAGCAGTTTGCTCTAGCGCGGCGCCGCGCCCATTGGCCAGCACAAAACTACCGTTGCCGCGATTCTTTGCGACCCGGTCGGGAAACGCGAGCGCCAGCATGATGCCGGTGGACGGCAGCTCATCGCCACGAGCCACGTTCGCTTTGTCGCCCGCCGCCACCTGCGCGGCCCAGCGTTGCGCCTGATGGCGCGCGGCTTCCGCACGCTGCGATCGATCGCGGCGAAAAGCATCCAGCCGGACGTCGAGATCGACATGATCGCCGCCGAGGCCGCGCTCGGTAAGTACCGTCGCAATCTCGGCAGCCGCGCGGCCTGCACCGAGGCGATGCGCGTCGACGATCATGCGCGCCAGCCGCGGTGGCAGCGCCAACGCCCGCAAGCTGCGACCTTCGTCGGTAATCCGCCCGTCCCGGTCGAGCGCGCCGAGTTCGCGCAGCAGTTCGCGCGCCTCCTTTAGCGCCGGCGCGGGAGGGGGATCGAGAAAAGCCAGGCTTGAAGGATCGCTGACACCCCATTGCGCGAGATCGAGCACCAGCGACGACAGGTCGGCGCTCAGAATTTCCGGCTGCGTATAGGCCGCAAGCGAGGCGGTCTGCGGCTCGTCCCACAGCCGGTAGCACACGCCCGCTTCCGTACGCCCGGCGCGGCCACGGCGCTGATCGACCGCCGCACGCGAGGCCCGCACGGTCTCGAGCCGCGTCAGTCCGATATCCGGCTCGTAGCGCGGCACCCGCGCCAGACCGGAATCGACCACGATCCGCACCCCTTCGATGGTCAGCGAAGTCTCGGCGATCGAGGTCGCCAGCACGACCTTGCGATGGTTCTTCGGCGGTGGCGCAATGGCGCGGTCCTGCACCGCGGCATCGAGTGCGCCGAACAGCGGCACGATTTCAATTGAAGCATCATGAATTCGCTCGGCAAGAAGATTTTGCGTGCGGCGAATTTCCGCGGCGCCGGGCAGGAAGGCCAGCACCGAGCCCGGATCGGCGCGCAGCGCGGTCGCGATCGCATCCGCCATCTGCCGCTCGACCGGCGCATCGGCTTTTCGGCCGAGGTAACGCGTCTCCACGGGAAAGGCGCGGCCTTCGCCGGCGACGACTGGCGCTTCGCCGAGCAGTTTGGCGACCCGCGCCCCATCGAGCGTCGCCGACATCACGAGGATGCGCAGGTCTTCGCGCAAGCCGGTTTGCGCATCGCGCGCCAGCGCCAGCCCCAAATCAGCGTCGAGCGAACGTTCGTGAAACTCATCGAACAGCACCGCAGCCACGCCGCTCAGCTCGGGATCATCGAGAATCTGCCGGGAAAAAATCCCTTCGGTGACCACCTCGATTCGCGTCGCGCGCGACACCTTTGAACCGAAGCGGACGCGGTAGCCGACGGTCTCGCCGACCCTCTCGCCAAGCGTATGCGCCATGCGCTCGGCGCTGGCGCGCGCCGCAATCCGCCGCGGCTCCAGCACGATAATCTTCTTGTCCCTCACCCAGGGAGCATCGAGCAAAGCGAGCGGCACCCGCGTCGTCTTGCCCGCGCCGGGCGGCGCGACCAGCACGGCGGCATTGTGGCCGTCCAGCGTCCGCGCCAGATCGTCAAGCACGGCATCGATGGGAAGAGGCGTGTCAAAAGTGCGGGGCACCAGCTCGAATCCGTCATCACCCGCGAAAGCGGGTGATTCAGTAAACTCAGACCTCAAAGGTCACGAAGATCGGGAATACTGGATACCCCGCATGCGCGGGGTATGACAACAGAGTCACGTCCGCTCGGACGGCCGGCCGACGCTTTCGTAAACGAAGCCGTGCGCCGCCATATCCTCGGGCCGATAGACGTTGCGCAAATCCACCACGACGGGATGGGCCAGCTCGCTCTTGAGGCGTTCAAGGTCCAGCGCGCGATACTGCGTCCACTCGGTCACCACCACCAACGCATCGGCGCCGCGGGCGCAGAGATACGGATCGTCGCAATATTCGATGTCGGGCAATTCGCGGCGCGCCGCCTCCATGCCGACCGGATCGTGCGCGCGTACCTTCGCGCCCATGTCGAGCAGCCCGGTCACCAGCGGAATCGACGGCGCCTCGCGCATGTCGTCGGTGTCGGGCTTGAAGGTGAGGCCGAGCACGGCGACGGTCTTGCCACGCAGATTACCACCAACGGCGCTCGAAACCTTGCGCGCCATCGCGCGCTTGCGGTTGTCGTTGACCGCCAGTACCGCCTCGACGATCCGCAAATTCACGTCGTGGTCGAGCGCGATCTTGACCAGCGCCCTTGTGTCCTTCGGGAAGCACGACCCGCCGAATCCGGGGCCTGCGTGCAGAAACTTGGATCCGATGCGGTTGTCGAGCCCGATGCCGCGCGCCACCTCCTGCACGTTGGCGCCGACTTTTTCAGAAAGGTCGGCCATCTCATTGATGAAGGTGATCTTGGTGGCGAGGAAAGCGTTGGCGGCGTATTTGATCAGCTCCGCGGTGCGACGCGCGGTGAACATCAGCGGCCCCTGGTTGAGTGACAACGGCCGGTAGATATCGCCCATCACCTTGCGGGCGCGCTCGTCCGACGTGCCGATCACGATGCGGTCCGGGAATTTGAAATCGCGGATTGCGGCACCCTCGCGCAGGAATTCCGGGTTGGAGGCGACGGCGACGTCGGCACCTGGGTTGGTTTCGTGAATAATGCGCTCGACATCGTCGCCGGTGCCGACCGGCACCGTCGACTTGGTGACCACGACGGTAAATCCCTTCAGTGCGCCAGCGATCTCCCGCGCGGCGGCATGGACATAGCTCAGGTCGGCGTGACCGTCGCCGCGACGGGACGGGGTGCCGACCGCAATGAACACAGCATCGGCTTCGGCGACGGGCGTGACGAGATCAGTCGTGAAATTCAACCGGCCGGCCTTGGCATTGGCGGCAACCAGCGCATCGAGTCCCGGTTCAAAGATCGGAATTTCGCCGCGACGGAGCGCAGCGATCTTGCTCTCATCCTTGTCGACGCAGGTGACCTGATGTCCAAAATCGGCAAAGCAGGCGCCTGACACCAGTCCCACATAGCCCGTGCCGATCATGGCGATATGCATTTGGAAACCTGTCGAAAATGGTTAACGGACGATTCGTGATCGTGTCTTAAAGCATTTTGACACAAACAGAAAACTGAACGCCATCATGACAATGGCATGTCATTTGCG
>NZ_JBAVCF010000797.1:0-2812 GCF_049586575.1 Bradyrhizobium sp.
CGCGAAATTTCCGGATCTCGATCTGGTGCTGATCGAATCCGGCGGCGACAATCTTGCCGCGACCTTTTCGCCCGAACTGGCGGACCTTACGATCTATGTCATCGACGTCGCGGCGGGTGACAAGATCCCATCGAAAGGGGGTCCGGGCATCACCCGCTCCGACCTGCTTGTCATCAACAAGATCGATCTGGCGCCGCATGTCGGGGCCTCGCTGGAGAAGATGGAAACCGATGCGCGGCGAATGCGCGGCGAACGGCCGTTCGTCATGACCAATCTCAGGAAGAGCGAGGGCCTGGATCGCATTGTCGGTTTCATCGAGGCCAAGGGCGGCCTCGGTCCGGCCGTGCCAATCAAGGCAGGTTGACCATTCGTTAACGTTTTGACCGGACGGCGCGCGTGACGGGGAAAACAATCCCGCCGTCGGACGGAACAAAAGTCCGGCGACCGGAATTGTTACGCTCCGGCTTCGCGAACATGGCGCTTGAGCGTGTCCTGTTCACGTTTGTCGCCCACTGCAGTTGCGTACCGAGGATCGCTCCTACATTATGTCGGATGGTCGGCCTTCATCCTGCATCGGTTTGTTGCCGACCTGGCGAATGGCACATGTTGATCCATTTGTTCGCCCATCCCTGATTTCCGAGTAAGCGAGTGGTTCGGCTGGGCTTCATCATCGGCTTTATCGCGCTCATCGGAGTTTTGCTCTCCGGTTTTGCGGCCTATCGCGTTCATGAACAGGAGTTGACGCTTGACGGCATCGCTATGGCGCGCGCGATCGATGTCCAGGCCAGTCTGGTCCAGGACCGGCTGACCGAGCGCGAACTGCTTGCCCGAGTCTCATCGGGGCTGTTTCATGCGCCGTCCGTGATCAAGGCCAATATGCTGCAGCCGCTGCGTGCGTCGATCTACGCGTTCAAGACCGACTTCGTCGTCGCGGGCTGGATCGCGCGGCTCCAGCCGGGCGAACTGGACGCGGCGCATAACGAGCTGGCCAGTGCGGGGTTTTCCGATCCGACCATCCGCAGCTTCGACGATCAGCCGCTCGATGCGAAGTCGACTGACAAGCCGATCGATGTGCTGATGGACGTAGAACCCCGCAATGCCGAGACCATGGCGATCACCGGCCGCTCGGCTGATCAGAGCCCGATCCTGGGGCCGATGCTGGCGCAGGCGATGGCCAGCGGCAAGCCCCTCGCATCCGATCCGTTCCCGCTGCTGCGCCCGGACGGCCCGATCGGTCTTGTTCTCGCCGCGCCCGTTCTGCAGGACGGCGGCCCGCCGGCCGGTTTCGTGACCTTTTCTTATGAGCTGGCGTCACTGATGCTGGTGAATGACGATCTCTCGCTGTTTTCGGTCGCGCTGAAGGATCCACGTCACGCCAACAGCGAACTGATTGCGAACGATCGCGGCGTGGTAACGCGAAGGACCCTGGGCCCGGATGCGGCCGCGCCGTCGATGACGAGAACCGTTACCTTTGGCAGCCGCGACTGGTCGCTTGCTTATTATCCCAAAACCAACGCCGTAAGGCGCGCGGAGCTGACGGCGGCGATCGTGGCGGCCATCGGCCTGGCGCTCACCGGAATCGTCTGCGGACTGTTCGGATATGTCGCCTACAATAACCTGCGGCTCAGCCGCGAAATCCAGGTGCGAATCGGATTCGAGCGACGATTGACCGCGGTGATCGACGAGCTCAATCACCGGGTCAAGAACATCCTCGCAGTGATCCAGTCGATCGTGACGCGCACGCTTCGCCACGGCTCGGATATCGACGTCGCCCGCGAACTGCTGATCGGCCGGATCCATGCCATGTCGAACGTGGTCTCGCTGCTCAGCGAAAGCCAGTGGCAGGGCGTGAAACTGAAGGGACTTTTCGAGGCGCGCGCGATCCCCCACGCCGAGCGCATCGCGGTGAGCGGGCCCGATATTTCCGTGAGCGCGCGGGCCGCGCAAAGTCTGTCGCTGCTGTTCTTCGAGCTGGCGTCGCATTCCGACGAGGGGCTTTCCCTGGTCGGCAAGCACCCGCACATTGTCGCCCAATGGGAAGTGACCGACGAGGATTCCGGCAACACCTTTCATTTCCGCTGGGAAGAGTTCAACACCAGCGCCGCGACCCGCCGTGAGGACAGTGATTTCGGCGTCATCCTGCTTGACCGCGTCGCACCGGAAGCGCTCGGAGGCGTATCCAAGCGGTATTTCACCGATGTGAGCTATGTCTACGAGTTGACGGCGCCGATGGAAACCGTGATCGACATGACCGAACGCGACCGCACCGAACAACTTGCCGCCCCGCTGAAGCCGGCCCGCTGACGCATCGCGGAACGACCTTTTCGTCATGGGCCAGGCTTGTCCGGGCTTGTCCCGTGCCATCCGCGATCCACCACTGTCATTCCGGGATGCGCCGCGTGGCGCAGGCCCGGAATCCATAACCACGATCGGGAGTATGATTCCGGGCTCGCGCCAAGATAAGAGGCGCGCCCGGGAATGACGAAGGAGGGCTCGCAATAGCGTTCTTGGGCGAAAGGGGATGCCGTGACAAGCCCGGGGCATGACGAGCCCACGATTCCATCGGCTCGATTGCGAGTTCGGCTCTTGAGTTTGGCGCGAAGCGCCGTCTCGAAAGATGAAACTTAGCCGCCGCTGCCGCCGATCACGGCACGCACCGTTTCATCGGGCCCGAAATCCTCGGCGCCATCGACATACAGCAGCGCGCTCAGTTTCGATCGGGCCCGGTTGACGCGGCTCTTGATGGTACCGACCGCACAGCCGCAGATCGCCGCCGCGTCCTCATAGGAAAAGCCCGAGGCGCCCACCAGAA
>NZ_JBAVCF010000798.1:0-3049 GCF_049586575.1 Bradyrhizobium sp.
AGCCGGGACCCACTGTTGAACCCGCCGATTATCGCGAGCGCTACGCAATCCTCACCGGTCATCGTATCGATCTGTGCCCAATCTGTGGTGGCTGCATGGTCGAGATCGGCCTTTGGCCGCGCTCGCCATCGCGGCGACGCGCAGCACCGCGCTGTGATACCTCATGACGCTCGAACCCGCCTCTTTGCGCATCATTGCACGGTTCTCCATGCTGACGCCGCCGGTCGGAACGTCAAGACATGCTCGCAAAACTCCGTCGCGCGTGCTCGCATCGCTTATTTGCGGCCAACACGCATGCGATCGTCCTCGCACACGCGATCGCCCGGATCTGCTCTTCAGCACAGTTTGCCCTTGGCTCAACCGTACGGCCAAACAATCCATGATCGAACCGCCGGCGCCGATCTCGAACGCCCATAAGCTTCGATCAACAACACGCGGCTTCGTTCAATCCGGCTTCAAATAGGTCCCGCGCCGAGCTCGCGGCCAAGTCCGTGACGCGGGACCTATTTGAACCCTCCAGCATTCCGGCGAACCCAACATGCTCCATTATGAATGCTCGGAAGGCGTTCATCCGGATCGCACACTAGGCGCAGCCGACAGCCTTGCGCGTTAGTTGACCCACGTCATTGGGCTCTCTGTCGTCGCTCCAGACAACATTCCTGGCGCTGGAAGTAGCGCAGTTAATCGGGCGGTTCGGTAGCCCGCCGAATGCAATACCGATCAGAACAATGATTGCGAGCTTTAGTTTCGGATGTCCTGTAAAAACCACTCAATTGGGATATTGATCCCAAGACCCGCAGCTTTGGCCCGGTCGTAGACAAGCCTGCCGACAGCGGCGAACTGCAAGCCCGCCGATGTATTGTGGTAGAAGATGGTCTCAGAATCCGCTTCGCGGCCGGGGACCTCGCCTGAAATGACGCTGGCCAGTTTGGGATATGACGTCTTGTTATAGCGTCGCCGGTACTCCCTGTTTGTGGGGCGGCGTGCGCGATCCTGTTCCGAGCCGATGATGAGGTCGGTGTAACCCTCGGTCGCGTTCACGAATATTTTGTCCACGGCTTGGAATGTAGCATCGTCCATTTCATCGGGGCGGCAGCGGACCAGGAATGCGCCCGGCCGATGCCATTTCAGCATTTCGGATTTGTAGACTGGGACCCGGGAATCCGTGCAGGTCGCGACCATGTCCACATCGGTCAGTGCCGCCTGCGCAGAATCGCACGGCACAACGCGCACTCCGAGCTTCGTTGACATCTCCTCGGCAAACCTCTCGCGGTTCGCCGGTGTTGGGCTATAGACCTTCACCTCCTGCAGCTTTCGAACAGAGTTGATCGCTTCCGTGTAAGTTCGGGCCATTCCGCCCGATCCAAGTACGCCAAGGACACTGGCGTCCGGCCGGGCCAAATACTTTGCGCCGACCCCCGCCGTCGCGCCCACGCGGACGTGCTGCAGTATCCCATCGTTGAGCAGACCGATGATCTCTCCGGTCGTCGTATCGATCAAAATCACGAAACCGCAATAACGGCCCGGCTCCATACAGAACCATTCCTCGGTTTGAACGCCGCGATAGTCGGTCCATCGCAGGATGTCGGATTTGAAGCGAAGCGCGAGCGTCGGGGGGTCCGCCATGGCGCCGAGGAGCGATCCCCAACGGTAATAATCGCCGTCCTTGGCCGTCGGCGACCATAGGTCGGTGCGCGGTTGAAAGGTAGCGTAGCCTTGCGCGTATTGGCGTAGCACACTCTCCATGGCCGACACGGCTGCTCCTGTGTCAAGCACACGCGCGGTTACGTCGTTGTTGATGAGCAGCGGCATTATCAACCTCTTCAATTTGGTCGGGAGACGAGGGATGTAGGATCGTGATGGTCCAATGCAGCGAAGGCGAACGATGACCTATTTTGCGATCATATACTTACGTGCCGTCGCGATGACATCAGGCGGCGTTGCAAACGCCTTGTCGATCACCGCTTTTAGATCATCCGCGCTTCCCGAGTGCAGCGGTATCTTGCGTGCCGCGCATGCCGTTCTGAATTCACTATTGTGCAGAACTGCGACAAGCGCCGCGCGAAGGACCGCGACGCGGCTTTCGGGAACGCCTGCTGGCGCAACCAGCGAACGCCCGAGACTTCTTTCAAGTGTTAAAAAGCTGTAAAGCGCTCGCTCTTCCTCCGAAGCCGCCAGCGCGGTCAGCAGTGGGACATCCGGGATCGCGGGATCGGCGCGATCACCCATCTGAAACACGATTTTTGCAACGCCTTGACCGCTCACCCAATCCGGCCGGATTGTCTGGATGGCCAAGAAGGACGCAAGCATTCCTTGAATCTCACCGCGATCGAGGGCGAGCGCCATGTTGTTGGTGCCTTGGAATCCTGCGATCATTTTAAACTTTGTGTCCTGAAAATCGTTCATCAGCGTCGGAACGACGAATTGGTAAGAACCGGGCCCCGTCGATCCGAGTATAACTTGTTTTTGTTTAAAGCCAGCCATGTCGGTTGCCGGCGCATCCTTTCTGACGGCAAACGCGCTGTTCAGCGACGAAATTATTCCGATAGGAATGAATTTATGGGCGTCGTACATCACTTGATCCGGAAAAAGGAGCTGGTGCGTAACGGCGCTCTCGTGAATGAGGTAGATGACTGTGCCGTCGGTCGCCGCATTGTTGGCGACATAATTCGACGCTCGGATACCCCCGGCGCCGCTCATGTACTGGGGGATGACATCCGGATTCCCGGGAATTTGCTGGGTCAGAAATTTCGAAATGATCTGGCCGAAGGTTGCGAACGCGCCGCCCGGTCCCGCCGGAATGATGAGATGAATGGTCTGGCCCGCAAAGAAGTTGGTTTGCGCCGCGGCGGGGCCGGCCAGCCAGCCACTGGCCGCCAAAACCGCCGCGGCAGCTGCTCTCAACGTCAAATTCACATTTTCCCTACCTTTCGTCGTACTCAATCGGAGAGGAATGTGGCGGCTAATAGTTTGGTCCGCCACTTAGATTATCAGAACCTCATGAACATGAGTGTTCTGCCGGGGTAAGTCGAAGTCAACAAGCGTTGCC
>NZ_JBAVCF010000799.1:0-19107 GCF_049586575.1 Bradyrhizobium sp.
AAGCGTTGTTTCTCAAAGGCCAAGATGTAGAAGTGGAATTGACCGAAGCTACTAAATATTGGAAAATTGAGCCTCAATTGCATTCCAGCCGCACCGGCGGACATGGCTGGATCGTCGAACTCGACAGTATCGAGCGGCCCACTCCGCCCATCAACGGTAGCCCCCCATGAGCGAAATAGATCAAACATTACAACAGCATAGTCCGACAACCCAGCCCGGCCATCCGCGCATCCTGTCGTTGGCCAATCAAAAGGGCGGAGTTGGCAAAACCACCACGGCGATCAATCTCGGTACAGCGCTTGCTGCGATCGGTGAGCGCGTCCTGATTGTCGACCTCGACCCGCAGGGCAACGCCTCGACCGGCCTCGGGATTGATCGCCGCAATCGCAATTGTTCGACCTATGACGTGCTGATCGGCGAGGCGGCTTTACGCGAATCGGTGGTGCCGACCGCGGTCCCACGCTTGCACATTGCTCCATCGACAATGGATCTGTCGGGCCTTGAGCTCGAGTTGGGAACGACCCCCGGCCGCGCCTTTCGCCTGCGTGATGCGATCACGGCGCTGAACCACAACGTCTTGCCGGATGCCGACTACACCTACGTTCTGATTGACTGCCCGCCCTCGCTCAATCTTCTGACGGTCAACGCGATGGCGGCGTCGGATGCGATCCTGGTGCCGTTACAGTGCGAGTTCTTTGCGCTCGAAGGCTTGTCGCAGCTTCTGCAAACGGTGGAGCAGGTGCGTTCCACGCTTAATCCGAACCTCTCCATCCACGGCATCGTGCTTACGATGTTCGACTCACGCAACAACCTGTCGAACCAGGTCGTCGCCGACGTCAAGCAGTTCATGGGCAGCAAGGTCTACAAAACCATGATCCCGCGCAACGTGCGCATCTCCGAGGCGCCATCCTACGGCAAGCCGGTACTGGTCTACGACCTCAAATGCGTTGGCAGCGAGGCCTATCTCAAGCTCGCGACCGAAGTCATCCAGCGTGAACGCGAGCTGCGCACGCATTGATTTTGCCGATGTCATCGTCATCCAGGCTGAGTACGAAACGGGAGCGGTTGAGTTGAATCCAAGGGAGCTGGCGATGGCCGACGAAGCGCGTTCGCGACTGGGGCGCGGTCTTGCAAGTCTGATCGGGGATGTTGGTGGCGAGGCTGCGCATCACGAACGGCCGCGCGCGCAGCGCAAGGTTCCGATCGAATTTCTCAAGCCGAATCCGCGCAATCCGCGACGGGAATTCCCTGACGCTGAACTCAAGGAACTGGCCGATTCGATCAAGCAACACGGCGTGATCCAGCCGATCGTGGTCCGGCCGGTGCGCGGCGCACAGGATCGCTATGAGATCATCGCTGGCGAGCGCCGCTGGCGGGCCTCGCAAATCGCAGGTCTGCACGAAGTTCCGATCGCGCCTGTCGATGTCACTGATTCCGACGCCCTCGAGATCGCGATCATCGAGAACGTCCAGCGCGAGGACCTCAACGCGATGGAAGAGGCGCAGGGCTATCATGCGCTCGCCAACGAATTCAAACGCAGCCAGGAAGACATCGCCAAGATCGTTGGCAAAAGCCGCAGTCACGTCGCCAATATGATGCGGCTGACGAAACTGCCGGCTGAAGTTCAGGCCTATATTGCGCTCGGGCAATTATCGGCCGGTCATGCCCGCGCGCTCATCGGCGTTCCCGATCCCGTCGCTGCCGCCAAGCGGATCGTGGAAGAGGGCCTCAATGTGCGCCAGGCCGAGGCGCTGGCCCATGTCGAAGGCGTGCCGGAGCGCAAGCCGCAAAAGGTGAGGGCCGGCGGCAAGACCAAGGATCCCAACACGGTGTCGCTGGAGAAGACCGTCAGCGATGCGCTTGGTCTTGCCGTCAGCATCGATCATCGCGATACCGGCGGTATCGTCCATATCCGCTACCGCGACCTCGACCAGCTCGACGACATCGTGCGAAGGCTGGGTTCCAAGACTTAAAGCCCGTCGCGGGCTAACCCACTGCTTTTCGCGCGGCCGCTATTTCAGCCCCGCCGCCTCGCGTTCACCGCGATCGAAAGCAACGCGCGTTGCGCAATGACCGCGGCAAGCGCTGCCTGCTTGCGCATCTCAAGCGCGGCGATGGCGAGCTGATCGATCACCAGCATCAGCCGGACCGGATCGAAGTTGCGCAATGCGGTCTCGACATTTGTCTTTCGCGAGAAATGCAGCCTTGGAAATCCGCCGTCGAGCACGGCGGAGCTCGGTGTTCCCTCCGCGATCGCGACCGCGGATTTGTGCAGCCACGCCGCCTGGCGTTGAGCGGCGGAGATAATCACGCCGGGATAGAGGCCGGCGACCATCGCCTTGACAAACTCGGTTTCGACCACGGACGGGTTTCCTGCAAAGGCGCCGTCGACGATCGGATCGATCTTCAACTCGGATGCGTCGGCCACGACCGCCGTCACGTCGTCGAGCGTCACTTCGCCCCTGCCGTGCGCGTAGAGCGTGAGCTTGCGTAGTTCGTTGCGCGACGCTTGCCGGTCGCCACCCAGTAAAGTCATCAACACGGCGCGGGCGTCCGGTGCGACGCGCAGGCTCGAGAGCTTGAGTTCATCGTCGATCAGCTTTGCCAGGTCGCGCTCGGTGTCGGGATAGCAGGCGATGGCGACCGCCGTTTTGGCGCGCTCGCAGGACTTGCGCAGCGGTGATTCAGCCCGCAATTCGCCGGCCTCGATCACGATGCGGCAATCCTTCAGCGGCGTCTCCGCCAGCGCGTCGATACCGCTCGCAAAACTCCGCGAGCCAGCTCGAACGCGAATGGCGCGGCGGCCACCGAACAGCGGGATCGTCAGCGCCTCGTCGACCAGCCGGGATGGTTCGGCTGAAAGCTCGTCGCCGTCCAGTCGCACTAGCGAAAATGGATCGTTGGGATCGTCAACGGCCGACGCCAGCAACGCCTCGGCGCGCTCGCGCACGAGACCTGCGTCGGGTCCGTAAAGCAGGATGATCGGACGCCCCGGATCCGGCCGGGCCAGAAAGGCATCGATTTCTTTTCCGCGCAGCGCCACCATAGCCGGACAAGCACCTATGCGCGCGCGGCAAGGGGCGCCTCAGGCCCCGGCATAGAAGAACGAGGCAAGCCGCGTCTGGATCCGTTCGGCGATTTCCTGACAGGCGCGATCCTCGGCGTCGCGGAAGGCGCGGGCGCGGGCAAATCGCTGATAACTGCCCGGGATATCGTAGGTGACGCGCGAGGCAGTGGTTCCGGTCATCACCGATTTGTTGGTGGCGTTATCGATCAAATTGAATTGGGCGTTGATGCCATAATTTTCGCTGGTCGGCAGGCCCGTGTTCACATCGGTCATCAGCGAGGAGCGGGTGGTCTGGAACCTGATCTCGAGGCGATGGGTTGGCGAGGTTCCGGTGGCGTTGCCGTAAAGCTTGAACGCCAGCGCGTTGCGGATTTCGACCCCAAGCCGAGCCTCACGCGATGAATTCGGGAAGCTGATCGGCGGGAGATCTACCCCCAACAACTTTTCACGCAGGCCCGGTGTGCCATCCGCATGCTCGGCATACATGGGCTGAAAGCAGCCCGCGGTCAGGGCTGCCAGGGCAGCCACGGCGAGAAACCGAGCGGCGATCCGGAGGCGGATGCTAGCCAACGACATTCACGATCCTCATGGGAACGACAATTACTTTGCGCACGGGTTTGTCCCCCAAGGTTTGTTTTACCGCATCGAGGGCCAAAACGGCAGCCTCTATTTCCGGGTTCTGGGCCGTGCGGGCCACGGTGACTTCGCCGCGTTTCTTGCCGTTGACCTGAACCACCAGCGTCACGGTCTCTTCAACCAGCAAATCTCGTTCGATTTTGGGCCAGTTTGCTTCTGAAACCAGACCCGGCTGACCGAGCACCCCCCAGCATGCCTCGGCGAGATGGGGCATCATGGGCGCGAATAGCTGCACGAGAATGACGGCGGCTTCGCGGACAGCCCAGCTCAGGTCCGGCGCGGGGTGACCAGCGCGTGCCAGGATATCGCCCAGCGCGTTGGAGAATTCCCGGATATAGGCGAGGCAGACGTTGAAATGCAGCCGTTCGATGCCGGTAGAAACTTTATCCAGCGCGCCATGGGCGGCCTTTCGCAGCGCCAGTGCATCGGTGCCGAAGGCCGCGGGTCTCGTCGCGGGCGCGGTGGCGGCAATCTCGGCCGACTCGTTGATCAGCCGCCACAGCCGCTGAACAAAGCGGGATGCGCCCTGAACACGTTCGTCGCTCCAGATCACGTCGCGGTCGGGCGGGGAGTCCGACAGCATGAACCAGCGCGCCACGTCGGCGCCGTAGGTCGCGATGATGTCGTCGGGATCGACTGTGTTTTTCTTCGACTTCGACATCTTCTCGATCGCGCCGATCGCAACCTGCTCGCCGGTTGAGAGCAGCGTGGCGCGGCGGTCGGTGCCGACGCTCTCGACCTTCACTTCCGCCGGCGTGACATAGGCGCCGTCCGTTTTCTGGTAGGTCTCGTGAACCACCATGCCCTGGGTGAACATGCCCGCGAACGGTTCTTCCATGTCGACGTGACCCGTCGCCTTCATCGCGCGGGTGAAGAAGCGGCTGTACAGCAGATGCAGGATCGCGTGTTCGACGCCACCGATATATTGATCGACTGGCATGAGGCGGTTCGCGACGGCAGGCGTGGTCGGCGAATTCTCATTCCAGGGATCGGTGAAGCGCGCGAAGTACCAGGACGAATCGACGAAGGTGTCCATGGTGTCGGTTTCGCGCAGCGCCTTGGCTCCGCATTGCGGGCAATTGACGTGCTTCCAGCTCGGGTGATGGTCGAGCGCGTTGCCCGGCCTGTCGAACGTTACGTCCTCGGGCAACACTACCGGCAGGTCCTTGTCGGGCACCGGCACGACGTCGCATTTCGGGCAGTGAATGACCGGGATCGGGCAGCCCCAATAGCGCTGGCGTGAGATGCCCCAGTCGCGCAGGCGGAAATTCACCTGCCGCTCGCCGACGGGCGCGTTGCCGCGCAGCTCCGCCTCGAGTCTTTTCGCGACCTCTTCCTTGGCTTGCTCGATCGTCATGCCGTCGAGGAAGCGCGAATTGATCATGCGCCCTTCGCCGTCATAGGCCGTGTCGGTGATCACGAACGTCTTCGGATCCTGTCCGTCCGGGCAGACGACGGGAGTGTTGCCGAGATTGTATTTGTTGACGAAGTCGAGGTCGCGCTGGTCGTGGGCTGGACAGCCGAAGATCGCGCCGGTGCCATATTCCATCAGCACGAAATTCGCGACATAGACCGGCAGCTTCCAGCCCGGATCGAATGGATGAACCGCACGAATGCCGGTGTCAAAGCCCTGCTTCTCGGCGGTGTCGATGACTTCCTGCGCGGTGCCGATGCGTTTGATCTCGGCGATAAATTCGGCAAGCTTCGGGTTCTTCGCGGCAGCGGCTTGCGCCAGCGGATGGTCAGCCGAAATCGCCATGAATTTCGCACCGAATAACGTATCGGGGCGAGTGGTGAAGATTTTCAGCTCGCTTTCGCCCGCCGGTGTCGTGAGCGCGTCGAGCGCGAAGCGGATCAAGAGGCCCTCGCTGCGCCCGATCCAGTTGCGCTGCATCAGCCGCACCTTGTCGGGCCAGCGGTCGAGCGTGTCGAGCGCGTCCAGCAGTTCCTGCGAGTACTTCGTGATCTTGAAGACCCACTGGTTCATCTCGCGCTGTTCGACCACCGCGCCGGAACGCCAGCCGCGACCGTCGATCACCTGTTCGTTGGCGAGCACCGTCATGTCCACCGGGTCCCAGTTGACCTTGCGCTTCTCGCGCTCAGCCAATCCGGCACGCAGGAAATCGTTGAACATCTTCTGCTGGTGTTTGTAGTAGGACGGATCGCAGGTGGCGAACTCGCGGCTCCAGTCGAGCGACAGGCCGATCGAGCGCAACTGCTTCTTCATCGCGGCGATGTTGTCGTAGGTCCACGCCTTCGGCGCCACCTTCCGTTCGATCGCCGCGTTTTCCGCCGGCAGTCCGAAGGCATCCCAGCCCATCGGATGCAATACGTTGAAGCCCTTGGCACGCATGAAACGCGCCAGCACGTCGCCAAGCGTGTAGTTGCGGACGTGCCCGATATGAATCCGCCCCGAAGGGTAGGGGAACATCTCAAGCACATAGTATTTCGGCCGCGGATCGTTGTTCTCCGCGGCGAAAATCGCCTTTTCGTCCCACTGGCGCTGCCAATGGGGCTCGGACTCGCGGGCGTTGTAGCGTTCGGAACTCATGGAATCGGTCGGCTTTTCGTGGATTCGGGCCGTCCTCGAAGGACGGCGGACTAGGCCACAAAATCAGCTTTCCGGTCAACGGGTCGCAGCCAGAACAGGGACCGGTTCGATTGTGATCGAACTGCTCAATTGTAACGAGGTCGGGCTAGCTCACCATCGCGATGGCGCTGCCATTCTCGGCCGTTTGGCCGAGGCTGTGCTCGGCCACGGCGTTGCGGCCATTGCGTTTGGCCACGTAGAGGCTCGCATCCGCAGCTTCCAGGAGATCGCTCGGGTGGAGTGCTTCGCTCGGCCTGACGCCGGCCACCCCCACGCTGACTGTGACCGCCCGATGATCGGAGGTGGCGTGGGGTATCATCAGGCTTTGCACCGCTGCCCGCACCATCTCGCCGATCTCAAGCGCGCGGGTGGTCCCGGTACCCGGCAGCAACAGGCTGAATTCCTCGCCACCATAACGGGCCGCAAATCCGGCGGTCGCGGTCGCCAGCCCGGCCAACGTCTCGCCGATGCGCGAGAGACAGGCATCGCCCTCGGGATGGCCATAGGTATCGTTGAACATCTTGAAATGGTCGACGTCGATCATCAGGAGCGCCAATTCGCCGTTGACCTGCTCAGCTTTCGCCCATTCAAAATCGAGCCGGCTCTGGAATCCGCGGCGATTGGCAAGGCCCGACAGCATGTCGATCGAAGCCATCACGGTCAGACGATCGTTGGACGCGATCAATTCGCGCTCCCGCTCGAAAAGCTGGTTGGCCATCTTGTCGAACGCGCGGGCGAGCGGCGCGAATTCGGTCGGCAATCGGCTGCTGGCCGCGCGTACCGACCAATCGCCGTCACCGAAGCGCCGTGCGACCGCCACCAACGTGTAGATGGGCCGGATGATCAGCTTTTCGGCCGCGAACAGCGCTCCCAGCAGCACAAACACGCAGACGAATCCAAGCTGCAAGTAAGCGTTGCGAATGTCGTGGTTTATGTCCGCGGCCACCCTGGCCTCGTCGACGATCAGGATCAGGCGCGACTCGGTGCCGTGAATGCGCGAAAAGCTCAATGTCAGCCTGGCGCCAGTCGGAGATGGGAACGAAATCAATCCAGACGGCTGATCGGGATTGATCGCCCTTGTGACCGCGTTCGCCAGCGCCGGCACGCTATCGAGCGGGCGGCCGACCATGCGGGAGAGGTCCGCCGGCGCCGCCAGCACGGTCCCCGCGCTGTCGACGAGAAAGGCCATAATGCCGTGACGACCACTGAGGTCGTGCATGACCTTCGACATCCAGTCCAGGTTGACGCTGGCCACGATGACGAGATCGGATTCGGGATTGACCGCGGCAACCGGGTAGGCCGCGATCACAATGGGTTCACTGTCATACTTGGACGACAGAAAATCGCTGAAGATGAGATCGCGTGCTTGCCGCGCTCGCTTCAAATAAGTTCGATCGCTGAGATCAAGACCAATCAGCTCATCAAGCGTCGCACATTTGATCCGGCCGTCGCCGCCTACGATCGTCAGATTGCGGATCCACGGCAGCTTGACCGGAAGGCTGGCCTGGAGCGTATCGCAACCGGGGTCAGAAGTTTGCTTGGAAGCCTGGATATGCGCGGCCGACTTCAGCACGGTTTCGACCGAAGAAATGGCGTCGCGCTGGCTGTCGGCGCTCTGTTGCGCGATCCGCGAGAACTCCGAATAGGCGAGCGCGATCTGCTTATTGCGCGTCTCCTCGAGCGAACGGGCGCGTTCCAGCATCAACGGCGCCACCAGGATCAGCGCCAGCAGTGCAAGCCGCGCGCGGATTCCAAACAGCTTGCTCAGTTCGGTTGTTTTGCGCTTGAAGCCGAAGCCAGACATGCTAGTCCCCACCCGAGGCACACGATACAGGGAGGGGTTCAAGAAGCCCTACTTGGATTCCATAAAAATGGAACTATTGCAAAAATTCCTAAATCGGCAGATCAAACATCCGCAGATCGAACACCCATGACCACCGAAGGCTCGTCGCCGCTAACCGAACATTTACCAACCGGACTTGCCGCTGTCGAAGAGGCCGTTGCGCGGGCCTGCAGGGAGGCGCGCCGCGATCGAGCGTCGGTAACGCTGGTTGCCGTGTCCAAAACATTCGATGCGGACGCGATCGAGCCGATCATCAAAGCCGGGCAATGCGTATTCGGAGAGAACCGGGTTCAGGAAGCCAAGGCCAAGTGGCCAAGGTTAATGTCGGCTTACCCCGGCCTCTCCTTGCACCTGATCGGTCCGCTGCAATCCAACAAGGCCAAGGAAGCGGTGGCGCTGTTCGATGCGATCCATTCGGTCGACCGTCCGAGTCTATGCGAAGCGCTGGCCAAGGAATTCAGTACCCAAGCGCGGCGACCGCAATTGTTCGTTCAGCTCAACACCGGAGAGGAGCCGCAGAAGGCCGGCATTGCGCCCGCTGATGCCGACGGCTTCATTGCAACCTGTCGCGAGAAGTATGGCCTGCCGATTTCGGGCTTGATGTGCATTCCGCCGGTCGATGAAGCCCCGGCGCCGCATTTCGCGCTGACGGCCAAGATCGCCGCGCGAAACGGCCTGAAAAATCTATCGATGGGCATGAGCGCGGATTTCGCCATCGCGATCCAGATGGGGGCGACCCACATCAGGGTTGGCTCGGCGATTTTCGGGCATCGAGGCTAAAACTAGTCGTCTCGGTCTGGCACGCATGTGTAGCGTCTAGCTGAACCCCACCGACACTTTGCCGAACACGCCGAAATCTGCGACGAACAAGTCACCGGCCTGGATCGGCAAGGGCGTGCAGCAGGTCCCCGTGGTGACGACTTCGCCTGCCCGCAACGTGATTCCGAGCGCGCGCAGCTCATTGGCGCACCAGGCGAGCGCCATGCGGGGATCGCCGAGCACGTTCTTGCCGTGGCCGATATGCCGCCCGCCGCGCAGCGTGACGACCGGCCGCTCCTCGATGAGGTCGCAAGCGCGCCAATCCGCGCTGGTTGCGTCGCCCAGCACGAAGAGGTGCGCGCAGGCATTATCCGCGATCAGCTGGGCTTCGCCCGCGCCGACAAAGTCTGAGAAGCGCGAATCTGGAATTTCAATCGCCGGATGCAGCGTGCCGACGGCGTCGAGCACCTCCTGCAAAGAGTAGGGGTTTGCCCGCGGCGGCAAGTCGCGTGCGAAGCGGAACGCAAATTCAGCCTCGCCGACACGCATCTCGTTACCCCTCATCGAGGCCGTGCCGCCGCTGTCGATGACGGTCTCCGCGAGGATGCGCCCGGCGAGCGGTCCGCTGACATTGATGTGTTTCTGGCCGGCTTCGCTCGTCGCCGCGATCTTCCAGCCAAACAGTTTGCCGGTCGAATGTCCGCCGAGCGCGGCCTGGATTGCATAGCCATCGAGCCGGCCTTGCGGCCGGATCGAGGCGTCGAGGCTTTCAAGCTTGGTACCGGCGCGCCAGTGATCGTTGAGCGTCTTCGCGGCAGCCGCAATTTTGGCATTGTCGAGCATGGTGCTTCCCGGGGGATTTCATCCGATGATGATCTTCGTCCGCGGCCCGATCCGCCGCAAGAGCTGCAGCATCGCTGATCTTGTCATCGAGACGCAGCCGGCGGTCGGTAAAAAATTCGGTCGCGCCAGATGCAGGAATACCGCGCTGCCGCGGCCGGCGACGCGTGGTGAGGTATTGTGATCGATCTCGATAATGAAATCGTAGAGATGGTCGTCACGCCTGAGCCGGTCGCCATGATCGTTGCGGCCGAGTTTCATCGGCCGATTGTAATGCCGGCTCGCAGGGTCTTCACACCAGGCGTCATCAGGACGGATGGCGCGAACAGGCAGGAAGGTTTGCGGCCTTTGGTGTCGATCGGCGCGCCACCACAAGCGCTTTGGCAGGAAAGTCCCTTTTGGGGTCCCACCGTCGCTCTCGCGCTTGTTGGCGATGATTCCACCGCGTCCCAAAGCAACCGGGACCGTTTGCTGACCGGCAGTGAGCCACCCCCGGCGAGGATTACCAGCGGCGGCACGCACCCGCAGCGACGCAAGTGGCTGAGCGCGCCTCATTTTTCGATAAGTATCTGAAAAACGGGAATTATCCATGCGTCCGCAGAGTCTCCCGAGGGGTTGCCATGGGACAATTGGACCGGTCGCATTACAGGACATTCATCTAAATGCATCCGAATCCTGGGTTAGATTGCGTTTTGGCTTGTGAATTCGTAACAGCCGCATACCTCATGACGAAAGTCTTGAAGAACCCCGTTTGATCAATATGACGCGCCCCAACCCCCGGGCCGCGCGCGCTGCCTTCAAAGGATTGTACCCATGGCCAATGCCCGCAAGATCCTGATCGTAGATGACGATACCGATCTGCGCGATACGCTGGTGGAGCAATTATCGCTACACGACGAATTCGAAGCTTCCGCTGTCGATACCGGCGCCAAGGGTGCGACCGCCGCCAAAACCGATGCTCCCGATCTGGTGCTGATGGACGTGGGGCTGCCCGACACCGATGGCCGCGAAGTCGTGCGCTCCTTGCGCAAGGGCGGCTTCAAGGCCCCCATCATCATGCTGACCGGACATGACACCGATTCGGATACGATCCTGGGTCTCGAATCCGGCGCCAATGACTATGTCGCCAAACCGTTCCGCTTTGCGGTGCTGCTGGCGCGGATCCGGGCGCAGCTCCGGCAGCACGAAGCCAGTGAAGATGCCGTTTTTTCGGTTGGTCCCTATAGTTTCCGACCCGGATCGAAGATGCTGACGGGAGCCAATGCGAAAAAGGTGCGGTTGACAGAGAAGGAAACCGCGATCCTGCGTTTCCTGTATCGCGCCGGCCAGCTTCCCGTGTCGCGCGAAACGCTGTTGCAGGAGGTCTGGGGTTACAACTCCGGCGTCACCACCCACACGCTGGAAACCCACATCTATCGTCTGCGCCAGAAGATCGAAAAAGACGCTGCCAATCCGGAGATATTGGTGACCGAAGCCGGTGGCTACAAGCTGGTGCCGTGATACGATTCGATTAACGATTCGTCGCCGCGCAACTGGTCTTTCATGTCGATCGAGGATGATGTTGCTCTGCTGGAGCGTGTCCCGACCCTTCGCGTGCTGGGGACGACGGCTTTGCGCATGCTGGCGATCGGCTCCGAACAACGCGATTTCCGGCGAGGTGCTGTGCTCTTCCGCACCGGCGATGAGGCGGATGGCGGTTTCGTCGTTCAACGCGGCTCGTTTCGCATCGAAGACGGCGGCGCCGCGCTGGTGGCCGGCCCTGGCGCATTGATCGGCGAGCTTGCGTTGATTAACGCCGCTCGGCGACCCTCGACCGCGACCGCGCTGGAAGATTCGTCGGTGATCCGGGTAGCGCGTAGCCTGTTTCAACGCGTGTTGGAAAGCGATCCTGCGGCGGCCCGCCGGTTGCGCGATGAATTTGCCAAGCGTACAAGCCAGATCGCCAGCGATATCCTGATAGCGGGCGCCAAGCTCTCCACATGAGCTTCAAACGTCGAGCGTGACTGTCACAGGAACGTGGTCGGACGGCCGCTCCCAGCCGCGGGCATCGCGCGCAATCTGAAAGGCGCTGACGCGATCCTTGAGCGCGCGCGAGACCCAGATGTGGTCGAGCCGGCGGCCACGATCGCCGGCTGTCCAGTCGGCTGCGCGATAACTCCACCAGGTATAAACCTTCTCCGACATTGGAATGCGGTCGCGCGCGACGTCGATCCATTCACCGTGATTCTGGGCCGCCAGCAGCTTCTCGCATTCAATCGGGGTGTGGGAAACGATCTTCAGGAGCTGCCGGTGAGACCAGACGTCGTTCTCATGCGGCGCCACATTGAGATCGCCAACCAGGATGTGGTGATCGTCACCTCGTGGATGCAGCGGCTCGCACGATTTCATTTCATCGAGAAAACGAAGTTTGTGTTCGAATTTCGGATTGACCGCGGGATCCGGAATGTCGCCGCCTGCCGGTACATAGAAATTATGCAGCGCCAGCGGCTTGGAGAGTTGGGCGCGCTCGCCAAACTCAACCGAGATATGGCGTGAATCGAGCTTGTCGCAGAAAGTTCGGATGTCGGTCTTCTCGAACGGCAGCCGTGAGATGATGGCGACACCGTGATAGCCCTTCTGGCCGTTCAGGGCGATGTGTTCGTAGCCGAGACGGTTGAAGCGCTTTAACGGAAATGCATCGTCGATGCATTTGGTTTCCTGCAGGCACAGGACATCGGGCCTCACCGACTTGAGGAATTTGGCGACGAGATTGATGCGCAAGCGCACCGAATTGATATTCCAGGTTGTCAGGGAGAAGCGCATGCGGACCAGCGAGACAAGTGCGTCCAAAGATGACGCATGTCTCCAACCCGCAAGCAAGGATGAAATTCAGAATCCGGCAAGGAGCAGTGGATTGTTCGACGCGATTGGATTCGAAAGATCAGCCCGGCGGAAAGGTATGTTCCGTCATATCGATCTTGAACATGCCCGGATCGATCTTCCTGGATGTATCCAGGTTATAGACTGCGACGGTGGTGTCGTAACCTTGCGGATCGGTCACCGTCCATTGTTTGAGTTGGCCGTCTTTGGCGCCGACCATCAGCATCAGGCGGCTGGTGCCCGTCAGCAATTGCCGCTCCTCGATGGTGACGCTGATGAACAGATCGTCGGCGGTCACGCTGACGACATTGGTATCCTTCATCAGATCGATGCGGTCTGACAGCAAATATCGCAGCGGCGTTTGCGACAGCGGGTAGAGATCCTGGGTCGCAAGGTTGCGATCGCGCACCGCCACCATCGATCCATCCGCGACGATCGCGACCGGATTCGGTGCTTCATATTCGAAACGCACCTTGCCTGGCTTCTGGATGAAGAACTGGCCCTTGGTCTTCGAGCCGTCGGGCCCGACCTGGACAAAGTTTCCGACCAAGGTCTGTAGCGACGACAGGTAGCTGCTTATTTTCGCGGCTTGGGCTTTTTGCTTGTCGTCGAAGCTTGCGAAAATACTCAAGGGGACGTTGCGATGAGGGTCGGGGATGACGGGGTTAGGCACCTGCGTCGCGCCCGTGGTCGTCATCGAACCTTTTTGCCCGTCCGCCGCAGCGTCGCGGCCTTTCGGCGCGGCCTTGGGAACTGGAATGCTTTGCGGCGGAATCGGCGCCTGTGCAAGGGCCGATGTCGAGACCAGGCTAAAGGCTGCCGTGACCGTCAACGCCGCTGCGGCTCGCACCAAGACGACGCGCCCGAAGGACAGCGCGAATCGCGCGGCGATTCGATTTTTCTGATTTTCAGTCAACGCATCTTCCCAATGGTCCGCCGCCCTTTTATCGTGCTTCGCGCTTGGGCGGCTATCGTTTTTCCGTGAAAAGGATAGCAATTGGTGGGGCTTTTGGGGGCTCACGCAGCGGCTAATCAGAAGCCGCCTTCTTCTTCCTCAACGAGAATTTCGCGTTTGCCGGCATGGTTGGCCTGTCCGACGATGCCCTCAAGTTCCATTCGTTCCATGAGCGATGCGGCACGATTGTAGCCAATTTGTAGCCGGCGCTGAATATAACTGGTCGAGGCCTTTCGGTCGCGCTTGACGATGGCCACTGCCTGCGAGAACAGATCGCCTGCACCATCGCTGCCCATGCCGGTGGAATCGAATACCGCGCCGTCTTCGTCGGCGGGTTCCTCGGCTGTCACAGCCTCGAGGTATTCGGGCGATCCTTGCGTCTTCAGATGGCGCACCACCTTCTCGACCTCTTCGTCCGAGGCGAACGGGCCGTGCACGCGGCTGATGCGCCCGCCACCCGCCATGTAGAGCATGTCGCCCTGTCCAAGCAGCTGCTCGGCGCCCATCTCACCCAGGATGGTGCGGCTGTCGATCTTCGAGGTAACCTGAAACGCGATGCGGGTCGGGAAGTTCGCCTTGATCGTGCCGGTAATGACATCGACCGATGGGCGTTGCGTGGCGAGGATCACGTGCAGGCCCGCGGCGCGCGCCATCTGAGCGAGGCGCTGCACCGCGCCTTCGATGTCCTTGCCGGCGACCATCATCAGGTCCGCCATTTCGTCGACGATGATGACGATATAGGGCAGCGGCTCGAGGTCGAGCTTCTCTTCCTCGTAGATTGCCTTGCCGGTCTCCTTGTCGAAACCGGTATGCACGGTACGCGTGAGTTCTTCGCCCCTGGCTTTGGCTTCGACGAGGCGTGCATTGTAGCCGTCGATGTTGCGCACGCCGAGCTTGGACATCCGCTTGTAGCGTTCTTCCATCTCGCGCACCGCCCATTTCAGTGCCACCACGGCCTTCTTCGGGTCGGTCACGACCGGCGTCAGCAAATGCGGAATGCCGTCATAGACGGACAGTTCGAGCATTTTGGGATCGACCATGATCAACCGGCACTGGTCGGGCCGCAACCGGTACACCAGGCTGAGGATCATGGTGTTGATGGCGACCGATTTGCCGGAGCCGGTGGTGCCGGCGATCAGCATGTGCGGCGTGCGCGCGAGATCGATGATAACGGGATCGCCCCCGATGGTCTTGCCGAGACATAGCGGGAGTTTTGCGACGGAATCGTGAGTCTCCTTCGCGGTAAGCATTTCGCGCAGGTAAACCTTCTCGCGATGCGCATTCGGCAATTCGATTCCGATGGCGTTGCGGCCCGGCACGACGGCGACGCGTGCCGAGAGCGCACTCATCGAGCGGGCGATGTCGTCGGCCAAACCGATCACGCGCGAGGACTTGATGCCGGGCGCGGGCTCGAGCTCATACAGCGTGACCACCGGCCCGGGATTAGCCTTGACGATCTCGCCGCGGACGCCGAAGTCCTGCAGCACGACTTCGAGCCGGCGCGAATTGGCTTCCAGCTCCGCCTTTGAGAGGGGCTGACGATCGGACGCCTTGGGCGCAGCTAGCATCGACACCGCCGGGAAATCCCATTTCTCGGATCTCCTCGCGGGCGATTTCGGTGCAGCCTTCTTGCGCGGCGCACGCGCTGCCGGAGCCTCTTCGTCTTCTTCCTCATCGTCCAGCTCGTCTTCATCCTGCGGAGCGAGGGAAGGAGCGGTGCGGCCGCCAAGACTCCGCTCATTAAGACTTCGCTCATTAAGACTGGGCTCATGGCGGTCGAAGGATAAGGCGCGCTCGGTGGGCGCACTCGAGACCAGCCAGCGATAGGCCGCACCCAACAGCCAGGACAGCCTTGCCTTCGTGCTCATCAGGGCGTGCACGGCCCAGCCGAGCGAGATCGAGCCGCCGTCCTCGTCGTCGAGGGCTTCGTCATCATCCTCTTCGATCGGTGCTGAATCTTCTTCCTGCTGAAGCGAACCGATACCGCTCGCAACGAAGAAAGTTGCGAGAGTAGCTGCGCCAAGAAGTATTCCAAGCCCGAGGCGGTAGAGAAAGCCGGGTGGTCCAAACACGACGGCCGGAGCACGCACCAGCGCATCGCCGACGACACCACCGAGCCCGGTCGGCAGTGGCCATGCTCCGCCATGCGGCCAGCAACTGGCGAAACCGGCGGCAAACACCGTGCACAATAGCCAGCAGCCGAGCCGCAGCGCTTCGCGGTCGAAACCGCGATGGGTCAGCATGCGCCAGCCCCAAACGGCGATCGGCAAGATTAGCATGATCGCCCCGAGCCCGAGAATCTGCATCAGAAAGTCGGCGCCGATCGCGCCGGGATAGCCCGCAATGTTGTGGATCGGACGCGACGTGGCGTGGCTCAGGCTTGGGTCCTGCACCGACCATGTCATGAGAGCTGCCGCGGCGCCGGTGGCCAGCGCCAGCAGGCCAAGGCCTGCAAGCTCACGCAGGCGGCGGACAAGCGCCTCGCGGATCGCGGTCGGCAACTGGTTGACCAGGGGAATGACGCGTTCAATCGCCGGCATGCGCTTCAAGCCTTTGGAAAGATCGGTTCGTTTCTTCGGGTCATGCTTCAGCCCAAAATCTGAACCAGCCGATGCAACGCCTCGGCTGTTGTTTCACTGTCTGCGACCAGCGCGAGGCGAATGAAGCCCGCGCCGGGATTGCTGCCGTCCGGCTGCTGCCTCGCGAGGTAGCTGCCCGGGATCACCCGGACGCCGGCGTCCCTGTAAAGCTTGATGGTCGCAGCTTCATCGCCGCCTTTGGCCGAGACGTCGAGCCAGACACAGAAGCCGCCGGCCGGACGCCGATAGCCGTATCGATTGCCGAGAATCTGGTCTGCCAGATCGAACTTGGTCCGGTAGAGCCTGCGGTTTTCCTCGACATGGGTCTCGTCGTCGTAAGCGGCGACCGCGACGTGCTGGACCGGAACCGGTACCTGGGGCGCGGCGACGTTTCGCAGCTCGTGAAACACGCTGAGAAATCTCTTGTCGCCGGCAGCAAAGCCGACGCGCATGCCGGGTAGATTCGAACGCTTCGACAGTGACTGGAATGCGACCACGTTGGCATAATCGCCGCCGGCGCATTCAAGCATGCTGCCGGGCGCTTTCTGCGTGTAGATTTCCGAATAACATTCGTCGCTGAAAATCATGAAGCCGAAGCGGTCGGCGAGTTGTTTCAGGCGGCTGAAATATTCCTTTGAGGCGACCGCGCCTTGCGGGTTGGCCGGGGAAGCGATGTACATCGCCACCGTCCTTGCCAGTGTGGCCTCGTCGAGCGTGTCGAGGTCGGGCAGGAATCCGTTGGCGACCGTGGCCGGCAGATAGACCGGCTCGCAGCCGGCGGCACGCGCGCCGGCGCCGTAGGCCGGGTAGAACGGATTGGGCATCAGGATCGCCGGCCTCCCCTTGCGTTCGCCGACGAAGCGGGTGGCGGCAAGGGCTGCGAAGAACAGCCCTTCGCGGCTGCCTGAGAGCACCAGAATTTCGGTTTCGGGATCGATGGCCCGCGGCAGGTCGAAACGTCGCGAGAGCCAGCTAGCCGCGGCGCGCCGGAAGGGTTCGATACCCTTGGCGATGGGGTAGCGGCCAAATTCGGCGATGTGCTGGGCCAGAATCGGGCCCACGAACCCGGGAACCGGGTGCTGCGGTTCGCCCAATGATAACGTTATCAATGGCTTAGATGGCTGGTAAGGTGCCAATAGCTCGGTGACCCGCAAGAAAGGCGAGCGCTCGCCCTCCTGATTTCCGCCGCCCTGCGGGGCGCGGGATGATGCGGTTATGGCCATACTTGTCGCGCCAGCACTTGTGATGCCGCCGGTTTCGGGACCGGTGGATGTGGATCAAACCACCATAGATACGGCGAGGTTAAGACGCGATTAACCATCGGACCCGGCAGCGAAATCCATCTTCCGGATTCCGAAGAAAAGAAGGGGCTCCAGCTTGCGCTGAAGCCCCTCAACGGTCGGAGCATTGCCGGGTATGTGCTCAAACCGTAGTTCTGGGCATCCCTCCGGGGAGAGAATGCCCCGGGAGAAATCACATGTTGTAGGCGCGTTCGGTGTGCTCGGTGAGGTCGAGGCCCTCACGTTCGCTTTCGATGTTGGTGCGCAAGCCGACGATGACATCGACGACCTTGTAAAGAATCGCCGAGCCGACACCGGACCACACCAGCGTGGTGCAGACGCCCCAGATCTGAGAAACCAGCTGCGCACCGAGCTCGTAGTCGGCGATCTTGCCGGTGGTGTAGTCCAGGATGCCGGTGCCACCGAGCGCCGGGTTGACCAGAATGCCGGTGCCGATGGCGCCGATGATTCCGCCGATGCAGTGAACGCCGAAGACGTCAAGCGAGTCGTCGTAGCCGAGCGCGTTCTTCACCGTGGTGACGAAGAACAAGCAGACCACGCCGACTACAAGGCCAAGCGCGATGGCTCCCATCGGGCCGGCATATCCGGCTGCGGGAGTGACCGCGACGAGTCCTGCGACCGCGCCTGACATGACACCGAGCACCGAAGGATGACCCTTGAGCATCCACTCGGCAAACATCCACGACAAGGCCGCCGCTGCGGTCGCGACGAACGAGTTGGTCATGGCGAGCGCAGCGCCGCCGCTGGCTTCGAGGTTTGAACCGGCATTGAATCCGAACCAGCCGACCCAGAGCAGTGAAGCGCCGATCATGGACATGGTCAGCGAGTGCGGCGCCATCAGATCCTTGCCGTAGCCGATGCGCTTGCCGACGATCAGCGCGCCGACAAGGCCGGCGATTCCGGCGTTGATATGCACGACGGTTCCGCCGGCGAAGTCGATCGCGCCCTTCTTGAAGACCCAGCCGGCGTCGGCATTGACCGCGGCGAGTTTGGCTTCAGCAGCGGCCTTGGCGGCAGTGTCGCTACCCGCGGCCGCGATGGCTTTCACCGCATCCGAGATCGCGTCCGGGCCCGCCCAATACCAGACCATGTGAGCGATCGGGAAATAGATCAGGGTGACCCACAGCGGAATGAACAGCGCCACGGCTGCGAATTTCATGCGCTCGGCGAACGCGCCGACAATGAGCGCCGGCGTAATGGCCGCAAAGGTCATCTGGAAGCAGACGTAGACGAGCTCGGAGATATTGGCGTCGACGCTGAAGGTGGCGGCCTTGGAGTCCGGCGTTACGCCCATCAGAAACGCCTTCGAGAATCCGCCGATGAAGTCGGAGCCGCCGGTGAAAGCGAGGCTGTAGCCATACAGCGCCCAGAGCACGATGACGACGCAGACCGTGTAGAACACCTGCATCAAGACCGAGAGCATGTTCTTGGAGCGGACGAGGCCGCCGTAGAACAGCGCGAGGCCCGGGATCGTCATCAACAGCACCAGTACCGTCGAGGTCAGCATCCAGGCATTGTCGCCCTTGTTGATGGTTGGTTCCGCATAGGCACCGGTGGCGGCGAACACGCCGACGGCGAGAGCCGCCAATCCCGCGCTATAGCGACGCTTGAACGTCATTTCGTTTTACTCCTGATTGGAAAAGGTTGAGCGCGCGGGGTCAGAGCGCCGCAGCGTCGG
>NZ_JBAVCF010000800.1:0-2235 GCF_049586575.1 Bradyrhizobium sp.
GCATCAGTCTCCTTCAGGATACATGACGTCAAGTGCATCGATTGGCTTGGACCTGCTTGAAGGATGTCATGCAGACCCTGCCGCGATGATTGGCTTTGTTTTGTAATTCGGGGCCTGTTTCCTGGCTGGCCGAAGGCGCTCGGCCTCGCTCTGATCGGCACTGTCGGCGGTGATCGCAACGTCTTCGATGACCAGTTTGTCCGAAACGGGCGGCAGCGGATGCGTCCTCAGCCAAAGGGCGCGGGCACTCCCAATCGGATCGATGCCGACCTTGCCCCACCACTCGGCTTCGTCGCCGTAGCGGTGGACCTCGCGATGATGGCCTCGGCATAGTGGCACCGTGAACTCATCACTGACCTTGCGGCCTAGCGCACGGCTTTGAGCAAAGCGCAGATGGTGGGCATCACAGGGCTGCCGTCCGCAGATCAGACAGGGGCGCCCGGCGACGAATTTGACGTGCTCCCGATCACGAACCCGCCGCGGCACCGCCAACGCGAGAGCGGACTTATCGATCGCCTTGGATCGCCGCCGCCTGTTGGGCTTTTCTGGATAGTCGCCATGCGATGGTGGAAACTGCTCAGGCGTCTCAGGGGCGTGGAGCAAGGATTCTTCCGCGGGGGGAGCCAAGCCGGCCAGCTTTGCTCGGAACGCCTCCTCGACGAGTGCGGCATCAGCTGCCGTCAGTTTGTTTTTTTCGGGCAGGCACCGGTGCGCCCAGTTTGTCGCATCATCGGCGGAGCCGAGGGCGTCGAGTTCGGCAAGCAGGCGTTCGCGTAATTGACTGGATTCCTGTGGTCCGAGAGATTTGCCGGGGCCGTTCGCGTCATGGCGAGACGGAGTGCGTCCGCCGTTGAGATGGCCATTTCGTCCTTCCTTGGCTTTCTTCGGCGCCGACGCCTGAGTAGGCGGCATCTGCAGATCGGGAGCGTCGAGGTCATCCTCACCGGCGATACCCACGAGTGCAAAGAGTGCATACCGTCTGGCGTAGGTCAGGGCCGCGCCCATCCGGCGCGGCGTCGCGGTATCGCTGACGGCGCAGACCGGCCAGTCAGAAGCGATCCATTCTCCAGAAGAATGCGCCAGCACGGTTGTCAGGCTGACGACACCAGCGCTCTGGTCGATCGCGGTTGTTTGTACGGTCGCAATCTCATGCTGGCCAAGCGTCGTGCGCACGATATCGAGCCCGCTCGCCAGCGACGCGTAGTTGAACGAGCGCCTTTCTTGCCCCGCGCCGTCCGCATAAATGGTCCCCACCAGCGATTTCTCTGGGTTGACCAGCTCGACCTGAGCCTTGGCAAGTGCCGCGGCGAGGCTGGCAATCGAATTACTGGACCGCTGCATCGCTGCCCTCCACGCGGAGGAGGTCCAAACTGACGGCACCGGATTTCGAGCGCTTGGCCCGAATGCCGTGGCCGGTCGCCTCCTTTGCATCTGCAGGCACCAGCGTCTTGAGCTCGGCCTTGGCCTGCTCATGTTCGAGATGCGCCGCCCGCGTCCGCGAAAAGACTGCGGCGAATTCCGCCCACGCGTTCGAAGAACTCATATCGACGATGCGCACCGCCTCGATGCGGGGCTTCGGCGGCTCGACGCCAAATAGGCGAGGGGGCTCACCGCTTTCGACGCAGCGCCAGAATTTTCGTTCGGCGGTGACAATGAGGTGCTGGTAGAGCGGATCGGCATGGGCTGTGATCTCGACCCATTTGCCGCCCCCGGTGATCACCGACAGCACGGCACTCCTGGCCGCAACGACCCACATGTTGTGCTGCAGCTGCGGCATGTATTTCACGGCTGCCGCCTCTTCCGAGAAGTACCAGGGGAGCATGAACTTGGCCTCGAACACGGCCCCACTTGCCTCAACCCGACCGTCCAAGGTGGCTGCCATCCAGCGCAGCGTCGGATGGAAGACCCGGCGCTGCACATCGGTCAGAGTCTGACCCGAATTGGCCTCGTACCAGCGCCGATTGAGGTCCTCGGTGACCACCCCGAGTTGGACAATGAGGTTGCCGGACAGGTCCTGGGGCTCCGCCTCGCCCCGCTTCTCCCGCCATAGCCGCGTGAGCGCGGCCTCGTCATCGCCCATGATGATCCGGGCGTCCGAGCCGCCGATGAAATAGCGGCGATCGGCGCGTCCCTTGGGCCGCTCGCTCATATGTGCCGTTTCAGCAGGACGGCAGCCCGCGGACTCGTGTACTTTTGTGGCCTCGTGGCCCGTCGACATGGCAATCTCCCTATTGG
>NZ_JBAVCF010000801.1:0-2127 GCF_049586575.1 Bradyrhizobium sp.
GGCCGGGACGCTTCTTGGCACGTTGGCGACGCCCTGGTTTTTCATTGTGCCCGGGTTCGTGGGGGCCGGGCTTCTATTGGCGGGGCTGACCGGATTCTGTGGAATGGCGCGGCTGTTAATGCGGGCGCCCTGGAATCGCGATGCTTTCCATTCACAAGTTGCCTGACACGACTATCGTGCGATTAGCCCAGCGCTAGGAGCCTTGACCATGATTTCGCTCATGCAAGGCGTGCTGGGGGTCGCTTCCGGTACTTTGGTGGGCTTCTCGCTTGGCCTCGTTGGTGGCGGTGGTTCAATCCTAGCAGTACCGCTGATGGTCTATCTTGTCGGCGTTCCGAGCCCGCATATCGCGATAGGGACGAGTGCCGTCGCGGTCGCTGCCAACGCAGCTGCGAATTTGGCCGGCCACGCTCGCAGAGGCAACGTGAAATGGCTGTGTGCGCTGGTCTTCGCCGCTGCAGGCATTGCCGGCGCCTTTCTGGGCTCCATTTTCGGCAAGATGATTGATGGCCAGAAGCTGTTGGCTCTCTTTGCGGTCCTCATGCTGGTTGTCGGGGCGCTGATGCTCAGGGGGCGTTCGGGAGGCGGCAATCATGCCGTTCGCCTAAATCGCGAAAACCTGCGGGCGCTTGCTGGTCTCGGCTTGGCGACTGGAACGTTGTCCGGCTTTTTCGGAATTGGCGGCGGGTTCCTGATCGTACCAGCACTCATGCTTGCGACCGGAATGCCGATCCTCCATGCCGTGAGCTCGTCGCTGGTTGCCGTGACCGCGTTCGGTCTGACGACGGCGGGGAGCTACGCATTCTCTGGACTGGTCGACTGGCCTCTTGCGGGAGTATTCATCGCCGGAGGCGTGCTCGGAGGTCTTCTCGGCGGCAGCCTTGCGACGCGGCTCGCAAGCAAACGTGGAGCACTCAACATCGTGTTCGCAGCGGTCATATTCGCAGTGGCGATCTACATGTTGGTACGCAGTCTTGCGACATAAATTAGACTGCGATGTGCTTGGCATCTTCGCGGAAAGAGGCGAGCCATCGAAGACAGCGCGGCAATAACGCGAATGATCCGCACCGATGACTGAAGTATCATGTTACGCTACCGTTTGAATAATTGGGAGGCGCGAGTGGCATCGCGACGGCAGACATGACGATATCCGTGACCGATCTGGCGATATCGCAGACAGACGTGTACCAAGCGACACTGGCTGAACCTGACCAGAAAACTCCTCAGGTTAGCACTGAGGATGTCCGACGTATCCTGGCCGACGGCAGCGCCATCGTGCTCGATTCCCGCAAGCGTGCGGAATATGCAGCCGGGCATATCGCCGGTGCCCGCAATGTCGCACCTGCACCCGGCGCGCCGCCATCGGAGTATGTTGCTGCGGTCGAACGGCTGGTGCAAGGCGATAAGAGCCAATCGTTGGTGATCTATTGCAACGGGCAGTACTGCAAGGCGGGGCGCCAGCTCAGCGCTCACCTGGCGGAGGCTGGATTCACCAGCGTACGGCGGTATCAGCTCGGTATTCCGGTCTGGCGGGCGCTCGGTGGACCGGTGGAAATCGAACTGGAAGGTATCGTGCGGATTTTCGGCGTTGACCAGACGGTGGTCTATTTCGACGCGAGGTCGGCGGAGGAGTTTGCACAGGGCACGCTACCGGGCGCCCACAATGTGCCGGCCGATGCGGTGGCTACCGGCGGCTTCGAAAAGGTGCCGATGCCGAGAAACGATTTTAATACACGGATTGTCATTTTCGGCAGGGACAAAGCGCAAGGCCGGAAGCTTGCTGACGCGATCGGCAAGACTCCGTTCCAGAATGTTTCCTATTTTCCGGGCGTGTTTGAGCAGCTCTCGGTAGTTATCAAGCCCAAGCCGGTTTGATTTCCGGGTTCGTTGAAGTCCGCTAGCAGAGACGTGGTTCTTGCGTGCAGCAGAGACTGCGCCGGAGGATCTATCGGCATAAGCTCAAATTTGAATGTGACCAAAATTTCGCGTCGCTACGACGGCAGGCAAAGGTCGAAACGGACCCCAAGCGGCGGAAGAATCTTCTCGATTCTGAACAGCGGTGGCTAAAGCTCGCCCAGAACTACGAGTTTGCAGAGCATCTTGCGCAAAATCTGCCCAACTCATAGG
>NZ_JBAVCF010000802.1:0-1837 GCF_049586575.1 Bradyrhizobium sp.
CAACGGCCGCTATGAAAAGGGCGCGATGATCCTCACCTCCAACCGCGGATTCGCCGAGTGGGGCGAAATCTTCGGCGATGCCGTCGTCGCCACCGCGCTGTTGGACCGGCTTCTCCACCATGCCGTCGTCATCCAAATCGAAGGGTCGAGCTACCGGCTTCGTCAGCACGGCGATCTCGTCCCCGAACACCTTCGCGCCAAAACCGTTGCCGTCCCATCGCCGGCTCCGAAGCGCCGCGCGCGACTATCAGAAAAGAGCACCGACGATCATCAAAAGGCTGATCACCGGCCTGTCCCAAACCGGTCAACTAGGGAAAATTGGACGCCCACAATCGGTGAAACTTCAGTGCCCGTTGACAGCACGTCCTGCCCGCAGGATTCCGCCGCATCCGGCACTTCGGTTTCCTGGCCAATGCCTGCCGAGCCACCAAGCTTCCAGCCATCCGTACCGCTCTGCAGGCGCCCGAGCCCGCTCTAATCGATGAACCGAGCGATTATCGCGAGCGCTACGCCATGCTCACTGGTCGTCGCATCGATCTTTGCCCCGTCTGCGGAGGCCACATGGTCGACATCGGCCGCCATCCCCGCTCTCCACCGCCGCAACGGCCGACACCACGCTGGGATACCTCATGACAACTCGCATTGAGCACAGCACTTCGCTCGTTGTCGCAGCGCCGACATTCCCCGTCGGAACAGCGAAGTATGCGCGGAGGACGCCGTGCGCATCTTCTCTTCGGCCGAATGGCGTTTGCGGGTTACCCGGCGGATGTTGCGCCCAAGCGCACGGTTTTGTGCGAAGCTCAGATGGTGGGCATCACAAGGCTGTCGCCCGCAAATCAGGCAAGCCTGTGTGGCAACCTATTTGACGTGTTCCCGGTCACGAATTCGGTGCGGCTCAGGCAACACCAGCACGCTCTTGTCGATCACAGTGAACCGTTGCCGTTTTTTGGGCCTGCTTGGCTCCATACTGTGTGACGGCAACGCTTGTTCAGATTCTTCTACCGGTGGGCAAGAGCCGTCAGGGCCACTCGGAAGGCCTCTTCGACACATTGGGCGTCTGCTATGGTCAGACCGTTCTTGCCTTTGAGATTGCAGTATGCCCACAGCGCGGCGTCATCAGCAGAGGAAATATTCCCGGCCTCGCCGAGAAGCCGGTCGCGTAAGTCGACCGACTCCTTTGGGCCAAGACTGGGTTTGTCGGACTGCTGATAATAATTTTTGCCGCGGCGGGGAGGGGACTGAACAAGATCACGGTGACTGCCGTTCAGGTGAGGATTGCCAGGCTGTTTTCGGCGGATCCGCGCCTTGGCTCTGCGGCGTCACAAGATCTAGCGCATCGAGATCATCCTCCCCCGCAATGCCGACGAGTGTGAACAACGCATACCGGCGCGCATAAGTCAGGGTGGCGCCCATCCGGCGTGGCCTTTCCGTTTCGCTTATCGCGCAAATCGGCCAGTCCGAGGCGATCCATTCTGCAGATGAGTGGGCAAGCACCGTCGTGAGGTTGGCGATGCTGGCAGTTTGGTCGATCGCGGTGGTCCGCACCGTGGCGATCTCATGCTGGCCCAGGGTCTTGCGCATGATGTCGAGTCCACTCGACAGTGGCGTCAGCCAGCCGGCGAAGATCTCAGTTTGACGGACAGGCATAAGTATCCGCTAGGATACATTAAGTCAAAGCATCGATTGGCTTGGACCTATCTGAAGGAACTCATGGAGACTCCGTCGCGATAATTGGCTTCATTTTGTTATTCGGGCCGCGTTTCCTGGCCGGTCGAAGGCGCTCAAACTCACTCTGATCGGCACTGTCGGCGGTGATCGCAGCGTCGTCGATGACCAG